>JBFEUX010000075.1:0-12038 GCA_041547255.1 Bacteriovoracaceae bacterium
GAAAGAAATAAGTCTCATTATTTGTGCAAATATCTACTAGATACTTTTCCATCTCCTGAGTTGCTGCATTTTTGAATTTTTGATACAGCTCTTCAGGAGTACTTAGTTCAAATTTTTTCATCATGTCATTAATACGTTTATCTAAACGGTAATAATCTTTTTCTTCATAAAATATTCCAGTTCGCTTAAACACATAATCAGCAAAATATTTATACACTTCAGTTCTAATTGGTTCCATTAACCACCCCCTCTCTTACAACAGCTACAAACAAAAATTTCATCATAACCTCTACCTAGCAACTCTATTTATCGCTTTAATTATATTTTCAGGATCCAAAATCTCATCTTGAATCTCTTCTGCATATATAGCACCTGGCATGCCCCATACGACACTTGAAGCTTGATCTTGAATCACCACTAATGCATTTTTTTGCTTAAGCGCCTTACAACCTTCCAGACCATCTTGTCCCATACCAGTGAAAACAAAACTGGCCACATTGCCATGATAAACACTGGCCACAGATTTGAATGTGACGTCGGCCGCAGGACGGACATAACAAACCTTATCACCCTGTTGTAACTGTATTTGATATCTAGCATCTTCAGTTTTTACGATCTCCATATGGTAATCTCCCGGCGCCAGATAACAAATTCCGGGCTCAAGATAATCTCCTGATTTGGCTTCTACTACAGTATTTTTACCTATCGCATTTAGCACATCCGCTAATTGAGTTGTAAAAAGAGGAGGCATATGTTGCACTAAAAGAATGGGTGTGCGAAGTTTTTCTAAACCAGCAAAAACTTTCATTAACATATCAGGTCCACCGGTTGAAGATGCAATACAAACTAATGAAGCAAGGAACTCAGAACTTTTTAAAGCTTTTACTGTTCTTATGGCCTTCCTATCTTTAACTTCCCTTCTCCCCAATAATGCCTTAAGCCTTGGTACAAGTTCTACTTCAATCATTTTTAAATTCTCATTTACATCATGACTTCCTTGGATTTTTTGTACAAAATCACTTGCCCCTTTTTGTAAGGCCATAATCGTTTTACCGGCAGCATTAGGATTTTGTGCACTAAACACAATAATTGGAATATCCTGATTAAAGGTCCTAATTTGTGTTGCCGTTTCTATCCCATCCATAACAGGCATCTCTATATCCAAAGTAACTGCATCAAAATGATTCTGCTTTAATTTATCAATGGCAATTTTTCCATTGGCCGCAATATCCACCTCATCGATATCGCCACTGTTAAGTAAGGCAGTTTTTATCGCGGAACGAAATACAACTGAATCATCAATTACCAATACTTTCATCAATTGCCTTCTGCAGACGTCTTTAAATTTAATAGTTCTTTTATATTGAGAATGATAACTAAACCTTGAGGTCGTTTATATATTTTATCCACATATTTTTTAAGATTAGCGTTGATCGTTCCCGGAGTGGGTTCCAGATTTTCCTGCGAAACATCTATGATATCGGTAACTTCATCAACAATAAGAGAAAAGAGTCCACCTTCTCCCTGAACAATAATATTCATATAATCTTGGGAAAGATCTTCATTTTGTTTAAATAGTTTTCTCAAACTTAAACAAGTAACAATCTGCCCTCTTAAATTAATAAGACCGCGTATCTGCTCTTGAGCTAAGGGGATAGGAGTGACAACCTGGGGTTTGATTACTTCTTGAACTTCCATAACGGGGATCGCATATTCCTCACCTGCGACTTTAAATCCACAATACTGTTTTACTTCTTTTGCTATTTCCATACTTTATTTCCCAACTAAAATATTATTGATAACGTCGATCACCTCGTCGTTTTTTAGCTTCTCTAAATGGTAGTTAAAGCCACTTTCTCTTCCTTTAAGTTGATCATTTTCAGAAACCCTGGTTGATAATGCCACAATAGGAATGTCCTGATTTTTCAACTCTGTTCTTATTTTTGAGGCCAGCTCATAACCTGTTAACTTCGGCATCTCTATATCTGTCAAAATGAGATCATAACCACCTTGTCCAAATTTTATAAACCCTTCTTCTCCGTTACTGGCTGTTTCAACCTTATAACCGGCTTTACTTAATAAGTCGGCTTCAATTTTTCTATACATAGGAGAATCATCAACAATTAAGATTTTTTTATTTTTAGCAGCACCTTCTATAACGGGTCTAACCTCTCCCTTACCACCTAAGTTTTGAGACTCTATAATCTTATATAGATCTATTAGCGACACTGTTTTTTCATTAATAAATACTGTACCCAATATGCCTTCACGATCAACAGCTGTTCCATCAATGGCCGTATTATCTATAGAGATGTCCAATACCTTCTTAACAATAATTCCGTAATTCTTACCTCTTATGGTCGTTACAATACAAGAAATGGTGCCTTCTTTTTTGCTATCTACAATATCCAAAATAGACTTAGCCTTTAAATGTAAACTTTTTTCTAAGTTTATAAGAGGCATTGGAGCATCTGAATATCTAACAATAGGCTGGTCTCCCGTCATTTCAATTTGAGAGAAATTAAACTCTTCTAAACGAGAAACAAGAGAAAGAGGTACAGCATACTCCCGATCATCATAAAGCGTAAAAAGTAAATTTTCTTGAAAATCTTTGCCGATATTTATCTCTTCTTCAGCAAGATTTGATGGCCCCTGAGATGCATCCATAACTTTACTTCGATTTGCACTCACCGTATTTAAAAAGCCCAAGGCATCCAGAATAAGGGCCACTTTGCCATCTCCCATAATAGTTGCACCACCAAATAGCCCCAAGTGTTTTAAGCCGCTATTTAATGGCTTCACAACAATTTCTTCCGTATCTAAAATACTGTTAACAATAATACCGAAAACTGTATCCTCAGCCTGTAATATAACAATATTAATCGCATCATCTATATTTTGTATGATATTCTTAGACTCAATTTTTTCTCGCCCTACGCAATCTCCGGTCAACTCTTGCATTGCCATATCATTTTGTTTTACTTGTTCCAAAAGTAAGTTCTGATCTAAATTAAAGACTGGTGTTAAACGGCCTCTTAACTTTAAAAACTCATATTCCTGTACTTTTTCAATTTGGGCCTTCTCGGCATCTGTTTCTAGACGAACTAACTCAACTAGGTTTAATTGCGGAATTGCGAATGACTGCTCAGAGCTCTTAATTATTAAAGCCGGAACTATCGCTAATGTTAGCGGAATCCTTAACTTAAAAGTTGTGCCTTTACCTAACTCTGAACAAATAGTCACAGAACCACCAATTTTTTCAATATTAGTCCTAACAACATCCATTCCTACCCCACGACCAGAAATATTAGTGATTTTTCCTGCGGTAGAAAATCCAGGAGCGAAGATCAACATAAGAATTTGATTCTCAGACAGTTGCTCAAGTTCATCCTGGTTAATAATACCCTTTTCAATTGCCTTAGCTGCAATTTTATTGGGATCCAAGCCTCTTCCATCATCTACGATTTCAATTATCACCTGTCCACTTTCGTTATAGGATTTTATATGAATTGTTCCATCGGCTGGTTTATTACTAGTTTCACGTTCTTCTACAGATTCGATTCCATGATCACATGCATTGCGAATGATGTGCACCAGAGGATCTTTAATGGCCTCAATAAGGGTTTTGTCTAATTCAGTTCCCTCTCCTGAGAGTTTTAATTTTACTTTTTTACCACTAGTACGAGAAAAATCTCTAACCAATCGCTCAAATTTAGTTAGAATTGAACCAATCTGCTGCATTCGAGTAGACATAACTTGACTCTGCAGTTCAGAAGTGATCACACTCAACTGTTGTGACAAACGGTTAAGTTCCTGGTCAGGATTGTGATTAGAATACTGAATAATTTGATTACGATTAAGAACCAACTCTCCAACAATATTCATAATTTTATCAAGTATCTTTACATTGACCCGGACAAAAGAATCTGCAATGCTTGTTTTTCCTTCATTTTCAGAAGGCATTTTAGACTGAGTTTGTGTTGTCGTGGCATCTACTTTGCCCTCTCCCACAAGCTCCTTTAGTGACTCCAGCGCCGCACTTGATAATTGCTCTTCTTCATTGGCTTCATTATTCACATCCTTAGACTCGCTAAATTCATCCAATAGACTGGCATCTACCTTGCCTTCACCCACAAGCTCCTTTAGTGACTCCAGTGCCGCACTTGATAGTTGCTCTTCTTCATTGGTATCATTATTCACATCCTTAGACTCGCTAAATTCATCCAATATATGTGCATCCATTTTTCCTTCGCCTACTAACTCTTTTAGAGAATCCAACGCCGCAGATGAAACGCCTTCAGTTTCCACACTAGCTGTTGCCTCTTTAGATGAGGCGTCGGTGATGACTTCTTTATGTGTACGAATGAGAGACTCTAACTCGGGGTCTTCGCTCAAGGCCGGTGACAAGGCATTGTCGTTCTGTATAGTATTAGATTCTTGCTTACCTAATGGGTGAAGCAATTGTTCCAATGCTTGTACATTTTCTTTTGTATTAACATTCCCTTCTTCTCCAGAGGACTCAAGATTTTTTAAAATATCATTACTCAAATCAAATGTTTGAAAAAGCACATCTACAATCGTTGAATTAAGCAGGATTTTATTTTCTCGCAATTCGTCCAATAAATTTTCAGCACAATGAGTAAGTTCTTGTAATACTTTATAGCCTAAGAAACTGGCAGATCCCTTCATGGTATGAACGGTACGATAAATCTTATTAAGCAGTTCCTTATCATCTGGATTTTTTTCTATTTTGGTTAAATCGTTATTTATAGAATTTAAATTTTCAAAAGATTCAACTAAAAATTCACTTAGCAAAGCATTATTATCCATGTGATCCCCAGATTTTTTTTATAAATAATATTTTAAAGGGGAATGGTAATAAATGAAATGCTTTTCTCTTAAGCAGAATAAATATCAGCTAATCACATATGCAATTTGATATAAACTCAAATTTTAAGCTTTAACGCTTGAATAATTGAAGTCTAAACAAACGATGCTCTGAGTGATGATATTTGCGTTCGAATGGAGTGACCGTTTTTTCCGGTACAAACTCCTCAAGCTTTGATTCCCAACTGTCATACAACTGAGCTGCAAACTCGAACTCTTCCACATAAGTATTCCAGTTAGATCTGACTTCGATGGCCGCTCCCATACCCATCATAGTTTTAAAGATTGAATGTCCGTGCCATCTAAGTTTAAGATGCTTCTGCTTGGGATAAGGATTGGGATAAAGTATATATATTTTTGTAAATTGATATTTATTTTGCTGCTCTTTAAAAAGTCGTAAAAGATCAATAATATCTCCTCGTACTATAAAGCAATTATCTGGTAAGTTTTGTTTAAATTTATTCTTACGCAAAATGCGGTCTTGCGATTTATCTATGCCGATCACCAAACTCTGCGTATATTTTAAGGCCAAGTGGTAAGTGCTTTCTCCTACCCCGCATCCTAAGTCCAGAACAATTGACCTATTTAGTTTGCTCTCAATCCATTGCTCAATTTCGCAAAAACATTTAAGACTTTCGGTGGAAAAAGGTTTACGAAAAACTGAAGCTTTATTTTTCTTTACCAGATCCCCTAAACTATCGTGTACTCCCTTTTGATCACTGGTAACTATCTTTGATAAGCAAAACAAGTATTTTCCTTTAAATTTTATATAATTTATTTGGCCAACATAAAATATTTTTCCTTAATTGTATAGATCTTAAGACTGTCTAAATAAAAGCATATTATTTGTTCTCAGAATAAATTCTCAACTAAATTAAGTTCTTTTTCATTTAGGCTGACAAACGTAAGGACCGTTACCATGGTAAGATAGAACATTATATGAATAAAAAAGACAGCAATAAAAACCATTCAGAAGCAGCACTGCGAACCATTGTAAAAAGCGATTCTAAGCTGCTATTTTATGAATTCAATTGCCCTCACTGCAATGAAGTAAACGTCTTTGCCAAAAGCTATAAGCAAGAAATGGTTCTATGCTCTAATTCAGCTTGCCGTAAAATGATCATTATCGATAATTATAAAGAAATTGCTTAATATATGGGTAACTGAGGATCGACTTCTCTCGACCATGCATCAATCCCACCAATAATATTGACTACATTATCAAGCCCCAAAGATTGCAAATAATGACAAACGTGAAAGCTACGTATGCCATGATGACAGATGATATAAATGTCTCTATCTCGCGGCAACTGAGTAAGATGCTCTTGTAATTGCCCCATAGGAATATGATTTCCTCCAATACTGGCGAGCTGTACTTCAAAATCCTCACGAATATCAAGCAGATAGGTATCAGCATGCTCTTTAATTTTAAAAAAATCCCTAACTGTTATTTCTCTCATTCATCTTCCTCAATTTATAGGTAATAATAAAAGCTATGAAACTATTCCTTCTCTTATTAGTATTTATTCCTGCAGTAGGCAAGGCAAATAAGCCACTCTATGAGTTCGGGGCGGCCATGGGAATGGGATATGTGCGGGACTATCCTGGAGCAGATCAAGGAAGATGGCGTTATATCGGAGTGCCGAGTTTTATTTATAGAGGCCATATTCTAAGAAATGACCAACGAGGAACTAGGGCCCGCTTCTTTAAAAATGAAAAGCTTGATCTGGATCTAAGTTTTGGTGCTTCGTTTCCCGCCAATTCTAAAGACAATAAGGCGCGAGAAGGTATGGATGATCTCGACTGGTTAGCAGAGGTTGGCCCAAGAATTAACATAAAACTACTACAAACTTCTACTCAAACCCTTAGACTGGAGCTACCGATACGTTTTGTTTTTTCTACTGATTTCGCATTTACTCAACAAAGAGGCCAGCGTTTCTATCCGCAAATAGATCTAGACCAAAGAATTGATGATGAGTATCGACTTAATCTCAGTTTTAAAATGAATTGGGCGACAGAAGACTTAACCGATTATTTTTACCAGGTAGAACAAAAAGATGTGACCCTTGATCGCCCTGAATTTGATGCCAAGTCTGGCTATGTCGGCAGTGCAGTTTCGTTATCGCTATTTTATAATGATGGGCGGTTACTCTACGGAGCTGGGAGTAGGTATAGTCGTTTTGATGGATCAACAAACCAAAATAGCCCCTTATTCAAGGACAAAGAAGCCTTGACGGTATTTTTCTTCTTCAATTATTTTTTCTATCAGTCTAAGGAGAAAGGGAGCATCTAATTAGAATACCCATCCCATATTAAATTCAGCACCAAGACCTGTCCCTGCAGGAATATCTTCTTGCCTAGTAGTACCATCATTTGCTTTTAACTTTAAGGTTGTATCAAAGCTATAACTTAGCATTTGTGCTCCCAACTCTAAATTGAAAGACTCCCACTGCCAATGGTAGCCCCCCCCAAAACCAAAGCCACTACCACTCACCTCACCGGTATACTTAGTAGAGGAAAGTAAGGAAGTAGAACTCAGTTCAAACGTACTTTGTAAAGCAAGTCCACTTAAATACCATCCTTGCTGAAAAACACCTGCTGTCCAGTAATCAAGACGAGCATGATAGGAATTAACATTCATTTCGACATCTAAAATTTCTACATTCCATTGGAGAAGACCAGCGCCCACAGATATATTAGGACTTATGCCATATTGAAATTCACCGTTTAAAGCACCTACGGCCAAAAGCAAAGGACTCGTTCTTGCCAGATATTGGGACTGTACATTTACACTCCCAAGCATTAAGAATGCAATTAATAATTTCTTCATTTATGTCCTCTTATAAGGTGGCAAATATTCTATCTCCGGCATCTCCCAATCCCGGAACGAGATAGTCTTTGTCGTTTAATGCTTCTTTTGCGCTCAGAGTGTAAATTTCTACATCTGGATGAGTCTGGTGAATTCTATCAATTCCATGTTTACTGGATAAAATATTTAAGAATTTAATCTTTCCAACATTGGATTGCTTTAAACGATCGATGGCCGCGATAGCTGTATTGGCCGTTGCCAACATTGGGTCGACCAAGATGATATCTTTTCCTTCTGGTTGTTCGGGTAATTTGAAATAATATTCCACTGCATTGTGATCAAGTTTATCACGATAAAGGCCAATAAAGCCTACTGAACAAAAAGGTAACAAATCTAATACACCGTCCACCATACCATTTCCGGCCCTTAAAATAGAAACTATAACTGGGGGACTAGCGAGCCGCTGAGCCTTTGTTTTTGCGATAGGAGTTTCAATCTCCACCTCTGTTAGCTCTAAGTCTTGAGTAGCTTCCATCACTAAAAACTCAGTGAGTTCATGCACAATTCTTCTAAATACGGCACTTTTGGTATTTTTATCTCGTAGAAGACGAAGTTTATGCTCGATCAGAGGATGATTTAATTCGACAATTCTTTTACTCATAATACTAACCTTCATTCATTCTTTTATAATTATTGTATCGTGAATATATTTGCCTTGAGAAGTTGCGGTGCGTATTTAATTTTAATAAAAATCAATCACCTGGTATTCTCGTGTATCACCTTTAATTTCCACTTCAAACACATCCTCTTTCGCCAATCCCAAAACGGCATCCCCAATAGGTGAAAAAACAGAAATAACCAATATGACTTCACCATTTAGATTAACCATAGTGCCACCTGCGGTAGGAGCGATAAAGTACTTTCTTTGAGTTCCATTAAGATCTATTTCCACTAGTGAGCCTATAGAAACATTCTCATGGGTAGTTTTTATATCAATTTCTTCTAAAAGTTGCAGTTCCTGCTCTAACTCAGCAATACGATGTCTTTGCCCATCTGCCAGGTAATTGGCCTCTGTAGCGCGTGTATCATACTTTCCTTCGGACTTTATGTCCCCTTTCTGAACAAGCTCCTTCGTTGCCTCATAAGACGCTTTTAATTGATTTAGTTCGACTGTCACATTTTTCGTTAACTCATCTAGAATTTTAGATTTATCCATGGCCACATCCTTTTACTCTATACTATTATGCATGCATGACACTTCTTTGTAATCTACAAAATATCAATCTCGCCTTTGGACAAAAAATCATATTCAATGGGGCCAAGCTTTCAATCAATATGGGTGATCGCATAGGACTTATTGGACTCAATGGCCAAGGGAAATCAACGCTTTTTAATATATTAGCAGGAAAAGTTATTCCTGATATATCCACTCCTCCCTTTATATTTGATAAAAATAACGAAAATTTCAGCTTATTTTACGTGCCTCAAGAACTGGAACTAGAAGGATTTGAAGATCTAAGTATCTCAAATTTTTATTTAAGTTTTTATCCTGAGCTTTGTCAGATTCATCGGCAATTAGAAAAAATACAAGAAAAACTAACTGAAGACTACAGTAATGAGGATTTACTTCATCAGCAACAAAATTTGCTGGATCAATTTGAAACGGCAGGCGGCTGGGATATTGAAAATGCTTATTTGAGCTATCTAAATTACTTTGAGTTTGAAAATAGAGACCTTGCGGTAAAAGATCTCAGTGGTGGTGAACAAAGAAAAATAGCGTTGTCAGTGGGGTTAAGTACAAAGGCGAAGTTTATCTTATGGGATGAGCCTACAAACCATTTAGACGTGGAGACCATTGAAAAGTTTGAAGATGAATTAAATAACTCCAATGCGACTTATATGATTATCAGCCACGACCGCTATCTTTTAAATCATGTTACCAATCGTATCATTCACATTGAACGTGGTGAAATTAATTCCTTTAGCGGAACTTATCTACAATACCTAGACTATATTGAAGAACGTGAAAAAGAGCTGGCAAAAAATTTAGATAAATTAGAAAACAAACACCGCCGCGAGCTAGCTTGGATGCGACAGGGAATCAAGGCACGAGGAACCCGTTCAAAGAAACGAGTAGAAGGATTTCATAATATAAAAGATGACATCCAAAAACTAAAAGCAAGATCGCGCAAAGTGGCCAATTTTAACCTTGCTCACTCGGGTAGACAGTCTAAGCAATTATTGGAAATTAAAGAAGGGCAATTCAGCTACAACGACAAAATAATCTTTGATGACTTAAACGTTAAAATTTTCAGAGGAGATAAAATTGCTCTGATCGGACCTAATGGAGCAGGAAAAACGACACTTATCAACCTACTACAAGATAAATTACAATTAACGGGTGGGAGTCGAAAAGCATTAGACCAAATTAATATCATTACCTTTGATCAAAAGAGAGAAAACCTTGATCCCAATAAAACTCCTTTTGATGTCGTAGGAGATGGCCAGGACTTTGTACACTTTGCAGATGGAAGACAAAAACATGTCATGTCTTATTTAGAAGACTTTCTCTTTTCTCGCGAACAAATCAAGCGCCCTATTCATACCCTTTCCGGTGGCGAAAAAAATAGATTACAACTCGCAATGTTTATGAAAAAGTCAGCAGACCTTTGGATTTTTGATGAGCCTACCAACGATCTTGATATTGAAACAATTGAAATCCTGGAGCAGGAGCTTATCAATTACAAAGCAGCGGTGCTTATTATTGGCCATGACAGGGCCTTTTTAGACAATATTTGTCAGTCGACATGGTTAGTGCATGAAAAGAAAGTTGAAGCATTTGAAGGTGGCTACAGCCAGGTAGCACCCTATTTAGAAGCACTTGAACTGGAAAAACAACTGGATGCATCTAAAACTGATAAAAAGCAAGCCTCTTCTCCCCCAAAACCAGAAGAGCCAGTACAAGAAAAAAGTAAAATGAGCTATAACGAGAAAAAACGCTGGAAAGTCATAGAAGAGGAAATTGCCACCCAAGAGGAAATTACTGAAAATCTAAAACAGGATCTGGCCGTTTTTGACTTCTCCTCCTCATCCCCTGAACTCAATGAGCGCTACGAAGAACTTAACAGCGAATTTATTAATGCTGAAAAAAAACTAGAAGGACTTTACGCTGAGTGGGAAGATCTCTCACACAAAGAAGAATAATAACACCTCTATCCAAACAATTGTTTTGTCAGATCAAAGCGCTTCATACTAGAAAGCGAATTTTTTATAAAGTTTTTATTCTCAGCTTTGTACCAAAAAAAGAATTTTCGTTGTTTGCTTTTCTCATCAAAAGAAATGGCGGTTTTAACTTTCTTCATATGGTAAGGATGATAGCCTGAATAATAAATAACTGTTGCAAGTGTCATAGGCGTAGGCGTAAAATCTTGCACCTGCTCTAACTTATAGCCAAGCTCTTTTGTTTTAGCGGCCAAAGCTGCCATATCTTCTGCCTCACAGGCTGGGTGGGAAGAAATAAAGTATGGGATAATCTCTTGTTTAAGTCCTTTGCGAGCACAAATCTCTTCAAACTTTTCTTTAAAGGTATTAAAAAGTTCAAATTTTGGTTTGCGCATAAGCGCTAATACTCGATCCTCAGTGTGTTCTGGTGCCACTTTTAGTCGTCCGGACACATGATGGGTAACTAATTGCTCAACGTAATCTTCATCCTCTTTTTTATGCTTAGAACGTTTATTAAACATAAGATCATAACGAAGCCCCGAACTTACAAAGGCTTTTTTTATCTTAGGATGCTGGTTAACTTCTTTATAGATCTCAATCATCTGTAATGGATTTGTATCTAGATTCCCACACACGGAAGGATAAATACAACTTGGTGCAGAACACTTATCACAAATTTTTGGATCAATACCCTTCATCTGGTACATATTGGCCGATGGGCCACCAAGATCGGAAAGATATCCCTTAAAATCAGGCATATTAGTTATGGCCTCAACCTCTTGCATAATAGATTGCTTTGAGCGTGATGCAATAAGCTTACCCTGATGGGCCGAAATCGTACAAAAACTACACCCACCAAAACAGCCCCGATGCATATTGACTGAAAACTTTATCATTTCAAAGGCTGAAATCTGCCCTCGTTTTTTATACTTGGGATGAGGCAAACGAGTATAAGGTAGATCAAAAGAAGCATCGACTTCTTTTTCACTCATTACTTTATAAGGAGGATTTATCACTAATAACTTATCGCCCACTTGTTGTATTAATCTTTTAGCATATTGTTTATTAGATTCTGTTTCGACATATTTGAAGTTCTTCGCAAATTTTAGTTTATCACTTA
>JBFEUX010000167.1:0-6780 GCA_041547255.1 Bacteriovoracaceae bacterium
ACACCCTGTGTGCTTGTCTCTGAAGGGGAAGGACTTGTTCAGACCTCACTTCCCATTGCAGTTAGGGATGATCCAAGTAAAATAGGATGTTTTGATATTCCTGCCACCGTGACTAATATTGAAGTTGGAAACTTAAATGCTTACACTGGTTACCATGTCAAGGTGGCCCTGTGCCGAGATGCTGAATGCTCTGTTCAGGATAGTGCATCAACGCCAGGCATTTTAAGTACGGTTAAATGGGAGTATACAGAACCTCAGTTAGCGCCATTTGACGGTATAAACTTTTTAACTCAAAGTCAGGACCCTGCCAATTTAGATAGAGTGGGAATTGAATATAATCCTCCAGTGACAGCAATTGGTTATGCTGATACTTTAGAAGTTTATTGTATTGACCCTGCTAACTATAATAATGCGGTCCCATTTCTAACTAATAGTCTTCCGATTTCCACAGGGCCTAATGCTGGGGTGGTACCTCGCTGTGATAACCTTGCTATCGAAACGAGCGCTGGGGGAGACCTTAATACCCTCAACTCTTTTAATAGTATTACCAGTACGGGAAAATTAACTGTTTTAAATGTTAAGAATATTCCTAACCCTGATGCTTATTATTGCTTTGGAATTACACCGGCCATTACCAATGCCACTGGTGCTCCAGGTGACGTAAGACTTGATCCTTCGCAATGGATTATCAGATGTATTGCTCCGGAAGTAAAAGCTCCTACAGTTAAAGAATTCCCTGGTATCGTTGGAGGATGTTCTGTTAATGAAAATAATTTTACTGTAAATTGGAATGTTCCTTCGGGTGGTATTTACCAGGATTATACCGTGTTTTTTAAAGAGAAAGACACAAAAGTTTTTAATTTTGGTGACGCGATTGCAGGTGACCCTACCTATACTAAAGTTGAAAATATCAATAGTCTGTCTTACACACGCTCTGGAGTTGATCCAGGTAAAACTTATCAAGTGGGTGTTTTAACGGTGGCACGTTCGGGAACAGATGTTTTTTATTCAGAGTCAAACTTGGAAACAGTAGATTGTGATATTCCTGTTCCAACAGCAACTTTTACAGAATGGACCAGGGTTTTAGCATTAGGACCTAAAATAGATGGACGAATTCCAAGTATACAAGATAATTCTGATGATAACGACTGGCCAACTATTAGGATGTCTGGGACATCAGGAAATTCGTTTTATGAATCAAGAATGTTTGAAGCGATTACTCAAGAGGGAATTCCTTATGAAGTAGATGCTAATGACTTTACTTCATTTCTAATGCCACCGGGAGATACATCTACTACACTTGTGCCCAATAACCCAACTACAGCGGACTTTGCTCCTAGTGCAGATGGCTTAGCGGCCAGTCAAACAGGAATCATCTCACTAGCATGGAAAGAGGTTAGCTTAGATTTTTTACAAACTGAATATTATAGCGGGCAAGATGCACAAACTGGTGTCGATAGAGCAACTCGAACTTTTGGTTATAAAATATATCGTTCTTCTGATTATGGTCTTACTTGGCAAAACCTAACTCCAGATCGAGTTATCAGTACAGTTCCTTACACCTATAAAGAGCGTTCAAATTCAGCTGACATTACAGAAAGAATGGGCTTTTTTACAGATTATTCTGTTCAGTACTTGGCCGAAAATAGAGATATTGCCAAGGCAAGAGTCTATCTTTATAAAATTGTTCCAGTCTATAATGGTCTAGAACTAAATTATAATGATAATTCTTCATCTCCTCATCATATGATGAAGGTAACATTACCACCACCAAATATGGCCTTAATTCACAGACAAATGGCAAATCGTCAAAAATGTTACGAATTAGGTAAAAAAGATTTAATGGAACATGGAAATCATTACGTTTGTCCTTTTAATGGTGTAGGTGCCAATGCCAGAACCTTTCCTTGGCAGCTAGGGCAAACAGTCATTGACCAAGGTGGTGACCTGTTAGTTGATCGTTTTCAGTTGGGTTGTAATATTACCAGAGGGGCCATTACTGGTGGAACAATAAGTAATGCTTATAAGGATGGAGATAGCTACTTTTTTACAGACAGACCAGATTATTCGACCTCATCAAAAACTTTTTTCGGTGACTTTAAAGGCATTGCTAATAACTCGAATGTTTTTAGGGGATGTGCTCAAATTGATCCAAATATTGGAGGAGCAAATCCTTATGCAAATTCTGGATCAGGTATAAGTTCAGGTTCTAGCTTGAACGATTCAGCTGATCCTTATGCTGGAGTCGATCCAACTTATAAAAAAGTAATCTTTGGGGATTGTATAGGGGATAGTTCTGCTGAAGCCTTACCGCGAAATTATGTGGCCAGTGCTAATCAATATAATGTTATATATCAATATAATATGCCTGGGGCTTATGGAGGGAATCCTTTAAATTTACCGGACTATGATCCTTATACAATTGATGTTGATTATCCACAATTTGCAAATGATGCTGCGGCAGGACCTGGGCTTTATGGTAAAGAGTTTAGTCGTCATACGCTAGCAATTGCTGAACAATTTGCAGTCTATTATAGTGCACTTAATCAGGATCAAGCTCCAAATACGTTACCTCCCTTTGGTCCAGGTTATGATTCAACAGCTAGTGATAAACATTTATATGATAGTAGTACATGGTACGGAACCCCTAGCTGTTTTATTAATATTGCTTCAATAGGCGCGGGAAGTGACCCTGGTAATGATTACTGGAGAACCCGCTGGTTTTCGACCCCTCATTTATCTCGTACAGTATTTTATAATGATACGGAAACAACTGTTAATGGTGGTATCGAAAATATTCTAGAGAAAACCTTATCCGAAATAACCAGCTCAAAAGCTTTATATGATGATTGGAAAGCAGTTGAAGCTGAGAAGGGATATAAGGCACCTGCTCAAACATTTTGGGATAAAGACCGGGTTCATCAAGATATGCCTATTTCAAGAGTTTTTTCTTCTAATAATGCTAAACTTCCACCTTTAGTTGGATTTAGTGCTGCTAAATATAATCAAATCTGTGGAACCTATAAAGTGCAGGTTGGAGTTAAAAGCGAATCTGATACCTCTGCCTTTAGTCCTTTTGGTGCTCCTAAGAAAAAAAGATTGTTGAATAGATCCGAGTATATTGCAGCAGCAGCCTTTCCTGATAGCTTTGATGACAATTTAATAAAGCAACTTGAAGTGGGAGATGACACTGCTCTTATTAATAGTAATCCCGCAAAAGCTTGTGCTGGTCCTGATAAAGCAATGTTAGATAGGCCCTTAGTTGTAAATAGTAATTTAACAGATAACTATGCTTCTACCAAAGCGACTGATATTAGATTTGCCAGTGGTTCAGGGCGTTTAGATTCGTTAGAACATACGGAATCATGTACCAGCCGTTATGGAATACAAGATTTAGTAGGACAAGTAGATCATCTATCAAGTGATATGCTTTTCTGTGATTACAATAGAAACTATATGGAGATTTACTTTGGAGAAGTGATCGGGGGAATCGGTTCAATTGCAAATTCTATTGCCTACCCATATGCTGACCCGGTCTCATTAGATCCAATTGCTGGGGTAGGGGGTGTTTTATCAAGTGCACCAATTAAATTTCCAGGAATGACTGTTGATCCTGATGGTGCAGGCTCAACCTGGACAGCATATGATGATACAGCAAGTGGAGGTACTGCAGGAATGCAGAGAATCAATAATAAAATATGGCGTTATGTTGCTGCAGATTCTGGGTATTGCTCCATTGTTGATACAGATAAAGCTAGAGTTGATACGCCTTATAATTTTAGAGATTTTTCCGGAATTTTTAAAAATATCTTAAATCCTGATGGAACTTTAAATACGGATGTGGCCAAAACTAGAAACTCCATTCAAATAGAAGCTCCCAATACTATGCGAAATGGTGATGGCCTATTTATGAACTTTGGTGAGTCTAATTTAGGGCCAAGTATGCGTCTTAATGGATCATTGTCCCTGTCGAGTGCTGATGCAGGCATGAGCGGAAAATATTTTAGCCCTATTACCGGTTTACCTTTAACATGTAATAACTATGGAGCAAGTGATTCTTGCGGGCCAGATTCAAGCGATAATTTAGAGTATTCTATTCCTGCTTTTTCAACTAATTTTGCGGGAGGAGCTATTCCTCCTGAAGTTAATATCCCTGATTTTCCTGTCGGCAGTTCTAAAATTACAACTTACGGAACCGCGGAAATCCATGAGCAAACCAATTTTAATGTTATAACAAGAACTTTTACTCCACCAATTCAAGGAGGAGTTATGATAACGGAACTTGAAAAGGGGGCTGAACCTGCAAAAATTGATTTATCAGCACTTACAACGGGAACAACTTTTTCTTATTATCATACAATGTGGAAAATTCCACGGGGAACCAGTTTTCGCTTTAGAAATGGTGGTACAGGTCGTTACGGTTTAACATTTGGTGATCATAGCATTAAATCAACTGGCAGGTGCAGTGTTTTAATAAATACGGATGAATGATGAAAATTTGGTACGTAAGTAGTTTTTTTCTCTATTTATTTTTGTTGAGTTCCTGTGTCGATTCCGGAGGGGGCCCTTCTAGTAATGATGCGGTTAGAGTTGAAACCCAAGGGATTTTTGAACCAGTTTCTTTATATGTTAATGGAGATCATGTTACCAGTGATTATGATCTGGATGAGTATGTCAAAGGAACTGATCCATTAATTATTAATTTGGAAGTTAAAAATAACAGCCGTTATAAAATTTTTGATATCGATTTAAGCTTTGTTGATAGTGAGGTATTAAATTATGATTTTTCTTTGAATGGTGATGGCGCAAAAGTGTATCCTGGTAAAAATGGTACCTGTGGTAATATTATTGAGTCAGGAGAAAAGTGTTTAATTGAACTTCAGTTTACGTCTATTGTCACGGGAATCATCACCCAAGAAGTAAAGCTTTCTTATAAAAACCTTGTTGCTCCGGCTCAAAAATCAATCAATTTAACCATCTTTGCTGGAGATCCGGCTTCACTTATTTTTGATCCAAATGTGACTAATTATATTTTTGGAAATCCTACAGGTATAGCCCAGGTTCCTCTTGTGGAAAGAGACCAACAGCAGTTTTTTGAAGAAGTTCTTACTATTGAAAATGCGGGAGAGCTTAGAGCGAGACATATTGTTCAAAGTCTAAATCAAGGTTGTACCTCTCGTTTATCAGGTACCTGTCCCGTGGGGCAAGAAGCTGCTTATGGATTGGAAAATATTGATTGTCCTGATGTTTTATATCAAAAGGAGCGTTGCCAGGTAAAAGTACGCTATACCAATAAAAATCAAGGGACGGATCCTAATCTAAAAGAAGTCTATTATTTTTCTAACTTCACTATGGATTATGGCCGTGACCCCAATGGTAACCTGGGAAGTTTAAATGGTTATTTCAAATCAGTCTCAGCGAATATTGAAGCCCGTTTCGAATCGTCTTTACCTAGTCTGGTTTTTAACGATGTTTTAACTGTAGGGAATAGAAGTAAGCTAACATTTAAGATCAAAAATACCGGGTATCGAGAAGGCTTTCTGCGTAGAATTTTAGTTTATGATGTAGGCTCCCTTGATCCTCTTTTTTATTGTCAAAAATCTGCTTCATCTAATTTTCTTCAGTGCTATAAACAAGTTGATGATAGCCTTACAACTTTAGCAGACTTTCCATTTGTGATTCAAGATAAAGAAAGTTGTATGAATGAAAGCATGAATAATGCTATATATAATGATAATGGTTGTCTGTTTGATTTGTTTTTTCAACCTTCCATTTCCAAAACGGTAGGAGAGAGTCTTGCCTATGAGTTTCGCTTTGAATATGATTCACGATTTTTAGATCAAGAAACAATTGTGTTAAATAGTAATGTCGATGTGACTATTGAAGGTAGTTATTTAGGCGCAGCTAAAGTCGTTATAGATAAATTTATTATTGATGGTGTGGATGAGGCTCCTAATAAAATTGTTGATAATATACCAGGCTATAATTTGGGGCGACTTGCTCTAATGTTAGAAGCTTATTATTCACGACAAGCCATGAGTATTCGCTTTAAAAATGTGGGAGAAACAGCTGCCACAAATATCTCTTTAAAAGATGGCAGTGGCCAAAATATTGTGCTTGGTGCGAGCACGAATTTAGGTACTTTTACTCCAGCGTATTTTGCTGATATTACTGCGGCGGAAGCAAGTTGTTCTAATATTGCTCCCGGACAAACATGTACATTGACTGTAAATTTCGCTCCCATAGATCGGGCCACAGAAGATGATGTGCATAATAGTATGTTTGATTACTGGGATGCCTATAAATCTCCCAACAATTATAAGCAATTTGTTTTAACTTATGATGATGGTTCGCTGTACACCGATACTAATATTGATACGATCACCCGAGATGTTAGTTTTAAAGACACCGCTTCTCGTTTTTATGCTACTTTAATTACTGCAGGTAAGCTTGGAATTGAGCAAGAACTATATAATCAGGACAGGGATGACCCCAGAATTATAACAGTTGGAGATACTGCAAAGATTATTCTTAGATTAAGAAATATTGGTACGGGACAAATACCTTATTTTCGAAAAATTGACTCAGCTTACTGTTCAGGTGCGCCAGGCTGTCCCACCGCAGATGATCGTGGCAGATTTTTTATTGTCGCCACCGATCCTTTAGATTTAACTAAATATAGCGCTGAAAAAGATTGTCGCGATATAATTAACTGGCAAGGAACCATTGCTTATGATGCGCGCGGCACACTTAATAAAGGTGAATCTTGTCTTGTCACAT
>JBFEUX010000005.1:0-32115 GCA_041547255.1 Bacteriovoracaceae bacterium
AAAGTCCTGGATGACTTGTTCATCAGCTTTTTTAGCTAAGTTAATATTATTTTCCATCCGTTTAATATTGTTATAAAAATTGTCTTTAATGCCACCTTCTTGGATAGCGCCAGGTAGATCGATACTGGTAACAACATTTTGAAAATGATCATCTAAAAACTTTGTCAAATCTTCTGATGCTGTATTGGCCGATTTATAATGCATCTTCACCTTGGAAAGTTTATTGGCCTTTTTGATAATCCTTTTATTTAGTAGCGGATCATTTATTTTATTTTTTCGTTTTTCTTTTAGTGTTAATAAATCCTTCTTTAATTGCATTAGATCTTTTTGCCAATGAGTAGTCTTTTTAAAATCAGCGGGGCTTTTGTTTTTACCATGCATTTGGATGTATAACTTTTCTTTGGCCTTCTCAAATTTATTAACCAGTTCTTGATCACTACCAGTGATCGGATCTGAGGCTTTAATAAAACCTTGTAGCATCTCTATCGATTTTTTATATTGAGGAAAGTTTTGTTTGTTGAGTTGTACTAAACTTTGGCAAAACGATTTTTGAGTGGCGGGCAAACTAACTACATCTCCGGCTTGGCATTTGGTTAGCAGATGCTCCGATAACGATTCACTCGTTTGGTGTCCTTTAAAAATGGATGAATTCTTGGGCTTACCATCACCGCGATCAGCTGTTTCTATGGCCTTATATAAAATATCAGCTTGCGTAAGCGAGTCTTCTAGCTTTTCAAAGTAGCTAAGTCCACGGTTAATTTCCTTTTCACTCATGTCAGTAATGGCGTTATGGTTACCCTCAATACTTAGTTGTAGAGAAGCAATCCCTTCGGCAATCGTTAATTCCCCAATGGCCTTATTGTATTCGGCGACAAGTTGATTTTTGTTTTGACAGCGAAAGCGATCATCTCTTTTTAGTAAGTCCTGGTAGGAGATGATGCCTGTGCGATACTCTTTAAGTAGAGCTTGATATTTCGCTTGGGCCTTAGCTAAACACTCGGTACTCGTGTTCATTTTTAAGTTTTGAAGTTTATACTCCAAGGCCATAAGGTCTTTTCTATGGCCATCACAGGAAAGGGCATGGGCCAATCCTGGCAAAAAAATGGTAAGCATTACGAATACTTTCATCGTATTTATTATCGGTTATTTCTTGAGTTTTCATAACAGGTATTTTTGATTGTTTCGTAATTTCGGTGTCTTATAGTGAACTTTTCACGCCGGCGCGGAATTAGCCGTGCCCGGAACTCATAAAAACTTCGTCATAATTAATAGATTTACCGGCCTCTCCTAGACTTAAAAAGAAGTCTTGAGCAAAACGCATGGATTCGTCTAGGTCACCACACTTGAACATGGTCTCACGAAATTTGGCCACATGGGGAAAGCCTGCTGCAAACCACACGATAAGTTTACGCAATTGAACTAAGCGAGTTCGTTCTGCGCTGTAGGTTTCGCAGGTGTATTGATAGAGTCTTTCTATAACTTCCCAGTAATCAGCGCCTTTAAAAAGAGATGATTTATTTTTTATTTCATCACTATAACTTTCCAAAAAGATAAAAGGATTACGTAAAGCACCTCGAGCAATCATGAGGGCCTGGCAATTAGTTTGATCTAAGCGTTCACGAACCTGATGTGGCCTATGAAGATCACCATTTCCAATAATAGGAAGGGTGGAACTTTGGGCAAGTTCTTCAATATAATCCCAATTGGCACGTCCTGTATATTGTTGAGCTCTTGTTCGTCCATGAATGGCCACCCATTCTACACCTTCATTGAGGGCTATCGTTTCAATTTTATCAGCGTTGATCTCGTCTGCGTCCCAACCGGTTCGTATTTTTATTGTTAGTGGTACAGGGATAGCCTTTTTTACCTTGGCAAAGAAAGGGGCCAGGTCTTCAATATTTTTTAAAAGAGCTGAGCCTCCACCTTTCGTGACGACTTTGCGTACCGGGCAACCCATGTTGATATCAATGAATTTGGGATTTGAGCGCATGGCCACTTGGGCCGCCTTTGCCATGGCATCTGCATCTTCACCAAAAAGTTGAATCCCTACGTTTTGTTCTCGCTCATCAATTTTGAGCATTTCCATGGTGCGCTGATTACCATGATTAATTCCATGACAAGAAATAAGTTCACTAACTGTTCCTCCGGCACCTAGATCTTCCATTAACAGTCGAAATGGTGGAGTGCATATGCCGGCCATCGGGGCCAGTAAAAGTGGTGAGCGAAACTTCACATTTCCCAGGCTAATTTCCCGGGAAGGATCGCTGACAGATTCGATCTTTCTTTGTAATTGTGGTGAAAATGCTTTATTATGCATAAACTCGAATTACAACGAATATCGTCAATCGTAAATATTTAAGGGCAAAAGTGGAAAAAATCACCCACATTGTGTTTGATCATGATGGTACATTAGTTAATACTGAGCAAGTTGAGCGAAAACTGTATCCAGGAATTCGTGAGCTTATTGGTTTTTTGGCCGAAAAACAGATTCCCATGTTCGTCTGGACCATGCGCTCTTATGCCTCCACCAAGGAAATTTTAGAAAGCTTGGGGGTTTATAGCTTTTTTACAGATATCTGTGGTTGTAATAATGCACCTAGTAAGCCATCACCTGAAGGTATAGAATATCTTGTTCCTGGGGTGAAAGCTGAAAATGTCATTGTCATTGGGGATTCTGTAGGGGATATTATTGGCGGCAAAAAATTTGGGGCCCATACCATAGGAGCTGGTTGGGGGCATGGCAACTCTGGGGCCATGCAAGTTTATGCTGAGTATGGTGCTCATGTCAGTTTTATGGATGTGAGTGAGTTAAGAACATATATAGAAAAATTATTATAAAAATTAGGGGCAGTTGATGTTTGATACCTTAAGTGAAAAATTCACCGATGCGTTTAAAAGTATTTCCGGTAAAGGAAAAATTACAGAGGACAATATTGAGGAAACCTTAAAAAAGGTAAGAACTGCGCTCTTAGAAGCGGATGTTAACTTCAAGGTCGTAAAAGAATTTGTAGCAAAGGTTAAGGAACAAGCCTTAGGTGAAAAAGTTCTTAGAGGGGTAAATCCTGGCGAGCAATTCGTTAAGATTATGCACGATGAACTCGCCAATCTTATGGGTGAGGAACATACAGAACTTAATTTGGATCGCCCTTTAAACCCTATTCTTATTGTTGGTCTAAACGGTGCTGGTAAAACGACTTTTACTGGTAAACTGGCCCTATATTTAAAGTCCAAAAAGAAAAAAGACGTCTATTTGATCCCGGCCGATAATTTCCGTCCTGCAGCTAAGGACCAGTTGATTAAGCACGCTAAAAACATGCAGGTTGATTATTTTGACTCTGATCTTTCTATGCTTCCAAAAGATATTGTGAAAGCGGGGATGGAAGAGGCAAAAAAACTTGGCAAGGAAGTCGTTATTGTCGATACCGCTGGTCGACTACAAGTTGATGAAGAATTAATGGGCCAGTTGGTAGATGTAAAAAATGAACTAAAAGACCCAGAGGTACTCTTAGTTGCCGATGCCATGACCGGACAAGAAGCAGTAAACGTAGCAAAGGTCTTTCATGAGAAGGTGGGGCTGACTGGGGCCGTATTATCTAAGATGGACTCCGATGCTCGTGGGGGGGCGGCCCTATCAATTCGTTATGTAACTAATGTTCCGATTCGTTTTATCTCCGTTGGTGAGAAGATGAAAGAGCTGGAACCATTCCACCCAGATCGTCTGGCCAAACGAATCTTGGACATGGGCGATGTGGTTTCTCTAGTAGAGAAGGCACAAGAAGTTATTGATGAAAAAGAAGCTGAGCGCATGATGAAGCGCTTAGAAAAACAACAATTTACCATCTCTGACTTTGTAAAGCAGATGGATCAAATAAGTAAACTTGGCTCCATGGGAAATATATTAAAAATGCTTCCAGGGATGGGGGGGATGCTCCGCCAGGTAGGAGATTTGACTCCAGCAGAAAATGAAATGAAAAAAATGCGGGTTATCATCAACTCTATGACTCAAAAAGAAAAAGATGATCATAAATTGCTTAAGACCGATTCTCGCGTCAGCAGAATTGCCCAAGGTTCTGGAACCAGTGAAAAGGACGTAAGAGATTTCGTTGCTAAGTTTGAGCAAATGCAAGAAATGATGATTAATATGATGGGGATGATGAAAGGTGGTGCGATGCCCAATATCCCTGGAATGCCTGCAATGCCCGGATTTAGACAAGCCGCTAAACAGGGTAAGAAGAAAAAAGCTGGTAAAAAGAAAGGGCCTTTTGGCAGCAAATTCTTTTAGGCCCAGAATAAAATTGACTTTAATGATGTAATGAATTAAAAATACACCTTCAAAAATCACTTGATATGTATAGGAGAAATATAAATGGTTAAAATTAGAATGCAACGTGGTGGTAGAACTCACAAGCCTGTTTACACAATTGTAGCTGCTAATTCTAGAGCTGCTAGAAATGGAAAGTTCTTAGAAAAACTAGGTCAGTATGATCCAAATTCTAAAGAAGTACTTAAGGACGTTAAGGTAGAATCTGTTCAAGCTTGGATTGCAAAGGGCGCTCAGCTTTCTGATACAGTGAAATCACTCTTTAAAAAACACGGTGTAAAGTTATAATTTCATAAATTTTTTTTTTGAAATAATTAACAACCAGTGTACAATTAATTCATAAGTTAATAATAATTCATACAAGTAGGTGTTATGAGCGAACTTAGGGATTTAATTGAGTATGTAGGTAAAGCGCTGGTCGACATGCCTGAAAAAGTTGAAGTAAGAGAAATTGAAGGTGAGCAGACAGTTGTTATTGAGCTCGTTGTAGATGAATCCGACCGCGGTAAAGTGATTGGTAAACAAGGGAGAACAGCAAAAGCTTTGAGAACAATTCTTAACGCTGCTTCAACCAAGTTAAAGAGAAGATCTGTTTTAGAAATTATTGAGTAAATAAAAACTTAAAAATCTAAATAATAGGCCGATGCTCCTCAAGTCAAATTGAGTAGTATCGGCTTTTTCAATTTAAAAAACATAAAAAATGATGGAAGAAAATAATTTAATAGAGCTAGGGATTGCTAATAGACCCCATGGAATAAAAGGGGGATTCTTATTCAAGCTATATAATACCAATGAGAGTGTCCTCTCAAATGGTAGTATTATTACTCTTGTTCCTGAAAGCTCTAAGAGCTCAATTAAAGAGAAAGGTGAGCAGTTTGAAATTGAAAATATTCACTTTGGTAATAAAACAATATGTTATTTAAAAGACATTAAAGATCGCAATATTGTCGAGGCCATGCTGCCATTTAAAATAATGTATTCCCGCCAAAATTTTCCAAGTCCAAAAGAAGATGAAGTCTATGTGGAAGACTTAATCGGCTTAACTGTTTACGATATCGATGGTTATGAAATGGGTAAAGTTGTTTCTTATTCTGATAATGGAGCCCAAGTGATTTTAAAAATAAAGCTTAAAGCTGAAACTGTTGAGCTACCATTTGTGAAAAACTTCTTTCCTCATTTGGATATAGAAAAAGGCCGAATCACCATGATTCAACCGGAGTTTGACTAATGTTGAGAAGAATCTGGGTGCTTAGTATGTTTGAAGACTATTTTGATAAATTTCTCGACAAGGGGATTTTGGCCAGCGCATTTCGCAATGAGCGCGGCGATGGTATTCAATTTGAATTTCATTCTGTATCCATTCCGGAGTTTTGTAAAAAGGGTTTTAAGGGCGTGGACGATGCACCTTTTGGTGGCGGTGTGGGAATGATCATGCGAGCTGATGTGCTTAAAAATGCTTTTATCGAAGGCGTCGTTAAAGCTGGTGACTATGATGAAGAAAGCTTTAAAGATAAGCTACATGTGGTTTGTCCTGCTCCCCGGGGAAAAAAATGGGATCACTCTTATGCAGTTGAATTTGCGAAACTACATTTAGCGACTGACTCTATGAAAGATCTCGTTTTTATTTGTGGCCGTTATGAAGGTATTGATGAACGTTTTTTGGAAAATTATGTAGATGAGTATATCTCTTTAGGGGACTATATTTTAACCGGAGGAGAGTTGGCGACGATGGTGATTCTTGATTCGGCCATGCGTTTTTCTCCCGGTGTATTAGGCAATAAACTTTCTGCGGTGGAGGAGTCTTTTGCTAGTGATTCGCTCGAGCACGCGTTGTATACTCGTCCTCAGGAGTTTGAGGGAAAAATGGTTCCTGATGAGCTTTTAAGTGGAGACCCCAAAAAAATAGATAAATTCAAAGAGCACTCTTCCAAAGAAATTACCCAAAAGTATCGACCGGATTTATTATCAAACTAAGTATTTTTAGATCTTAAGGGTTGCGACAGGCTTCTGCACTACGGCGAATTTGTCGATTTCCAGGAATGATTTCCACTTTATAGGTCACGTTGATAAAAATACTTCCATGCTCTTTTGTGGTGGGAATATTGGCACAATAGGTTTCGGTACGTGAAGTTCCATCACCATTTTGGATGGTACGTTGTCTTTGATCATCGCAATAGCGAAATTCATAGCGAATTTCGTTCATACCACTATAAACTCGGATATTTAATAAAGTGGGGGCCATATCGATGGTGAAGACTCCTGTATTATTTGTTAAACTGCCGCGTATTTCGGATCCATTAGAGGCATTAAAAGACCAAACATTTTCAATTTCCTTAGGCTTTATTTCATATTTTTTAGATACTGAATTGATGGTTTCCAGCTTGCTAGAAATTAGGTTTCCATAGCAGTCATAGCGCTTAGTAAGTTGTTGTTGGCGCACTAAAGTCACTTCTTGGGGATTTTTTTCAGAGTTTTGATTAGGGTCTATTATTTCTCCACCGCAAGAACTGATAAGCATAAGTAATAAAGTTAAATTAAATACTTTCATGGAAGCTCCATTTGTTAGCTAGATCTTTGAACGCTTTATTTAATTGTATGAATCGAATTTTTATTTGTATAGTTTTTAGCGTATTTTGGCCGTTCCATTAAATTAATTTCATAATTAATGACAAAAACTTTGAGTTATTCTATATTGCAGCCTCATTAAGCTATCATTTAATAGGAACACAAATGAGCATGTATCTTGGATTAATTCATCATCCAGTTTTAGGCCGTAAAGGGGAGATTATCACCACTTCGGTGACGAATCTTGATATTCATGACATCGCGCGTACAGCACGAACTTATGGATTTAAGCAGTATTTTATTGTGACCCCGGTTAAAAAACAGCATGAATTAGTGCAAACCATACTAGATCATTGGAATACTGATGTGGAGAATTCATATAACCCTGATAGAAGCTCTGCCTTAAGTTTCATAGAGTTAGCCAATTCTATTGAAGAGGCGAAACAGCGTATCTTTGAAATTGAAGGGCAAAATCCTTTCGTGGTCGTTACGGGGGCAAATTTTCAGGAGTTTTCTGGGGATGAAAATGAATTACGCAAGCAGTTACAGGTTGACAATCGACCCATGTTCTTGTTATTTGGTACAGGTTGGGGATTGCATGCCTCTGTAACTGATAGTGCTGATTTTAAATTAGATCCTATCATCGGTGCGGCAGAAGATGGATACAACCACCTTTCAGTAAGGTCGGCCGTAGCTATTTACTGTGATCGAATAAACAGAAGCCTCTGAGTCGTTTTATTTAACAGATTTCAATAAGACTACATTGAAATCACAATCTTCCCTCTGGCCTACGAAGAGCAAAGTAGAAAAATGGCGAATGGAAGGATTTGATTGGAGAAAATCATGAACTTAGTTGATTTAGTAAACAAGAACTACTTAAGCAAAAACATTGAAAAATTTCCAGCTTTTAAAGCAGGGGATACTGTTTCTGTTTCTGTAAGAATCGTAGAAGGTAAGAAATCTCGTATTCAAAAGTTTGATGGGATTGTTATTGCGACTAAAGGTAAACCTACGAGCATCGATTCACACTTTAGAGTAAGAAAAATCTCTAACGGTTACGGTGTTGAAAGAGTTTTCCCTTATCATTCACCAAATGTTGAGGAAGTTAAAATTCTTAACAAAGGTAAAGTTAGAAGAGCTAAACACTTCTACCTTAGAGAAAGAACTGGTAAAGCTACTAGAATTGCAACTGATTACAGTACTAAAAAGTAATTTAAAAAGTATTTTAGTTGATAGGCCCGGAGAGATCTGGGCCTTTTTTATTTTAGGATAGTATCGTCCTTAGAGAGAGAGCTTGTGGATTTCGATCATCAACATTTAAAAGAGTTTCGGGCAATAATTGGTTGTGATGAGGTTGGGCGAGGCCCACTTGCTGGCCCTGTTGTGGGATGTGCCCTGCGCTTAACGAGAGAAGACCGAGATATTTTGAACGAGCTAGATCGGCTGCGGGTAACTGACTCTAAAAAATTAACGGCCAAAAAACGGCGGGAGATTTTAGATAAACTTGATATTAATCTCAAAGAGATAAAGTTAGGGGAAGTGGTCACCAAGTCCCTTGATGGCAACAAATTTTCTTTTTGTGTTTATGAGCACGACCATGAGCAGATTGATGAAATGAATATTCTTAAAGCATCTCTATCTGCAATGCAAAAGGCGAGTGAAACTCTTAGTACTCACGATGCCAAAGTTCTTATTGATGGCAATAAAGTTTTTGAATCTATTCATCCGGTGGAAGCCGTGGTGAAAGGGGATAGTAAAGTGTTGGCCATTGGTTTGGCCTCAGTGATTGCCAAAGAATTTAGAGATGAAAAAATGAAAGAGTTGGATAAGGAATTTCCCGGATACAACTTAGCAAAACATGCAGGTTATCCTACCAAGGAGCATAGAGATGCCATTAAAAAACTCGGGCCAAGCAAAATCCACCGCAAAAGCTTCAAGGGCGTCAAAGAATATATTGATCGGCAATGAATTAGAGCAATTAAACTCTAAAATAATTCATCGTAAGCAACAGGCCGTACTCATTTCACCTCGGATTCTAAGGGAAATGGGTTGCGGGCAGGTTGATCTTTGTAGCTACCATAATAAAAGATTGACTATCTATGAGGTAAAATCATCACCCCTTTCCCTAAATAGCAAACAAAGGCTAAGATTAAACAGATCACTCGAGTTTTTAACCCGGGTATTTAATGTCGAAGGACAGATTAAACTAGTAAAATATTTGCCAAAGGACTAAAGCTTCTTTAACCTTAAATTATGAGAAAATTTACGCTGATCTTATTCTTGCTATTTACTTTGATAACGCCCTATCAGCGTGCTCATGCCCTTAATGCTAAGGGAAAGGCATTCTTGGTTATTTGTACTTATGGTACAGTGGGTGGCGCTTTATTAGGATTCGCCTCTATGGCGTTTGGAACAAATTCCCGGGCCATTGCTCAAGGTGCATCTCTAGGTCTATATGCAGGTATTGCTTTTGGTAGTTATGTGGTGACCTCTCACAGAAAACCAGGCGACGAGCTAATGGATGATCCTAATTATCAACAACAGCCACCACCAGGTTTTGGAACTCCACCACCAGGAGGCGGGGCATTTGATCAGGGAGGTTCTGGCCAGGGAGGTTTTGGGGCCCCACCACCAGCAGAAGAAGACTCAGGGGGATTTTTTGGTTCACCTCAACGTTATATTCAAATTAATGAAGACCTTATGTATAACTACAAATTAAAAAAGCGCAGAGGTTTCTCCGCGCCTATATATCTTCCATTATTAAATGTTCAATTTTAGTTAGAAAAAGTTCTCTTGCGATTTCCAAAACGAGTGCTTAAATCACTAGTTTCGTCGTTTTCAAGATCAAACTGGTCCCAGATAAGATCAGCTGCTTCAATAGAATAAAGACGAAAGATTTTTATAAACTCACCACTGACATTAGATAGCATCATTTTATTGTATTCATCTTTGTTTTTGTTAATAGTGTGAATCGTTTCCACAAAATGGCAAATTCCTGATGAGCCAACGAAATCAATTCCACCTAAATCAACAGTGATTTTAGAGTGGGGGTTAGCTTTTGCTAATTCGTGTAGTTGATCACGTAAGGGCGCACTATGTTCATAGTCAAGATCACCTTGCATTTGAACAGTAATATTCCCCAAAGCATCTCTCAAAATATTGGCCTTCATGGACATATGTGTTCTCCTATATTTTTGCCAAACTTGGGCGTTAAACTTAAACTAATCTTATCATTTAATCGAAATTTCTTTTACGGGGAATTTTCATCGCCTTAGTGTGGATATTAGGAAAACGAATATGTCAGGTATTTATCTAGTCACTGTTCCTATCGGTAATAAAGACGACATTACTTTAAGGGCCTTGGAGCTTTTGAAGAGTTCCCGAGTTATTTACAGTGAAGACACTCGGGTCTTTAAGGAATTGTGTCAAAAATTAATGATCGATTATTCAGACAAAGAAATTCGTTCTTTTCATGATCACTCAGGAGAAAAGGTTTTAGAGGATATTATCTCACTGGCAGACAAAGAGAATATTGTTTTCGTCTCAGATGCGGGTAGTCCTATTATTTCAGATCCTGCCTTTCCTTTGGTATTGCGTGCTCTTGAAGAAGGAGTCGAACTGCACAGTTATGGGGGGATTAATTCGGTAATTACAGCCTTGGAATTATCCGGTTTGGCCCCAATACCTTTTAAATTTCATGGCTTTTTAACCAGAGAGAAGGGGAAATTAACTACGGAATTAAAACAAATGGGTAAGGAGTATGGCACCCATATCTTTTTTGAGGGAAAATCCAGGGTGATGAATACCTTGGAGCAAGTTACTCAAATGTATCCTGATTTTAAGTTTGCTCTTGCGCGGGAATTAACAAAGGCCTTTGAGTCAGTATATCGATTTAAAGGAAGTGAATTTGCTGAGATAAAAGAGCAGATTACGGAAAAAGGAGAGTTTGTCATATTAATGGAAAATAATAACAAACAAGCAGCAAGTGGGTCTTCAGATGAGCTGCTATTTCTTGCTGAAGAGATTATTCAAAAGGGCGCTAGGCCAAAAATGTTGGCCAAACTATTATCTGAAATTACCGGACAACCGACTAAAGAGCTCTATCAAAAAATGACTGCCACTAGGCAATAAGTATCTGAAAAAAGATTCGATGATAAAAATTAAGAATAAACTTACAATAAAGTCATAAGTAAAAATATCTGTTATGTACGAAGGTTTTAGATGCAGGTAAAAATTATTGGTGGCCATGGGGGAGTAACCCGAAATTACTCGGCCACATCTTATTTGATTGATGAAGCTCTACTGATTGATGCAGGCTCAGTGGCCTCAGGCTTAGATATTCAAGATCAACTAAAGATTCAGCATGTTTTATTATCTCATACACACTTAGATCATATTAAAGACCTCGCTTTTATTTGTGATAACTGCTTTGGTTTACGTCCAAGTCCTTTTCAAGTTTACTTGCACGAGGAATCACACAAAATTTTAAAAACTCATTTTTTTAATGATTTAATTTGGCCAGATTTTTCAATACTGCCTAATACTAAAGATCCTACAATTAAATTTAATGAAATACAGGCCGAAAAAGAAATTCAGCTAGGAGAGTATAAGGTTAAAGCTGTGCATGTAGAACATCCGGTGGCAAAACCAGGCCAAGCCTTTGGGTTTATCGTGGAAAAAGGCGATAAGGCGCTGCTTTTTACTCAGGATACCAAGGCCACAGACCGTATTTGGGAAGTAGCTAAGGAATATAAAAATTTAAAAGCTATTTTTACGGAAGTTAGTTTTCCCAATAAACTGCAAGCCGTGGCCGATATTAGTGATCACCATAGTCCGGCGACAATTAAAGAAGAAATAAAAAAAATGCCTAAACATATTCCTATTTATTTGGGACATTTAAAGCCCAACTATCAAGAAGAATTGATTCAAGAGATTACTGACTTGCAAGAACCACGTCTGCATATTATGTACGCAGATGACGTGCGTTTTAACTTCTAATTATCTAACACCCTGATTTAATTGCAATCGCATTTGATTGAAATTTTTTCTTGGTATCATCGGATTGATCCGGCGTGGAGAGTTATTTATAATAGGTCTTGGTTTTGGTTTTGCGGGAATATCGATGATTGCTATTGCGCGACAGCTCTTACCAGTATTACTGGTTACGGAAACACCAAATCTTTGACCATGGAATAATTGGCCAAGCTTAATGGCAAGTTTATTCTTTGCTTTGCTCAACTCCTTGAATTTTTCGGCCATTTGTTCAGGTTCATCCTTTTCTGTCTCTTGCGCATCACCTTCGCTACCACTTATAACTCTAGATGAGGCACCCTGTTTCTCGCTCGCTTTTGGCTTAGCTTTTGTTAAGTCATACCATTGTACCTGCATATCCTTGCTAATTTCTTCGGGTTTAAGTGCTAGTTTTTTACCATCTTTTGCTGCGATAACCTTTGCTGTTAGTTGAAAGATGTCTCCATTTTGTTCTTTCCCAATGCTTACTTTACACTTGGCCATATTTTCCTCTGCTGGTGTGTCAACTTTCTCATTTGCGGGAATTTCTGTGCTGGCCGAAGCTTCTTTATCACCCTTTTTTTCCTTTATCTTTGCGGTGACTCTATAAGCTTTATCAACTTGATTAACGGTATATGTTTTGATGAGTTTATTATCCTCTTTTAACTCAGGGGTGCTGACCTTGATATCTTCAGCAACACTGGGTCCACTAATTTCATACTTGTTCAAAGCTTTATCCTCTATACCTTTAATTTCCATTTTAAGTATTTTAGTTTCTGCATCAAAGTTAAGCTCTATGCCCGGGATTTTTTCTTCTTCTTTTTTGGGGGGCGTGGTCGCAACAGGATCTGCAATAGAAGCTTTTGATAGAACCGGACAAAGTTTAGCATTAACAGCAATCTTGTAATTTTCGTCTGCAATGCCTCCGTATGCGGCCATATCATTATCTATGATAGCTTGTTTTTCACTATCTCTATTCTCAAAGCTCAATTTACGCAGACTTCCGATCTTAACGTTGCGCATCTTCTGCTTTTTATCTTGCATGATTTTATTAACATTGTTTAAAAACTTAAACCATTTTTTCGTATTAGCATCTTGAACGTTGAGTTCTGAGTCTTTAGGAGCCTTACACACAGCTGCGCGAAAGTGCTCATTAATTGTCTGAGTTTGGTTGAGGATTCCTAAACATGCTCGACTGTGAAACATTTTTTGGGCATATTCTTTATTTATTGAACCTGCGAAATGTTCAGGAGTTGCTTGACCACTATCTCCACCACAAAGACAGCTATCATACATGGTATGCATAAGACCAAAAAACTCTGGGGTTTCAGTTGTTAGAGCTTTATTAATAACATCATTTAATGTTTGTTGGTAAGTTTCTGCATCATTTTCCTTTATTTTTTCTAGTGTTTTTTGACAAAGATAACTAATGTTTATTCCGTCGTTCATCCCTGCTTGTACACAAATTGCTTTGCCTTTTGGTGAGCCATAGATCTCTGGGTTGCATACAATAGATTCTTTATCTGTAGTGCTGCTAGTTCCAATACAGATATTTTTATCTTCTAATTCTAGTGCCTGGCCACTCTGTGCTTTTTCAATGTTTAAACTGATAAATTCTTTTTGGTATCGCAACTTGATAAATTTTTGAGCTGTTAAGTGATAATGGCGTTTTAATTCATCGACATCAAGGCTATATTCACCCGCCATCTTCTCTAAGTATTCTTGATTTTCGCCATAAGTAATTCTTTTAGGATGGACACAACGGCCATTTTTCATAAAAGATATCCAGCCTCCGTAATAACATTTTAGTTCACCGGGAATTTTGTCAGAAAGTTGAGGATCACTCCCATAGGCAGAGTCCACAAAAAAGTTCAGTATTCTTAAATAGCTATGATATTTTAGCTTTTGCTTTTTAGTAAGTGTATCTAAAAGATATTGGTTATTGTATTCAGTCAAAAAATCGTGAATAAGAGCAGCGGTCTTTCTTTGCTCACTTAGAGGTAGGTGAATAAAATCCTCATACCGAATGAGATTGTCTGTCGCTTTGGCAGAGACCAAAGTCGATATAAATAAAAGACAACTAAGAAGTATTCTCATTACACAATTCCTCATTATGCATATCGGTGGGCTGAGCTTTTTATTTTAACATTTTCTTAAGTGTTTTAGTCTGGATTGTGTGAAGTCAAGTACTTAGCTGTGTGGTTTATACTCAAGTCTTTAATAATATGACCAGATTTTGCGCCAAAATGCCTTTGTTTTCGTTGACGCTATCCTGTAGATCGGTCTAAAATTATGCTTAAATTTTAAGTGATTAGAAACTCGGAGTACGTTATGGGTTGGTTTAACTCAGTTCAGAACCCCAAAATAAAGAATGCAAAAAAGCAAAGTGATAGTACACCCACTGGTCTTTGGAAAAAATGTGTAAGCTGTAATGAAGTATTACAGGCAGATCGCCTTGCAGATAATCTCAATGTTTGCCCTAATTGTAATCATCATTATCGTATAACGGCCCAAGAGCGAATTAATATTCTGGTGGATGAGGCTAGTTTTAAAGAATATGGAAAAGATTTTTCTTCAAATGACCCACTTAAATTTGAAGATAAGCACACTTATGCCCAAAGGTTAGACAAGGCTTATAAAAACACGGGCCGTAAAGATGGTACCATGTGTGGTACTGCTAAAATCAATGGCAAAGAAGTGGCCATGGCCGTTATGGATTTTCATTTTATGGGCGGTTCCATGGGGGTTGTCACAGGTGAAAAAATAGCCAAGGCAATGGACTTAGGACTAGAAAAAAAGATTCCAGTTATCGTGGTCTCCTGTTCAGGTGGGGCCAGAATGCAAGAAGGGATTTTATCACTTATGCAAATGGCGAAGACATCTGCATCACGTGCCCGTTTGAAAGAGCAGGGAATTCCTTATATCTCAGTTTTGACGGATCCAACCACAGGTGGATGTGCAGCCAGTTTTTCTATGTGTGGGGATATCAATATTGCTGAGCCAAAGGCACTGATTGGTTTTGCTGGCCCTCGAGTTATTGAGCAATCTATTCGTCAGACCTTACCAGATGGCTTCCAGCGTTCAGAGTTTTTAAAAGAGCATGGCTTTATTGATGCTATTGTGAGCAGACATGAAATGAAAAAACAGTTAAGCTTTTTTGTTAATATGTTTGGAAAATGACTCCAGATCGTTGGCTAGAAAAATTTTACACCGGTGAAGTTTTTAGCGGTCAGTTTGAACACCTAAAAGAATTTATAAAAAAACATCAATTGGATCAGGGCCTAGGAACTGTCATAACTATTGCTGGAACCAATGGTAAAGGGGAGACCTCCCGGCTGATCAATCACTTCATTGTTTCTCAAAATAAATCTTGTGCTTTATGGACTTCGCCTCACTTAGAAACAGTCACGGAACGTTTTGTTTTTAATGGAGAACAGATTGAGGCAAATAAACTGCTTTCTGTTTTTCAACAGGTAGAGCAGCTATTAGAAGCTGATCAGCAGAGGATGAGTTATTTTGAATTTCTTTTTGTTAGTTTTTTAGTGTTATTGCGTAAATATAAATCTGAATATGTTGTGCTGGAAGTTGGTCTGGGTGGCCGCTTAGATGCGGTTAATTGTTTAGATGCGGATATCGTTGCCTTGACTAGTATTTCACGAGATCATCAGGAAATACTAGGAAATCGCTATGAACTGATCCTTCGGGAAAAATTAGGAGTTCTAAGAGCAGGGAGAGAGTTCTTTAGTGCTTTAGAATTGAAATATTTACGGCAAAAAGCTTTTCAGTTTATCGCAGACAAAAATATTCATTGGATTGATCTTTTCAGTGACAAAGTCCTTAGTAAGTCTTCGGATTTTTCTCTACGTAATCAAAAGCTGGCGATGGCCGTGGTGGCCAGGGTTTTAAGTTGTTCAGTAAATCAATTGCAGCAAAAGACAGACTTTTCTTTGAGAAGAAAGATTTTAGCGCATGGTGTTGAATATCAACTTTTTCCTTCTCATAATATTGATGGTTTTCGGAAATTAGTTCAATTCTTGCAGGGGACAACGTATAATCAAATTAATGAAATCATTATCTCTTTTAGTGATCGTTCCATAAGGGATTTGGAGGTTATGTTACAAATTGTCAGGAAGCGTTTTCCTGCAACAAACATAACTCTTTATCACTTTTCACACTTTAAAGCGGTCCCTCTAGAAAAGTTAATGATTCTGCATGATAAATATAAACTAAATATTACGGATGATAGAAAATTTGCAGCTGAATTTAACCCCGATAAAAATCAAAAGATCCTTGTTACTGGCTCCAATTATTTTCTTGGCCATTTTATCCAACAGCTTTAATGTTTGGGCCGATAATGTTCTCCAATTACGTCTTAGTGAGAATTTAAGTATCTATTCTGAAAAAGCCTATCGTAGGGATAACGGAGCTTATTTTGAGGCCGTGGGAAATGTTGTTATTTCTTCCGGAAAAGATACTCTTTATGGTGAGAAGGCTTCTTTTAACACCAAAAGTGGAGAGATGTTAGTAGAGGGAAGTGTTCGTTTTATCGGTAAGAACGTAACTCTTTATGGATCCAAGATCTCTTATAATATTCAGTCTGAATTATTAATTTTACATAATGCTCGTATGATCACCCCTGAGTTCAGTATTGTGGCGAGTAAGTTAACTAAAAAATCGGAAAAAATTTATCTGGCCGAAGATGCTGAATTTACCACTTGTAAAGACTGCACTGAATCCTGGGTGATCTCTGGAAAAGATGTACACATTGAAGTAGGTGAGTATATTCAGTTGTACCACGCGCTTTTAAAGGCCAAAGGCATTGATGTCTTATACTTACCCTATATCGCTTTACCCATTAAGAGCACCCGAGAGTCTGGTCTGATATACCCACGTATTTATACTCGTAATGACGAAGGTGTTTTTTATGAACAGCCAATCTTTTGGGCCATTAATAATTCAAAAGATATGACTTTTACTCCCAAATTTTTAAGTGAAAGAGGTTATGGACTTAATTATGAATACCGTCAGGTCTTTGGAGAAAAACGCTGGGTAGAGTTTAAAAATAATCTCACAGTTGATGAAATCTATTTACCTAACAAAACCGATAGTGATCCCTCAGGAGAAAGGTTCTTTAGAGATTTTTACGAACTAGAGTCCCATTACCAGTACTCCAATAGTCTATCTCAGCATTTAAATATCATGGGATTGAAAGATTTGGATTATCTGCGCTTTCTTGCATTTAATTCAGATAAGGTCGAGTCAGGAAATGATTTAGGTTTAGATTTCTTTGTAGATAAAAGAATGGATCGTTTTTCTTTTGGTGTGGAAACTCAATATAAGAGAAACCTTTTGGCCTATGACTCCTTGGGCTTTGATCCTTACTATGTTCAAACTTTGCCTAGCGTTTATTTTTCTATGATGCCTACTTTGCTATGGCAATATGATAGCAATTATTTTTATAAGTTATCTTTTGGCCTTAGCGGAGATATTACCAGCTTCAGGCAGAACCGCTTTGATGAAACGAACTATCTGCGCAATGTTAACCGTTTAGATACCTCTCCTTATTTAGATTTGAATATTTTAAGTGTAGGGCCAGTTACCATTAAATCAAAATATCAGATGGATTATCAGGCTTATAAGTTTTTGAACGAAGATGATCCTGGCTTTTATAAAAATTCTGGACTGGTCTCCACTGAATTAAGTTTTACTGTTGATCGCATTTTTGGTCTTGCCTATAAAGAACAATATCGCACCAATGAATTATCAGACAGTGATCTTGAAAAGATTAGTGATGTTTCTCACTCTAAAGAGCGTAATTCTGTATCTAAAGCTGTCGTAGGATCTTTGCCACCTATTGATTCATCAATATCGCAAGAAAGTATTAATGTAAGCCGTTCTAGTTATCGGCACTCGCAAGAATATAAATTTATTCATCATAAATTAGTTCATCATGGTGAAGCAGGAAATAACGACTTTTTAAAGCAAATTGGTACCCAGGATGGCTGGTTTGATTATCGCGATGCGATTACCAAAGATATTTTAGAGTTACAATCAAACGAAACCAGAACGCAAATACCCTTGAAGAATACGTTAGAATTTCAATGGAATAATGTTCTTATACGAAAAACTAGTCGTAATACTAATTACTTATTGGATGATAGATATTTGAAGGATAATTTTACTTATCATAAATTAGGTTATTTTAATATTTCCCAAGGTATTGATTTGGCAGATGATGATGATGCATCGACCATAGAAGAGAGGTTGACTCGTTTGTTAGTAGACACTGGCTATCAGGCCAGTAGCTGGAATTTTAATTTTAAAGACTCTTACAAACACCAGACTAAGGACCACATTTTAAGTTTATCAGGGCAAAAAAGATTCACTAAATTAAGTATGTTGGCCAAGTATAATTATAACTCATTTTCTGATTCAAATTTAAAAACGATGATGGCCGGAGCTCAATACCGCCCGATAGATATCTTAGGCTTTTCCGTTCTTAATGAATATGATTTAAAGGCAGATGAAAATATATCTCTTATTTATCAGGTGGATTTTATGCCCCATAATAATTGCTGGCTAGTCAATTTTAATTATAAAGATACTTTTGTCGCAAAACGTTTTTCCATTAACTTCGAGTTCAATTTTGGTAATGATGAATTTAAAAATTACCGCAATAATTTCTTCAGTTATGCCAGGTTAGGAAGATAATGATTTATCTTTGCGACTTTGAGGATAGTTTTACTTATAATTTGTATTCTGAATTAAGTCAGCTAACTGATTTCAGAATTGAGATCATAAAAAAAAGAAATACGTTAAAATTTTTGAAAAAACTTCTGGAAAGTGAAGAGAAGGCGATTGTTATCTTAGGGCCAGGCCCCGGCCATCCTCAAGATTATGACTATCTTGATAAAACAATTCAGGAACTTCTTTTTAAAAAAAACTTTATGGTTTTTGGTATATGTCTTGGCCATCAATTGGTTTGGAAGAATTTGGGCGCAAAAGTAGATCACTGTTATAAGCCAACTCATGGTATGAGTTGCACCTATCAGCTAAATTCCAGGCAGGCAAAAGCATTTTCTTTGCCTAAATCCATAGAGGTACAGAAATATAATTCTCTTTGTGTTGAGATCTCTTCCGAATTAGTCGAATTAATGAACTCAAAAAATATAGTTTACTTAGTCGATGGACAAGAGTTGGTTATGGCAAAAGGTGAATCTTTATTAACATATCAGTTTCATCCAGAATCCATAGGAACAACTTGCCCGAGTTCATTCTTTAAGCAGGCACTTAACTTCTTGATATAATGAATTAATGGAGTTCATTTTAAAAGGAATTACAAATAATCAGTTATTAGAGGGGCTCAAGCTCTCTTCCGTTTCTCAATATACATTTGATCTTAGGCCAAAAAGTTTTAATTTTACTCAGGCATATAATATAAAAAATCTTATCACTAATAACCCGCAAAGTACTCGCTATAGTCTGTGGTTTGAAAATGAAAAAGATTTCATTATCACAGAGTTATATAATGACATAAAAAGTTCTCTTAAAGAGCAAGACCAATTACTTTTGGAGTTTAGTGGAGAGACTTCTCTTGCAGACTTAGAAAAGTTTGAACTTCCTTATATATGGCATTATCATGCAGGCGAAAAAATAAAAAATATTTCTTTTTGCAAAAATCTTAAGCGGATAGTGTTTCATCATGCGGATTTAGAAGAGTACCATCGGGGTGGTGAACTACATGGTTTTTTCAATTTATTTTCTGACTATACAAATAAAATTTACTTTGAAATCCAGGCCAATTGGGATTCACAAATTATATTAAGTATATTTGATTTTTTTACCATCCCCATGTTGTCTTTTGAGATTAATTCTCAAGTTGAGCTTAGTTATCAGAACCCAGATGTTGAACTCATAAAACAACACCTTTTAAATCTAGAAAATCTCTTTGAAAATAAGGAATAATTTATGAAGATATTGATTACCAATGATGATGGTATACATGCCAAAGGCATACTTACCTTATTTGAAACTCTTTCTAAAAAGCATCAAGTGACAATGATTGCACCTCATATTGAGCGATCTAGCTGTGGCCATGGCATTACTTTAGGAGAGCCCGTTCGTTTACAGAAAACGGATGATCATATGTATTCATGCTCTGGATTACCAGCAGATTGTATTTTAATTGGTCTTGGCCATGTGTTATTAGAGGATAGGCCAGATTTGGTCATCTCTGGCATTAATCATGGGGCCAATTTAGGTCAGGATCGATTTTACTCAGGAACTATGGCCGCTGCCAGAGAAGCTGCTTATCGAGGTATACCCAGTATCGCTGTCTCTTTGGTAACAAAAAATGGGGATGCCAATACGCATTTTGATGTGGCCGCAAATTACCTACAAGAATTAATAGAAAAAAATGTTCAAGAACATATTCCACCAATGAGTATGCTAAATATCAATGTTCCTAACTTGCCGGCGGAAGAAATTGCCGGTTACAAGGATAGCTTTGCAGGCTTTCAGGTCTATTCCGAAAAGGTATTAGATAGGGTTGATGGCCGCGGAAAAGACTATTTTTGGATAGGTGGAGTTCACGGTGGCCATCGCGATATTGCTGGTAGTGATTGCAACTGGGTAAGTCAGGGATATGTATCGCTAGACTTACACGATGTAAGCGGTCGTTGTACCAAATATAGCAACCAAATAAGTGAACTGTTAAAAAAGTTTTGAATGAGAAAATGGACATTATCTACATTTTTCTTATGCCTGTTAATGGCATCGTGTGCGCACCATCGCAGTGGGCGCTATGTATTTCAAAATGGAAAATGGGTGTTCAAAAGTTCAAAAATTGGATTTGCCTATTCTGGAATTGATTTTGGCCGTGTAGATGATTCACATTATAGTTTCACTGACGGTAAATTTATTTGGCCAGTACCTAGTTCAAAAAAAGTATCTTCAAGTTTTGGTAAACGCCGAGGAAGACATCATGATGGAATTGATATTCCAGCAGTATCAGGAACACATATTATTGCCAGTGCAGCAGGGACGATTGTCGTTTCTGGCTGGTTAAAAGGGTATGGTAGAGTAATTGTTGTTAAGCATGATGATGGTTACCACACTGTCTATGCTCATAACTCTAAAAACTTTGTAAGCAAAGGCCAAACTGTTTCCCAGGGAGAAGTGATAGCCAGAGTGGGAAGCACTGGCCGCTCTACTGGTCCCCATCTACATTTTGAAATTCGACGTAAAAATAAAGTAAGAAATCCAGCCTTTTATCTGGCAAGACTTAAACGTTAATAAGATTATTCTTTTTGACTCTTTTCCAAGCGCTCCAAAAGCATAAGATACATTTTCGCTGTGTTAATGGCATCTTCTAGGGCCGTATGACAAACTTCCCCCATCTTGAGGTAATCCATAAGTTTGGCACCTGAATCTAAACCTGGAGCAAGTAGACCCATATCAATTAACCCTAGGGAAAAGCAAGAAAGATCAAGATTGCGATGATGGAAATACTTATTCATCCATTCCCAACCTAGGTCTCGATTAAGAAAAGGCAGGTCAATGGCAGAGATAGATTTTCCAAAAAGAACGATTTTTTTGTTATCAAAATATTTTTTTATTTCTGGTGATTCGAAATAATTTTCCAACTCAGTTTTGAATTGTTCTAAGCCGATACCTTCTTGATGGGCTTTTGTGATGAGTTCTTTGTTATGACTCTTTACCCATTCGCTAAGCTTTGCTTCTAAATTTTCAAAGGAAGGGCATTGAATATAAAAATGCTTTTGAAATTCAGTGGCTATTTCCCGGGTCTCACTATCAAAAGGTACCATGGCAAATTCGATAATAAGTGCATCTTGCTCTAAACCGGTGGCTTCTAAATCAAAACTAAGATATTTCATCTGTTTATGCTAAAAATTTTACAGGAGTTTGTACAGTTATTTTACTTCAGTAACTACTGGACAGTGATCACTTACTTGATCAAAACTTATCCCCATAAAACGTTCATCTGTAACTTGGCAATTTAATGCCTTACAGTGTCCGTAGGAGGTTGTTGTGATCGTTTTGCTTTTGGATCCTAACAGTTCTGGAGACACTAAAATATGATCTAATGTCGATGGGTATTGCTCTCCATCATCCACTCCTCCCCACCAATAGGCAGAACATTTTAGATTTTTAGTGCTATCAAGCATATCCATTTGTTGAACCGATTGAACAAATTTTTGTTGGTTGTTATTTTTTAGAATATATTCTGTAGAGTTAAAATCGCCCATAACGACAATACGATTAAGTCCGCGTTGTTTTAAGTTTTTTACTACGTCACGGATAATTGCATGCTGCTGAAATCGTTTTTGGATAGATTTTGGTCTGCCTCCAGACTTAAGATGAACAGAAATTGCCACTATCTTTTCATGAGTCAATTTGTTTTCAAATGTCGCTATCGCTAGTGGCCGTGATCCCTGATTACAATTTTGTCTTTGAGTCTGTCTTCGGTCATTAGGATTTGATGTTCTTAAGTCTTCTTCAAAATTAATTAATGTGTATTTCGTGGTATTATAGACGAAACCAAGTTTTTGCTCATGGTGCCCACCACAGTTGGTTAGTTCTGTTGAATATTTCCCGAAGAAGTTTTTCTCTATCATGCGCTTAAAAACTTCTTTTTCATTTATTTCTTGCACGGCCAGAATGTCGGCATTAAGCTCTTCAATTGTTTCAACTAAGAAGGATTTATTAGTTGGAGTATGTGATCGCTCATCATAATCAAAGTTTCTAATATTGTATGACGCAAGGCGTATGCTTGCAGCAACATTCAACGAAATAAAAACTGAAATCAAAAGAGAAATGATACGAAACATACTTAATCCTTCATATTAGAAAAGATTTACATACTTATAAGTAAATCTAATGTTTAACTTGTGCATTAATTATCGAAAAAAAAATATTTTGGCAAATAATTTCTTATAAATACGCACTAAAAAGCATGATAAAGCATAATAAAGAGTGTAAGGATAAGTAAGTAATTTTTTCGCAATTAATAGTTGACGAAAAATATCTATACGCATAAAAGTGGCACATGAAAAGCTTACAATCGGAGGGGACGAGTATGGGCATTGCAAAATATATTTTGGTCGCATTATTACTAATAAATCAAGCCAATGCAGAAGATGTTTATTCTGATCAATTTCAAACTATTCAAACTACTGAGTTTTATGAGGTTGTAACTGATGAAGAAACTGGCGAGGAAATTGAGGTTCTCATTTCGAATACAAAGGCTCCGAGCTTTATTGAGACTCTTGCTAAAAAACCAAGGGCCATTAAATTGGGTGAAGGTAATATCCTTATGATGACTAAACAGTTAATTGCTCTGGGTAAAGAAATTTATAAAATTGTTGAAGCGGGTAAGCCGGTGACAACTGTTACTTCACAACCTATTGAAATACTTCCTAAAGATGACAAGGGGGGGTATATTCCGGCCATGCAGTTACACGATTGGAAGGCCCCTGTTGTAAAAAAGTATAGTGTTAAGACTAAAAACTATTTAGGTATTAGTCCCATCAGTTTTGATTTTATGTTGATTTTCTCGTATGGAGGTCAAGATAATGGCAAAGGAAAATATATTACAGGTGCTGAAGTAAGACCTACTAATATAGACATAAAATGGGGTTACAATTTCGATGCTGAATTCAAAGTTCAAAATATAATGAATCAGGGAAGTTCTGATAGTCCAGTTGCTTCAGCTGTGTTGATGCTAGAGTATAAGATTAGCACTGTATTGCAAACTCATATTGGAAACAAGACCTTTTTTGTAAATGGTCTTGGCCAAGCTTTATCTTATTAAGCTAAAGATAATCTATAATAATATTAGGCCCGTGCTGTTGCCAGAAATCCTTTACGGTAATAGCACAGCTTAATATATCACTGTTGATTGCACATAAATGACAGACCTTTTCCCCTCGACAGCTAGATGCAATTCCAATTTCTTTTTCTCTTAGAAAATTTAGCATTGTTTTATTTAAGTCTTGCTCTGCGATAGCTAGCTTATAAGTTTTTCCTGAGCACTTTCCTGTTACTTGGAACTGCACTGTAAGTTTCCTTTACGGCGATCATCCAAGATAAAACTGCTATCTTTGTCATCTTGATAGAAGCCCCATATGGTCCCCAGAGTTTTAGCATTATAAATAGGAATATTTAACTTGAGCAATTCATTTAATTGCTTCTCAGATGAACGACGAGATTCGATGACAAGCCTTACTGGATTTTTGAGAAAAAGGTGACGGGAAAAACGCATCATTGAATTTAACTCTGAGATATTTTGTACTTGCTCTACACCATATTGGTACAGATGAAATAGATGTTGTCCTGGATCGCGACTATTAGTTGATACTAGCCATAAATGCCTTTTCGGGGCCAACTGGTCTTTAAAGAGACAAAGGGAGGCAGAGCGTACATTAGAATCACCTTTGATTAGAAATGTCTTATTTAGTGGACTAATCTTTTTTATGTGCTGGCCACTAACGGCCATAAAAGTGCTTTCCTTGCTTTTAATACCAAAAATATAACTCTGAATTTTTTTATCATCTATGAGAAAAAGCGAGTCTTTATAAAGGCCCATATCAAAATTGCACATGGGGACAGTTTTCGTATTTTCACTGGATTGAAATAGAAAATTCTTATGCTTATAGTTTTGATCTGATGCTGTCTTTTGGTAACGTTTGACAAGTGATTTGATAGAAAGCGCAGGTAATGTTTCTAATTCTTTAAGTGTTTCATCGCCTCTAAAGAAGTTTTTCTTGAAGATAGGGACTGCTTTGAGAGTCTTTTGGTTGGCAATTAGGAATTGTTCAAAGTCTGAACTAACAACTCGTGGATAATGAAAAGAGTAGTCTAGTAAACTAGCTAGTTCCATCAGACTATAGCGGCTTTTGTACTTCTTAAGTAAGAGGTCAAGCCCTTTAAGAAAAGGGAAGAGCTCTTCTTTAGTTGCATAAGAGTTGAGGTATTCTTCTTTATGTTTTATTTTTATAACGACTTGAAGTTTGGCAGTAGGGGAGCTGAGATCAGGACGCAAGTTCATTTGTAAAAGAGACCAAAGCACCGCCTTATCAATAAATTTTAATTTTTTGGATTTTTCAATTTTTTTCAAAAAACGGTTGAAGTTATTAGCTGACTCAGCAGTTTCTGAAATAATCGTATCTTGTGGGGCATTAGGGCAGTATACTGTTTTTGTCTGAGACAGTGGCTGAATATCATTTTGTTCTAAGACATCATTTTCAAAGTTATTGAGAAACAATGAACAACTTGAAAGTAGGAATAAAGTAAAGAAAAGTGTACTAGCTTTCATGCACGATATCAGGATCTAATGGAATATGATGTTCAGAGTGAGGATTGTGCTCTTGGAATTTGGAGTAATCAAAGTGTATTTTTTGTTCAAAAACTTTTTTGTTTTTTGCTCCAATAATACAGATGGCCCAGAGACCACTACCTTTATCACTGGAATGAGATTGTAGTTTAAAGTCTATAATTTCAAAGCCTAAAGAAATGATATGTTCAATGACAGCATCAAACTCTTTTTCTTGATAACCTGATTTACGCTCTGGAGGTGAAGGAATATAAAAAGTAAAAGTTTTTTTTCCATAATATGTGTTATTTTTATTTTTAAAAAAGCAAAACACTCGGCTATTCTCCTGAGGAAATGATTATTTATCAATAATTAATATAATAACAAAAAAATTCATTTCATGTAATTCTAAACTCCTAATTTCTCTTGCTAATTTGTTTTGGTAAGATGTTTTGGACTTGCTGCTTCTAAAGTATATTTCTTGTTTTTTGTCCCATAAAGATTGAGTAACTATATCGGACTGTAAAGGAAATCTTTACCTAATAAAAATAATTCTTTTTTTAAATCAAATGTCTGGTTATAATTAAACTATGGATGACAGGATGTTGTCCCAAAAAGGCAAGGAAGCCGAAGAGAAGAGGGGGGTCTGTGCAGGAGGCCCCCTTTTTTTTTATAAACTTATGGAACTTAACCTAAAGAATTTTCTTAAATACCAAAAACAATTTTCTCTCGGAAATTTAACTACCGAAAGCTTTCATCCCAAGTCTAAAAACCTTTCTTCTGTTTTAAAAAGTAATTTGAAATCTGCAATTAAAATACTGCAAGACATAGATCAAGACGCTTTAGATATATTAAGAATAAAGGCCAGAGACGTCTATGCATTACAAGTGTAAATACAAGATGTCTTGGATAAGGGGGGAAGAATCTATCTCGCGGGATGTGGTGCGACTGGTAGACTCGCTCTGAGTTTAGAAACTTTATTTAGACAACAACATCATACTGATAGAGTTATAGGATTTATGGCCGGCGGAGATTATGCCTTAATTCGCGCAGTAGAAAGTTTTGAAGATAATACTGACTTTGGAGTAAGACAACTTCTGCAACTAGGTTTTTGTGAAAACGATTTGTTGATTGGAATTACTGAAGGGGGAGAAACCAGTTTTGTTATTGGTGCCACTAATGAAGCGGCAAGAATTTCTCCTTATGGAGCTTATTTTGTTTATTGCAATCCAGATGATGAGCTCAAACACATTGCTCGCTCAAATGAAGTTTTAGAAAATGACAAAATAACCAAGCTTAATCTCACGGTAGGGCCTATGGCCATTTCAGGTAGTACCAGGATGCAGGCAACGACTGTACAGTTTATTGCTGTTGGCTTTGCTCTTCTCAAGAAACATAACGATTTTGCTGCTTTTAAATGTGAGTATGAAGAGTTTATTGATGAGTTGAAGAAACAAGATTTTAGTTTTTTAGCTTCATTTATTAAAGAAGAAGCGCATATTTATCAGAATAAGGGAATTGTAACTTATGAGTCTGATGCTAAACATGCAATTTCAATACTTACAGATACGACTGAAAGGGCCCCCACTTTTAACCTCCACAGTTTTGAAACTTCTGAAAAAGAACAGATGAGTCTGTGTTATTTGGCAGTCAAGGATACGCAGGATAGTCAGCAGGCCTGGGAGAGTTTGCTAAAACGAAAACCTCGGGGAATTAAATGGGATTATTTACAGTGTGACATTTCTGACAAAGAGATTTACCGTTTTGATATATCTGAAAATGCGATTACCCGTAGGGAAAAACTAGCTGAGCATCAAGTGTTTTCGTTGGAGATTAATCGCCAAAGTGACTTGTATTTATGCTTTGGCACGCTAAAGCATAAATACAAACTGTCTCTAAAAGATCCTTTATTTGAGCATCTTACGCTTAAACTTCTACTTAATATTCATTCGACTCTCGTTATGGGGCTTTTGGGACGTTTCGAAGGTAATATGATGACTTTTGTTAAACCTAGAAATTTTAAGCTGGTTAACAGGGCCGCTCGTTACATTAAGGAGCTACTGACACAGCAAAATACACAGGTTGATGAAACGAAGATTTTAGAGCAAATTTTTAAGCATTTGGATGAGCAGGATAAAGCTATTGTATTAACTGTCGTACAAGAAATTAAAAAAAAGGCCCATACAGATGCACGGGCCAAATCATCAAAATAATGTTTTTCTAACTAACTTTCTTTTTTATCTTCATCAACTTTTTTCTTGTCGTCATCTGCACTATTAGGATCACTTAATCCCTTTTTAAAGTTGGTAATGGCGGCACCCATTGAGCGTCCTAGTTTTGGAAGTTTGCTACCACCAAAAAGTAAGAGCACAATCCCACCGATAACTAATAACTCTGTTGTTCCTAATCCAAACATATATAACCTCTTTTTTAATAAATTCTACCTAAGTCCATTGTATATTTTCCAGGAGCATAATTCAAAAAACGTGTTTCTTTTAGTTTTTTGAATTTGGTACTGCTGTTAGATTTACTGACATATGGGTAGATAGTAATTCCACCTCTGGGAGTAAATTCTCCAACTACTTCAATATACTTGGGTTTCATAATTTTATACAAGTCATTACAGATCTTTTGTACGCAATCCTCGTGAAAATCACCATGATTTCTAAAGCTAAATAGATAAATTTTAAGGGATTTACTCTCAACCATTTTTTTATCTGCCACATAATTAATATAGATGCGGGCAAAGTCAGGTTGCCCAGTTTTTGGGCATAATGAGGTAAATTCTGTACAAACGAAAGTGGTCCAAGCTTCTGATGCTGGATTCTTATTAGGAAAAACCTCTAAGATATCCGGGCTATATGAGTCTGGATACTCTGTGTTAGTGTTTCCCAAAAGAGAAACACCTTTTAGTTCTTTGTCAGAACGAGCATGTTTTTTTGATTTGCTTTGTGTCATACATACCTTATCGTATAGTTTTCTTTAGGGTTGAATATAAATTGTTTGTTGGGAAAGCTCAATAATTTTAGTAAGATAAATTGAATATTGAATAATAATTTCAGCTCACAAGGATAAAATATGTCAGATAATCCTACTAATCCGCTAACTCCTAAGGCCAAAAAAACAATAAAAGTCGTATTTCTGACTTTATTTTTGGATTTGATTGGTTTTTCAATTATTTTTCCCATGTTTCCGGCCTTAGCAAAATATTATTTATTAGTAGATTCTGAAAATTATTTTCTTAGTGCTATTTTTAAAGCGATTACTGGTTTAACCACTGTTTCTGGCGTGGATATGAATGCGGTTGTTCTTTTTGGAGGGGCACTTGGAGCTTTGTATTCTATCTTGCAATTTATAGCTGCTCCTTTGTGGGGAATGGCCTCTGATCGCTTTGGGCGAAAACCTGTTCTGTTGGTTTCTGTTTTTGGTTTAATGATAAGTTATATCTTATGGATTGTGTCTGGCTCTTTTACCGTTCTCATTTTGGCCCGTTTTATCGGTGGGATTATGGGGGGAAATATATCTGTGGCCACAGCGGCAGTTGCCGATGTAACCGATAAAACCACCCGTGCCAAAGGGATGGCCTTTGTAGGCATGGCCTTTGCTTTTGGTTTTATTTTTGGCCCGGCCATTGGAGGAATCATGACCTCCATGAATCCGTTAGAGGAATACCCACAGTTCATCCATTATGGAATTAATCCTTTTTCCTATGCGGCCTTATTTGCAGCGGCCTTAAGCTTTATCAATATTTTTATTATTATGATGAAATTTGAGGAAACCCTAGAGGAAAAAAACCAACAAAAAACTAGTGAGCGTTCGGCCAACTTATTGAAGCTTTTAAAACCGCTACCATATCCAGGAGTTAACCTCGTTAACTACGGGTACTTTTTATTTATCTCCGCTTTTAGTGGTATGGAATTCACTTTGACTTTTTTAGCTGTAGAGCGTTTGGGTTATAGTTCAATGGATAACGCCTACATGTTCGTGTTTATCGGACTGGTTATTGGTTTGGTGCAAGGGGGCTTTGTAAGGCGTCGGGCCCATGCCATTGGAGAAAAAAAAGTTGCTCTGATGGGGCTGGGAAGTATTATCCCAGGTTTGGCGATCATCGCTTTTGCTCACAGTAGTTTACTATTGTACCTAGGTTTATTCTTTCTTGCGATAGGATCTGCCATGGCAATTCCAACACTCACTTCATTGGTATCATTATTAAGTCCTGCCAATGAACAAGGTAAAAGTATAGGGATATTTCGCTCGCTAGGGGCACTGGGGAGAGTTATCGGGCCAATTGTTGCCAGTCTCATTTATTGGCAGACCGGCAGTGCAACTCCTTATATTGTAGGAGCGATTTTTATTATTTTACCCATGGGAATTATCCAGCAAGTAAAATATCAAGCGCAGAATAATTAGTCCGTCAAAGCCCAGGTAGTAGAGCCTGGGAAGCTTTTTGGCCAATTTTAAAAAGGCTATATAAATAATAAAGCTAATGGGTAAAAACCATTCTCTCAAAAAATAAAAGCTAATCACACAATAGAAGAAATAGGCTCCACCTAATACGTAAATTTCTTTTCCCTTAAATAACATTGGCAGGCTTTTAAGCCCCATTCTCTGATCATATTCCAAATCTTTAATGTCAAAAGGGATGGAGAGTAAAAGAATAAAGACATAACACTCTAAAAATATTCCTGATTCAAACACGCCATTCATAGCTGTGGCCACCAGCGCCCATACTAGTGAGATGATAAAGGGTTTAAGATAAGGAAGCATACGTAGATCAAAATTTTTGAATAAAACTTTTTCATATGTGACAACCAGGATTCCTGAAACAATTAAGAAGCTCAGCGATAGCGGAGTTAAATCAAAAAGAGCAATGACTCCAATAACTAAGCTAAGCAGTAGAGTTATATAAGTGATCCAGCTATTCTTTTCGTAAAAACTGGTAAAATGGTGATGGACAGGCAAACCTCGTTTATAGGGGACCAGCCGCAGTAAATGATAGCCTAAATAGGTAAAGCAAAAAACCATTACCGGGGTACTTAGAAAGAAATTTACTTTCATCACTAAGCTATAAAATAAATATAAGGAGAGGGCGCATACGGAAATAAATAAATTAGAATTAATGAGAAAATCAAAGAACCTTATCATTTTTATCTTTAGACTCGGAAGGGTTCTCGGTAACCTTTTTTTCAGAGTGTTTATCCGCTTCCAGCTTATGCTTAATGGCGTGGTGTATGGCCGCTTTAAAAGTGTTGTAAAACTTCTGGGTTTTAGTCCAATCAGAGTTTGGTAGTTCTAAGGTATAGGTGGGAATATTTCTTTCGTTGCCGGCCCAATTGCCAAGACTTCCGGTAAAGAATGGATAGTTGTTAACTCGATATTTACCGGCCTTATTACTCATTTGTACTAATAACTGTAGTCCCTCAGTCTTTTTTCCATGCTGATGAGTTGGCCCATCGTAATCCAATAAAGTTAAAGGGGCGTGTACTGAGATAATTTTGTCTGCATGATAGAGTTTAATAAGATTTATTTGGAAAATAGTTTCCTGTTCACTTTTAGCAACTTTGCCTGGATAGCGGCGTTTACTACTGCGATAGCGAGTCTTCCATAATCTAAGGGCATTCTTGTTCCAATCTTTGGTTGGAAAGTTGCGGTTTACATCGATACCACGTCCATTAGTTCTCGTCGGATACTTTCTAAAAAAAGAGTCAGGAGTCACGATAGGGGCGATAACAACCAGGTTGTCTTTTATGACTTGTGGATTTTGTTTAAGATCATTCATGACATCAAAGCAAAATTTAACGGGAGTGATTTCATCTCCATGAACTCCACATAAAATAATAGTCGCATTCTTGTGTTTGCGCTTGGCCTCTTCAACGTCTCCAAAAGTAAACCACATAATGGGATTTCCCCAATGGGAATTACGTACGTGGTGCCATGAGAAGTCTTCGCAGTGAGATTCTCCCCAATTGTATTTGGCAAAGTATTTATCAATTTTTTTACAATAGCTCTTAACTTTAGCTGTGTTTTCCCAGGTTAGTGTTTTGTATACCTGTGGTTTTTGCAGCTTGTTGTCATCTTTGTTCGCGTTGGAAGTGCCATCAGAATTAAGCTTAGCTACTGGCTGGCCAGATATAGTCTGTTTATGAGAAGTGTCCTGGTAAATCGGCTCAATATTACTACAACTGCTAAAGGCCAGTAAAAATATTAAAAACATCCAACAAAATTTCATAGACTTATTATACCTTAAGAGCGCCTGTTTTGTCTTTTGAATGTTTTGCCTTATTTGACTTTATTAGATCTAAGAATTCAGGTACTTGGCCAGGCTTGTTCCAATGGGCGCGTTGCTGTTTCTTTTTAAATATTCCCTTATCCGAATACTCAAATTTCGGTTTCCGAATTTGCTCATATCTAATATTACGCAGTTAGGCGATCCATTCTTTGGCATCCACTTTGTAATATGTCTGGCAAAGATGAACTTAAACAGAGGACAAAAGCATGAATAAGTTAATTGAGATTTTTAAATGTTTGTGGGGATCAAAACCTTGCAAAGGTAAAAGTTTAAATTTTGCCATTAATGAAAATAGGTCAATCTTTATAAAGCAACAGGGATTATGTTTTTAATTTCAGGAAATAATATAAAAATTCTTGGTTCGTTCTTAAATAATCTAAAAAGGTTTTTTCGCAATTACCTTATCACAAACGGGAGGAGTCACCATTGAGAGAGGCCCCTCAACGCCAGTAAATCACCATATCCTGCAAAGTTTGAGTCGCAGGAAAATGTCTCCGCGAACCAATTAAAAAAGCCTCCCTGAAATGGGGGGCTTTTTTAATTTACATTTAATTAGTTATTTCAAAGAGTTATGAGAATTCTACCGACGATCTGCCA
>JBFEUX010000394.1:0-1423 GCA_041547255.1 Bacteriovoracaceae bacterium
GCGATATAACTTTAACTGTAACAGAAGCTGATTTAAATATCGCGAATATGATAGGAACCCTTCCTATCGCTAACGGTGGTACAGGTGCAACTTCTGCAGCCTCAGCTAGAACAAATTTAGGTCTAGGAACTATCGCTACCCAAGCAGCTACAGACTTTATAGCCGTTGCCAATAATTTATCAGATTTAGCAGATGCACCAACAGCTAGAACGAACTTAGGATTAGGGACTGCTGCGGTTGCCAATATTGACACTACCACAACTCTGGGAATTAGTGATACGGTGGTGCCTTCACAAAATGCAGTTAAAACTTATGTAGACACACAAGTTGCAGCCAGTGGTGATAATCTAGGCAATCATACAGCAACTCAAAATATTGATCTTGCAACCTTTCAGCTAGTTGGCAATGGTGGAACGAACGGAATCAGTGTTGCTAATAGTGGAAATGTTGGGGTTGGTACCACTGCTCCTATTAATAAGTTTGATATTGTAACTGGTGCTACAACTGAAAGCGGTTTTCATATGGGAGAGCTTAATTCAGGAGGGCTTTACATGTTCTCAGGAAACAATGGCCAGGCCGTTCTTGCAGGAGGGGTTGAATATACTGCCTCAACCTGGACGGCCAGAAATACAAGTGCTTCAGCTATAAATATTAATGGAGGTACAATTTCATTTCTGTCAAATTCAGGCTTAACTGTTGGTAATGGATATGGCCCCTCTACAAAAATGGTTGTTCAATCAACTGGAAATGTTGGTATTGGAACAACAACACCTGGCCAACAACTTGATGTTCAAGGTGGAAACATTAATGCATCGGGAGATATCTGTTCGAGTGATGGGACTTATTGTTTAAATACCATTGGTGCCGCTAGTGGTGAAAACAATACTGCCTCTAACCAAGGAGTAGCTGGAGTTGGTGTATTTGATGCTAAGTCAGGTGTGGATCTGCAGTTTAAAAATATTAATGCCGGTTCAAATAAAATTACTGTAAGTAACGATGCTGCAAATAAAGAAATTGATATCGATGTAGCGGAATCCAACTTGAGTATTCTTTCCTCACAAATTACTAATGGTGTTGCTCAATATTTCAATTACCAACCAAACGGTGGCGCTTGTACGAATGGACAAATCCTAGTTTACAATAACACAATCCCGGGTTGGGAATGTGGAGATGATGCCAATGCGGTATATACCGATGCTAACGCTAAAGCTGCGGCAGTTGCTGATTCAATCACAGATGCGGTAACAGATGTAGCTCCATCTCAAAATGCTGTGTTTGATGCTCTGGCCTTAAAACAACCTCTTGATGGTGATTTAACTGCAGTAGCAGGACTTGCTACAATTGGGGTAGTTCAAAGAACAGCTCCAGATACCTTCTCTACTTTAACGGTAGGAACAGCAGCAAATAACTTAGTGCAGTTAGA
>JBFEUX010000334.1:0-2498 GCA_041547255.1 Bacteriovoracaceae bacterium
GATGAATTACTTGTGACTTCCAGCCGCCCCTCCAACGAAGAGCTGGGGATTATCAGTAGCTCAATCGCTCATGAGTTGAATAACCCTTTGGGTGGGGTTATGGCCGCTGTTGATTATCTTCTGTTGGAAATTGAAGATTCAACGATTGTGGAACAATTAAAGGATATGAAGGAAGGAGTTTCTCGTTGTAAAAAACTTGTAGAGACTTTTTTAGGATTTTCTCGTTATCAACCTTTACGAGGAGATAATGTTGGAAATGTTTTTATCTTGGAAAGTTCTGTGAAACAGGCCATGGAGTTGATGCGTTTTCGTTTGATTGAAAATAATTTTAGTATGAATATTAATTTACCTCATACAAATGAGTTTGCGGGCAAGCTTAATCCTTATATTGCTTCCATGATTTTCTATCTTGTCTTTGGTGAGATTGTTACGGCTTCCTCCCACTATCATTTGATTAAAAATCAAAAGCTTAATACCATTGATTTAAAAATCAGTGAGTCAGCCTTTCGTATCGATATTGAGCTAAATGAAGATTTAAATTTTTCTCAGAAAATTTTATCAAGTAAGCTAATTAAGCATTTATGTGAAATGGAAAATATCCGCCTATATACTCAAAAAGGGAACGCGCTCTCTTTAATTTACACCCCTAAAGATGCTTCGTAGGGAAATTAGAGTTATTTTTATCCTGTGATACAAAATTTTCAATTGTTTTAAGGACGCCCTCTTTATCTTCTTTTACATATTTTCGGCTTAACATGAGATGAGCATTTTCTTTATTACTATAGGCCAAAAAGCTTTCCACCAGTCCAACAAGTTCTTGATGAATAAGATGCTTTTTTTGTCCTTTTTGATTGTTTTCAAAGCGATTGATCTGGCCAATAAGAAACTGATGTAGCTTTTTCTTTTGGGCCGGAATTTTAAATAGAAATTTTGTATTGGTGTTTAAGTGTAAAAAAGAATGAACGATAACTTGATCTGAGATTAGGTGATGACTAAGTACAAAATCAAGTTTTTCCAGTTTTATTCTTTGTTCTTCAGGTAATCCATAACGCTTGTAAAGATAGTCTGAAATTTTATTTTTGACTTCAACAGGATATTTAAAATAGTGATTGTTAAATTGGAAGATTCCCTCAATCATAGGTTTTATTAATTTTATGGTAATAATTTTCCAATCGAGTTCATTGAGGATATCTTTAACAATGCCAAGTTCTTCTCCAGGAGCCTCCAAAGGAAGCACGGCCAGAATAAGGCCTCTTTCACCTTTGATGGTGAGGAGGGTAGAAGACTCAATTTTAGCAATGTAATCCGTAACTTGTTCATTGGAGAATGAGTTATCCAGGTGAACTCTATCTAATTCAAATTTATTTCTTGGGTAGTAGAGCTGGTTTATCTTTTTTATTCCTTTATCAGCAAAAATATCCAGGTAAATAAGTAATAATTTTGCTGTGGCCAAAGCATCATCATAAGCTCTGTGAGCTTTGGAGTGATCAATATTAAATAAGCGGCTCATGTAGTTTAAATTTGAGTTTAGAATCTCTGGCATAAGATGTTTGGTCATGACATTAGTGCAGATGACATTGTTTTCTAACTTGGGCTTTTGTAAGCGTTTAAGAACACTATTTAGAAAAGGAACATCGAAAGAAGTATTATGGGCGACAATAATATCATCTCCAATGAATTCAAGAACCTCATCAATAACTTCTTCAATCGTGGCAGCATCTTTGACTTTGTCTTGAGAAATATTTGTTAGCTTTTGAATAAACTCAGGAATGGGCATTTCTGGATTTATAAGAAAGCTTTTCGTATCGCTGAGCCTACATTGACTAATTTTTACCATTCCAATTTCAATAATTTTGTCTTTATTATGGTTTCCACCTGTCGTTTCCAGGTCAATCACACAAAATGATAGTCCACTTAGAAGCTCTTTAGAATTGATGGGGTTATTACTCATTTTTATTATCTCATTTTTTCAATCGTTTTAAACAATAAGTTCGAAAACTTATCTTTCGCTTGGTCAGCGACTAGCTTCACATCTTCATGGTTTAATTTTTCTTTACTGATTCCTGCGGCCATATTGGTCACACAAGAAATGGCAGAGACATTTAACCCTGCATGGTGAGCTGCAATTGCCTCAGGTACGGTACTCATACCTACTAGGTCAGCTCCCAATGTTTTAAGCATTTGGATCTCTGCTGGTGTTTCGTAGGAAGGGCCTACTACTCCGGCGTAGATACCGGGTTTTAATTCGATCCCAAGTTCATTTGCCGCTTCCAAAAATAAATTAATAAGCTTCTTATTATAAGTTTCAGTCATGTCTGGAAAGCGCTCTCCCAAACGATCATCATTAGGCCCAATAAGTGGATTATTTCCGGTAAGGTTTAAATGGTCTGCTATGTAAACCAGTTCTCCTGGCCTATAATTTTCATTGATTCCTCCCGAGGCATTGGTGAGGATAAGTGTTTTAATTCCCATTTGAGACATCACGCGTACTGGTAAAA
>JBFEUX010000281.1:0-3328 GCA_041547255.1 Bacteriovoracaceae bacterium
AGCTCTACCAAAACTTTTTGGATTTATTAAATGAGGTTCGCGATGAGGTTTCATCAGCTAAAAATTAAAAATATGGCCTCACTAAAAGGTGAGCACCTGATAAATTTTTCTGAAATAGCTAGCAATAGTAATCTATTTGCCATTACCGGAAAAACTGGTGCTGGTAAATCCACTCTTCTTAACTGCATTTCGCTGGCCTTATATGGAGAAGTTTATAAAAAAGGAGCAAGTGGTAAAGACTTAGTCACTACTGGAACTCCCCTCGGCCAGGTTGAACTCAAATTTTCAGTAGAAAATCAAACTTATCGCGCCCTGTGGAAAATGCGCATTCAGAAGAAAAATGGGGAATATTTAAAAAAGCCACAATTAATTCGAAACCTATTTAAAGTAAACGATGAAACGGAATTTGCGTTAGATACCCCTATTGAAAATATCACCAAGTTAAATTTTAATCAGTTTTGTAAAACAACGATATTGAATCAAGGTGAATTTGCCAGGTTTCTAACCAGTAACTTTACCGAGAGAAAAGAGATTCTGCAAAAATTTTACAATGATGAAAGTCTTGATATTTTGGCGATCCACTTGAGACAAAAATTAAACAAAATACACGATCAAGTCCTCGGCCATGAAAATAAAATAGAAGGTATGCTGGATTCCTTTGCTAATATAAATATTGATAAAAAAGAACTCGATGAGTTTTCTTCACTGATTACCAACAAACAAGAGATCCTACATTGGCTAAAAGATATTCAAATTAATTTCAAGGACCTACAAGTAAACTTTGGCATTTACCATCTTGCAGGTGAACGAATCACTGAAAGCAAAAACAAAATCATAGAACTTACCAAAAGTCATAATGAAACCCTGGCCAGCTTCGATCAATTTAATAAAGAACTGGAGGCGTTTACCAAAATATATCAAGAGAAACACCCTCAGCTAAAAGCCGCAGTACAGGCCCAAATTAAATACCAGGAAAAACAAAAACAATATGAGCAAATATCGCAACAGGCCCATGAACTAAAAGAACGTTTGCAGAAAACCAAACTCGCCATTAGCGAACAAGAGCATAAACTTGGCCAGGCTCAAAAAAGCATTGATAACTTGGAGCAAAGCTTCCCACAGCTCAAAGAAGACAAGGGTGAAAAGATCCTTGAAGAAATTGAACGCATCCTTTATTTGAAACGTGATCAGTCACAACTTCTGCAAAAACTTCAAAATAGCAGACAGGAACTAACTCATAAAAAATCTCAACAGCAAGAGCTTACGAGTGAGCTGGAACAGTTACAACGCACAATCACTGCGATTAATGAAGATAAACAACAAGAACTTATCGCCGTGATGGAAAAGGAAATTGCACAGGCCCAGCAAAAAAGCTTAGTGCTTGATAGTTTATTTAAGACAAATAGTGAACTGCGTGAAACTAGTGATAAATGGCATAAACAATTGCACAACTGGGAAAGTGAGCAAAAAGAACATGCTGATATGCTAGTTGAGCTAGCCTCGCAAATTAAATTAAATGAAACGCAACTAGAAAGGTTTAAACTCTCACAGGCCATTGATTTATGTCAGCAACAATCCCAGGATACTGGCCATTGTTTAGTATGTGGTAATGAAGAGCTTCCCCAAAAACTACCCACAGTAGCAAAAGAGACCGACTCAATACAGCTGCAAGTAAATTTAGAACATACAAAACAGCAAAAGCAAACCGTAGAAAAAAGCCTACAAACTTGCCAAATCCACTTGGAAAGACTCAAACAAGATATTAAGCAAGAACAAGAAGAACAAAAAATAAATGAAGAACAGATTAGATCAGAACTGGCCAATCTAAATATCACCCTTGCTTATACCCCAAGTAATGGATCTACTATAAAGGAACTCTTAACCACGCAAATTGAAGAGAAAAAACATAAACGACAAGAGCTTAATCATAATCTTAATACATTTTATATAAAACAAAATAATATCAATTTATTACGTGCTCAAAAAGAAAAACTAAATCAAGAAGTTGAGGAGAAGTCAGCAGCACTGAAGCTGGATCGGTCTCTGCTAAAGCAAATTGAAGAAAACATCCTTAATAGCGCTAATAAATATCAACTCAGTACTGAAATAGAACAATTAACAAATTTCAAACATGCCATTGCAAGCTTACTTAAATTTAAAAATGAGCGTGAGATAAATCAACTAGAGCTAAAAAATTCGCAACATCAGCTCGATGAGTACCAAGAGCAACTAATTAAAGTTGAGAGAAGCCTTAAACAGCTTAATGAAAATATCACTCAACACAAAGATATAGTTGCCCGAGTAACACCTGAATTAAATCCTGCAACTGTATTAACTGAACTAGAACAAAAGCAGAGCGAACTCTATAAAAGCAAAGAAAAGTGGCAAAAGAATATTCAGATCCAAGAAGTTGAACTGGCAAGCTATCAAAGTAAACTTGGTAACTATGAAGAACAATACAAGAATTCTTACCTTAAATGTGTTGAACTTAAAACCCAGTTAAACACATTAACAACTCAGGAGCAGACCAAGCACTTCAGCGCATACTTGGCCCAGCCACTTGTTGTCCTTACTGAAAAAATATATGATTTAAAACTGGATCACCTAAAACTTGATATTCTGGCCATTTCCACCGAGACACTTAAAAAGGAATTGATTAATTTTGAGCAAGAGCTTCAAAATCAACAAAACCAACTAGCAGGCCAGAGAAAGTTATGGGAACAAAAACAAGATACAAAAAATAAAATCAAAGAAATTACAAGTACAAATAAAAACTTAAAAGAAAAACATAAACAACTAGAACTACTAAATCAGCTTATTGGTAAAGATGAGTTCAGAAACTACGTACTTTCTATTATCGAAGAGCTACTTATTGAGCAGACCAATAAAGAATTACGTATTCTTTGCCAAGGACGTTATGCCATCGGACACGAACAACTCACTAACCGGATGGCCACCGAGTTTAAAATTATTGATTACTATAAAGACGCTAAAGAGCGTAAAATCTCAACACTTTCTGGCGGTGAAACCTTTTTAGTATCCCTGGCCATGGCCTTGGCATTGGCCGAGCTTACCCGCGGCAGCGCTGAAATTGATTCCCTCTTTATCGATGAAGGTTTTGGAAGCTTGGATACTGATTCGATAGAAGATGTCTTAGAACTACTGGAACAAGTACAACACACTGGCAAACAAATTGGCATTATCTCCCATATTAGAGAGCTAACTAATAGAATCCCTTTAAATGTCAATGTTAACAAATCAGACAATGGCATTTCACATATAAAGGTACTCTACAATTAGCCATCCAGATTGTTGATATTACAAGCCT
>JBFEUX010000349.1:0-2116 GCA_041547255.1 Bacteriovoracaceae bacterium
CAACCAAATCAATATCCACCTGTACCACCATGCGAGCATCCTTCATAGCAGGGGGAACGACAAGCTCTGATTCTTTAGTAAGACTTCCTTCATCAAGCTCCAAGCACAAACCATAGCGATTAGAAGGTTTACATTCGTCACCAGCAGCAACAACTCGAAACCCCTTTAGATATTTCTCCCATCTAAACTTAGGAAAAAGTTCTTCTTTATTATAATTTAAAATTCTATACCTAACATTTCTTAATTTAGAATCTGAGCTGGAACCATCTTGGTAAGTAATAAACTCACACATTCCAGCGACATTTCTTGCTTTTCCCTCAGCATCCACACTATTCGGATCCTTCGTGTCTAAAAATACGTTTCTGATTTTCCCAGACAAATACTGTGCAACATTGACTGCATCCAGCTCTTTTGAAATATGCTTGGTGTGTTTCTGTCCTGACTGTATGAGATTCATTGCCACCATTGTTCCGGCGCCGATCACGGCACTCGCAGCAACTACACTCATTAATGACATACCTTTACTGTTTAATAATCTCACAATCTTCCCCACTTGTTATTTTAATTTTTTAATGTGTTGGAATTATTGTCACAACAGACTGTGTTTCCTGCATATAAGGAAACTTAGAATCCAAGCTCAATATCTTACTGATCCTCGCAGGCTCAATATAATTAGTGACCCCTCTAACCGGCTCCTCCATTTTTCCTTCACTTGGAGGGCCTTTAAAAAAGTCAAATGAATATATTACTTTTGCCCCCCTCTCCTTGTGTTGGCTAATACTAACTGAACTACCCGCTCCATCTTTAGGACAAGGAATTTGTTTTCCTTTTGCGTCCCAGCAAGTCCCTCTCGATCTAGATTTTTTAATTGTTTCGGTAACCTTTACCTCAATCGGATAACACTTAACTTTATCATTAAAAATAAATTTTTCCCCTGGCAATAAATAATCTTTTTCTCCCATCGTATTAATTATTTCAGGTTTGGGTGGAACCTTTTTAATCTGCTCAGCAATAATTGAACCTCTAAAATCATATCTTTTCTCTACATCAAAATAATAGAGAATTCCTGGCCCGTCATTGTATGCGGTAACATTCACTTCAACCTCTCCAATATCACTCTCATTTTTCGGGTCTTTGTCTTTAGATGTTTGGTTTCCTCTACAAGCCGGATTAATGTTTTGGGTTGCGGCTGCAGTACAAGCTGTGCTACAAATCATTTCCCCGACTTCAATTCTTGGAATGGCAATTGGTCTTCTTACTGCAAAATAACTCCGATAAGACTTTGTGCTCTCTTCTTCTGTATTACGTTTTGCTTCATCTTGAACTTCGACCCTAACCAAAACAAAGGTTTCATCCTTGTCTGCATTTACAAACTCTTCCGGTATATCGCCAAGTTTTCCCTTTAAATTTAAATTTTTTGGATCATCTTTAATATTGTAGAGGATAAAACCAATTCTTCCTTTAATATTGATTGCATCTTCTCCCTTTGCTGTATTTTTCGAGTCAGTTGCTGAAGCTAAAAAGTTTTTAGAGTCAACATCAAACATTAAGAACCCATTTTCATCATAAGGCTCTGCTGGAACAGATAAGCCCACATCAACCGGCTTAATCTCTTTCAACTCGTTTCCTGCTACTTGTTTCCCAGTGAATTTACATCTAAACTTTTTAGATTCGTCTTCAACCCCCAAAAATAATCCCTCTTTACAGGCGATTGAACTGGTCGCAACCAAGAAGTTGGCCAATGTCTTTACCTTTCCCATCATTAATAACCCTTTATCCCAGTTTTTTGACTGTTGTAGAGTTTGTTGTTGGGTACTACTTACCTGTACATAGGTGAAAATTGATGCTGCAATAGTAGCTGTCAAAAAAATAGTAACAACTGAGCCACTGCCCCTTTGATTCTTTAAAATTTGCTTTATCATAGTATAACCCACCTATCTATGCTGGTTGCTTATAAATTAAGCTCAAACTTAATCAAGCAATAAGCAATAAAAAGTTTCTGTCTGACATAATTATCGCATAACTCAGGAAAATAACAAAGAATGCTGATTTTTCTCCTTATATTTCAAGTACTTAACAAAAACACTCAATCCCTTTTACCTCCTCTAAAATAAGG
>JBFEUX010000117.1:0-8748 GCA_041547255.1 Bacteriovoracaceae bacterium
AACTGCTTTTAACGTACTTATTATTCTCTTTCTTGCTTTTAAAGTAGAAGTACCATTTTTGTCATTTTTGATTCTTTTTTATCAATATATCCATTCTATATTTTCGATAGAAGGCTGGGCTTCTGGAACGTTGGCAGGCATTCTTATCGCCATTTCAGTTAAGTATGTAAAAGACATGCTGAACTTTTCTACAGCCATAAGTACTATTATCGTTGTACAAATTTTTCAGACTGCTTGGTTCTTCCTGGTTGCTATGATTCTTTCGCTTAAAATGGGAGACTTTTCAAACTTCCATATTATATTTCTGAAATATTTACCTGAAAGTATTTTTCTTTCTTTAATCTCACATTATTTCTTTTTGCTGTTAGATAATTTTTGGCAAGTTAATAAAAGAGCTGCTGGAGTTTCTTATTAATGTTTGGTGATGAAGAACTAATCAAAATTCATAAGTCGAGAAGCATTCAAGTCGCTAATATAATTATATTCTGTTTTCTTATCGTCTTTATTCGACTCTGGTATTTACAGATTTATAAAGGCGAGTTGTATCATAAATTCTCAATTCAAAATAGGCTACGTAAAGAAGTTATTCGGGCTCCACGGGGTATGATATACAGCCGGAACAATCAACTTTTAGTGGATAATACGCCACGATTTGATGCCGTCCTGACTAGACAATTTTTAAGTGATAAAGAGCGAACGCTAAAAAGAGTTAGTGAAATTCTTGATATGGATGTGGAAACAATTGAAAAAATCATTAAAAAGAATTCTTTTCAGGCAAAGTATCGTCCTATTATTATTAAGAAAAATATCAACCTGGAAGAAGTTGCAAAAATAGAAACGGAAAATGCCTCTCTTCCGGGAATCAGTGTTGAAACTTTTATAAGTCGAGAATATGTGGATAAAGATGTGGGGGCCCATGCGCTAGGGTATATCTCTGAAATATCCCAGGAGCAATTGCCTAAATATAGTAAGCGGGACAATTATGATTATAAACTCGGAGATTTTGTCGGACAATTTGGTATTGAGCAAATTATGGATAAAACCTTACGGGGAGAAAATGGTTTTGAGTTCGTTGAAGTTGATGCTCTCGGAAGAAAAAAGCGTTATGTAAACACAGATAATCTTTTTAAAGGAATAGAAGATCAAATACCAAGCCCCGGAAAAAACCTTAAGTTAACAGTAGATCGCAATATGCAAAAAGTCGCGTATGATGCAATGGAGGGGCGATCTGGTAGTGTCGTTGCTATTGATATTCATACCGGTGGACTACTGACAATGATTTCTACACCAGCTTTTGATCCTTCTCAATTTTCTAGAGGGATTACGCAAAAGTATTGGTCATCACTTATTAATAATGAAGAAAAACCAATGGGAGATAGAAGCATTCAGAACCATTTCCCTCCAGGTTCTACCTTTAAACCGTTTACGGCAATTACAGCTTTGGAAGAAGGCTTAATTGATGGCAATACCAAGATAAGGTGTCATGGGTCCTTAAGGTTTGGTCGCAGAGTTTATCGAAGTTGGAAACGTTGGGGAACAGAAAAAGTTGATGTGACAGATGCTTTAAAATATTCATGTAATATCTTTTTCTATAAAGTCGCAACAGAAATGGATATTGATGTCCTCGCAAAATATGCCAATCAATTTGGTTTTGGGAAAAAGAGTGGTGTTCAACTACCAAGAGAAGTTTCAGGCTTGATTCCGACCAAGGAATGGAAACTTAAGCGAAATGGAGTTCCTTGGCAACAAGGTGAAACCTTATCTTGCTCGATAGGGCAATCATATGTACTGGTTTCAACCTTACAGTTGGCGAACGCATACGCCGCGATTGCGACTAAGGGAAAGTTGTATAAGCCATTTATTGTAAAAGAAGTGCTTGATAACCAAGGTAATATTATTGATAAGACTCAACCTGAACTGATAAATGAGATTAACTTAAAACCACAAACATGGGATCTGATTCATAAAGGTCTCTACAAGGTTGTAAACTCGCCAAAAGGAACTGCTTGGTGGAGGCGTGGTTTTGGAAATCAGATGGCCGGAAAAACGGGAACATCTCAAGTCGTAAGGGCGCAGGGTGATGAAGAGTTATATAAAAAATGTGCTGAAAAAGAATATAAGTATCGACATCACGGAGTTTTTGTCGCTTTTGCGCCTTACGATGACCCAAAAATTGCCGTTGCCGCTTTTGTTGAACATGGTTGTGGCGGTTCCTCTGCAGCAGCTCCTGTAGTAGAAAAAGTAGTCAATGCATATATGAAAAAATACTTACCTGAAAAATATGAAGAAAATGTAAAAAAAGAGAAAGCACAATTAGCTACATTTTTGAAAAAACGAAATTTGGAACGGCAAAAAAAGCTAGAAGAGCAAAAAACAGAAGCAGCTAATGCTAGTGATGATGAAGATTAAATCTTTGGAGTTAATTTGAAGCAAACGATATTAAATTTTTTAAAAAAGTATGATTTTAGTTTTATTGGAAGCATGTATGCCATATTCTTTATTGGTATCCTGAATCTTTACTCGATAACACATGCTCAAACTTCCAGTAAATTACAAGGAATTTTCAGCTCTCAGTTAAAATGGTTTTTTGTCGCGAATATAGTTGTTGTTGCGGTAAGTTTATTTCCTCCCAAGAGTTTATTTAGAGTCTCCTACTGGGCATATGCTTTTAATGTTTTTCTTTTGTTATTAGTTTTGATTATGGGAAAGAAGGGAATGGGGGCCCAGCGTTGGCTGGAGTTAGGCGGTTTTAGGTTACAACCTTCGGAGCTGATGAAAATTTCTTTGGCGCTGGCACTGGCAAGATATTTCTCAAGAAACAACGCTGAAAGAAGATTAGGTTTAAAAAGTCTGATTTTACCATTTCTCATAACAATTGTTCCAACTATTCTGATCGTTTTACAACCAGACCTGGGGACAGGGCTACTCTTGATTTTGATTTTTTTAGTGGTTGCTTTTTATAAAAGATTGAAGTGGAAATCGATTAGTATTCTGGCCATTATTGGTATTGTCTCAGGTTTATTAATGTATAATTTCGGTCTTAAGGACTATCAAAAGAGACGAATTTTAACATTTATTGACCCCCAAGCAGATGCCAAAGGTTCGGGGTATAACGTTATCCAATCTCAAATTGCAATCGGCTCCGGACGATTTTTAGGCAAAGGCTTTAAGAATTCTTCTCAAGCCTCTCTAAACTACTTACCCGAAAATCATACTGACTTTGTTTTCTCCATCTTTAATGAAGAGCACGGTTTTTTTGGTTCGATTGTTTTAATTTCCTTATATATAATTTTATTTTTACGTTTTATATGGTTGTCCGGGTCAGTTTTGCGTTTTTATGATTCGGTGCTGGCCATCGGAATCATGTCTATCTTTTTTTGGCATACGTTTATCAATATGTGCATGGTCATGGGTCTCATGCCAGTCGTTGGTTTGCCGCTCCCGCTGATGAGTTATGGGGGCTCTAGCTTAATGACCTTTGGGATATGCATTGGTCTGGCCACAAGTTTAAGTAATTCTAGAAATTTATTTTAGATTGGGCATCGAAATTGCAGATATAGTGACTGAGAATACAATTTATCCACAAAAAGGTTTAATTTATGTTTAAGATTTTTACAGTTGCTTTGCTTCTAATCAGCTCTCAATCTCTTTTCGCAGAAGAAACGCTGAATCACCTCACACCTACACACCAGCTAGTAAAGGCAAAATTATGGTTTGAAGGCATCGAGCCGGTTCAAGAAAAAACAGGCACTTACAAAGAAAAAAAGCAAGTAAGGGAACTACCTGAGGAACTCTCTGTGGCCCTAGAGCAGCTTGAGTCCTAGAAATTGGCCATTTTGATAAAAAATAGTACTATAATAGTATTATGAAAAGAGTGGCCGAAATAGGTGGATTATTAAAAAAAATTTATCGTATCTATTCTAATGAATTGTTGGAAAGACTGAGAGCTAAGGGCTTTTTGGACCTTAGACCAAGCTTTTTAGAAATTCTTATGTACATTTGTGATAATGACTCCCCATCCATTAAACAGATTGGTGTTAATTGTGGCCTTAAAAAACAGACTATGACCAGCCACTTAAATGAACTGGAAAAACGCGGATATATTTTGCGTAAAACTGGCGAAAATGACAGAAGGGAATTCAAAGTCTGTCTTACTGCCTACGGCGAAAAGTTTAAATTGGCCCTATTAGAAGTTATCGGTGATTTGGAAATCAGCTACACTAATCGCATGGGAGATGTTGAGATGGATAGAGTTGTGATGACTTTAAATAACTTTATATCATCCATGGACGAAGCTAGCAGTCAGACATCTATGCTTCTTTAAGAAAATCATCCTCACCGAAATCCATATCTTTTTCAGTTTCTTCGGCCAGATCAGAGTTTACATTATCTTCGAAAGCGTTTTCATCTTCTGATTGGTTCTTATTGATATGTTGAACATTTGGGTGCTCCTGTGGCCAGAATTGGTAACCACCAGAGATATTATTGAGATTACAGAATCCCATTTGTGCTAGAATTTTACAGGCGTTAATTGATCTCACGCCATCTTCCGAAATAACAAAAATTGTTTTTCCATAACCTTTGATCTGGGAAGCATCCGCCCATAAATCTTCTAAGGGAATTTTAACAGCTTCAGGAAGACTGAAAGGTGAGTTGTATTCTTCTCGACTGACATCAACAAGAACAAAATCTAGATTGTTATCATTATATAGTCGAAATGCTTTTTCAGGTGAGAGATCGAGGTATTCGAGATCTTTAATTATAAAGTCGTTAGAAATTTCATCGTTATTTCGAATTCTTAATAATTGTGATTTTCGAATAAATTCTTTTTGATATATTTGCTCTTCTAGCATTAAGTATTTTTTTGTCAGATCATCGATTCTTTTTTCGATGATTCTCATTTTTTTGAAAATGGAATTCTTTCCAAAAAGTGACATTAATCCCTCACGGTTATGCTTGCTAATTCTAGTATACTAGCGAAGCAATTGACCTAAAAGAATGGGTAAATTGTACCAAAGTGAATTTGCGAAATAACAATAGAGGTTAGAAGGGAGCTGGTAAGGTATGTTGCTCCAACATAAATTCCATGACCTAGGAGAACATGTCCTTCTACCTGATTTTTTGACTCTTGTTCTTGAATTCTGAAGACATACATTAAACCTAATCTGAAAATAGGAAGAATTATGGCCCCTAACAAGGTTTTCAAGATAACCTGAATAATATAAGAGGTAATGTCATGATGTTCATGGGAAAAAGCTGCCATAAGAAGTACAGTATTCCCTAGTAGGAAGCCAGCATAGGCCAATCCCAAACCAAGGTTTTGTTGCACCATTAAGCTATTAAAAGACAGGCTGGAGACATACTTGAACAGTCTAGTTCCAAAACCGAAGATAACCAACGCAAATAACCATAAAATAATTAGTAAGATTATTGAGTTTTCAGACTCCTTAAAGACAGTCTTAATAACAAAAGCAAGGCATATTGAGTTGGTAAAGCTAACGATACCATAGGCTGGGTTTTTCTTTTTTAAAACTTCATCTTTATATTCAAAATTATAGAAGATGATATTTTCCAATATGTAAATGGAGAGTAGGTAAAAACTAAATCCAATAATGCTCCAAACGAAAAAATGAAAGGTACTGATACTAATACCAATATACTCATTAAACTCAAGAGTTGAAAAAATAAGCGCAACACCAATAAGTCTGGAGAATATATGCATGGTATCTACATAATTTTCAGAGGGATAAAACTTTTTTAAGATTTGTTTTTTATTTGAAGGGTAGAAAATAATATGGGCATACTTATATAAAAAAAGAGCAACACAGATAAAAATCGTAAATAGAACTCTTATTAATAATTTATCGAATATCTCGTTCATATATTTCCCTATAGATTAAAATTTTCCTTGAAGTAAGTTTTTAAAAAAGTTTTGAGGTTTATGCTGTTTGGTTTTTGTCGTTCAAAATATTTAGGAAAAGCCTGTTGAGTGATTGTCCCATTTGAACCGAACTCTTGGTTCTCGCCAAAGTAAGGCTTATCTTGAATGATGTGTCTTTGAATCTGATGAAAAGTATTCAGAGTTGGAGTGTAGTCATTCCAACCCAGATATTTAGGGATTTGTCGGTACACCCTAAAAAACCTCCATTTTTTCTTACCAGACTTCGTGTTTACCCAGGTTCCAAAGTTTTTATCTCCCACAAAGACACTTCCTGGGGGAAGAGGAGTAAAGCTGTCTTCTTCATTGTTACGATGTCTTCTTAAGACAGACATGCCTATATAAGGGATATTTCGTTCCATAAATGAACGGGAGGTCCTTATAATAATTTCTTCGTATGATTGAAATCCATAGATGACTTTATATTTCTGATAATAAGTCTTTATAATAAAACCCGTCGAGTGTATGTCTGTCAAAACAACGCTAATTGTTTCTCCTGGGATAAGTTTCGCAAGTGCTTCATCACTGTTTATATATTTAATTCCAAATTCATTCGGACTTAAGCTTTTCGAAAGCGTTAGGTAGGTTATGATTAATAATCCGTAAGTGATAAATTTATTCATTTATTAGCTTCTAATAATGGATTTAATTTGTTTCTTGTGAGTATTGCTCAAATCATCAAACTCACAGTGAATTCGATTGACTTTATGGGACTGGCTAAATTTTTCAAATAGATTGGTAGCCTCATTAATGTTTTGAATATAACAATTATCACTGGCGATACTGGACTCTCTAATGACTTTAAGAGGATACTTATTTGAGTCATCCTCACCATTAGCATAATACTTGGAAAGTCTTCCACTGGATGAACATTTGATGTAATCAATCTTTTCCTGATTTAAGTATTCTTCCAACTGGGCCAGATTTTCCAATTGTGATTGGCCAAAAGTTTCAAAAATTTTAGTAGGGATTGTGTTCCTAACAATTTTTTTCGCCCAGAGGTTTTGACTATTACGCAACTCTTTCATTAAAAAATGGTCGTCATGTGATAGATATTCCTCGATATTAGAAGGGATTGCATATTCATCAGGTGCAGATTGAAAATATCGTTTTAACATTTTTTCCAGGCAAACTGATTTATAATGGAAGTATACCATAAGGAACATATGAAATCGGGAAAGAAGAAAATCGTCGAAGGTAGAGACAGCCCTTTCTGTAATACCTAAGTAAGCCTTACCATCAATTACTGCTGGTTTTAAATTATCTATGATCCAGTCTAGGTCAAATTTACCATAGCTTACGCCACAAAAATAGCTATCTCGTAATAGATAGTCCATTCTGTCACAATCCATTTCGCTGGAAACTAATTGGTGCAGTAGTGGAAAATAATTAATGCCATTAATAGTAAAGTAATCAGGGTTCGTTGTTTCACCTATAATAAGTTCTGCAATTTGCTCTGGTTCAATTCCAAAGCTGTTTTTTACAGAATCAAAGGATTTTGTAAGACTTGAATCAATAATAGACTTTATAGTGTAGTCTTCATGGGTTGCTTGTCTATTATTTATCTTTACAAAATTCGCTGGAAGATTAAGGCTTTCTACCGATGGCATTACAAACTCAGTTGTATGGCTTAATGGAGCATGGCCAATGTCGTGCAAAAGGCAGGCTAATCTTACCGTCTCTTTTAATCTGTTTAAGTCTTTATTGTTTTCATTGTCCTTGAAAATTTGATCAAAGACTTTCGTCGATATATCCATAACTCCAATGGAGTGGAGGTATCTTGTATGAGTAGCACCAGGAAATATATTTTCAGTGAAGCCTAATTGTTTTATATTTCTAAGCCGCTGAAAAAATGGAGCTTCGAGAATAGGAATCTCTTGGTTTAAAATTTGGATTGAACCATGTACGGGATCTCTAATTTCCACAGCTATGATTCTCCTTGATTTGAGTTTTTATACTGTTCTAGCCAGGCCATAATATCTCTAGATTCGAACATGGGTGAATCATCTATATATAGACAAGGAACTGTGGTCCGGCCAGTGATCTTAAGATGTTCATTTCGATATTCTTGATTTTCTAAGACATTTTTATAAATAATAGCCTTTTCAAGTCCTAGTTGTTTAATTTTTTGTAATACGAAAAGGCAAAAAGGGCATTGTTCATAATAATAGAGTTCTAATTTCATACTCTTTTAATAAAAAAAAAATGGCCGATTGGCCATTTTTTTAATACATATCGTCATCATCATCATCGTTTGGAGGAGTATCGAGGCCATAGCCTACGGGTTTTCCTTGCGCATATTCGGCGTCTTCATCATAAGGCTCTTCTTCTTTTTCAGCATCTTCTGGAGAATCTAAGCCTTCATCGTAATTCCAGCCATAGCCAAACGCGTTAACATCTTGCTCATCATCAGGATTGTACTCATCAGCAAGCATTGTCGCTGGTTCAGAGCTAGTTTCTGTTGTTCCTTCTGCGGGAGTTTCAAATTCTTCCTCATTGTTATTCGCAGAATATGCAGGTGCTATCGCAGGAGTCGCTGTAACTTTTTCAACTTTTGGCTCTTCTTTCTTCTTAGTTGCCTTTTTAGCTACTTTTTTCTTGGTAGCTTTCTTCTTCGCTACTTTTTTCTTGGTAGCTTTCTTCTTCGCTACTTTTTTCTTGGTAGCTTTCTTCTTAGCTACTTTTTTCTTGGTAGCTTTCTTCTTCGCTACTTTTTTCTTGGTAGCTTTCTTCTTCGCTACTTTTTTCTTGGTAGCTTTCTTCTTCGCTACTTTTTTCTTGGTAGCTTTCTTCTTAGCTACTTTTTTCTT
>JBFEUX010000230.1:0-4466 GCA_041547255.1 Bacteriovoracaceae bacterium
AAAGACCCCATACTATCTCTATTTGCTTATAATTTTTCTGAAGGGAAATGGAAAGAAGAAGGATACGCTGAACGACAAGCTGATGGCAGTTATCAGGGTAATATTGGCCATACGGGAGTATGGAGTTTGAGTAAAGTTTCAGACACTGCCGACGGAACAACTTATAGAGAAAGAATTATTTATAAAGATGGCACACCAGTTAAAAATGTTGACGTATATGCAACTGCTACTAATGGTACTTGGAGAACTGAGGACAAGATAAGCACAGATGAAGACGGATACTTTGAACTAAAAGGAATGATCCCGAATGAGTCATGGACACTAAGTGCCTGGGAGCAAAATGACGGATATGAAGCCAAATATGACAAAGTCATGGAGCCAATGCAGCCCGGCGAAGTCAGAGAAAATACAAAATAATATATCTAACAAGTGGCATGAAGGTGATAGCTTCCCTTCATGCCATTTTTAGTCTTTTTTTTATTTAATACAAAACAGTCATATTCACTCAAAACATGATTCACATCATTCTATTCATTTAAATTTAGGTGATAATATGAATATATTAAATATACTTAATTTAAGGAATACAAAAGAGGAAGTTATGGTTGAGCACTTAACACTTGAGACATTCAAAGCAAAAATCCACGATTTTGAGGCCGATAAAGATTGGAAATTCAAAGGTGATAAACCTGCCATTATCGATTTTTATGCTGATTGGTGTGGCCCATGTAAAATGGTTGCTCCTGTTTTAGATGAACTCGCTAAAGACTACGCAGGTAAAGTGGATATCTATAAGATTGATACCGAAAAAGAAATGCAGCTTTCAGCTATCTTTGGGATTCGCTCTATCCCTAGTATTTTATTCATACCCACTGATGGCCAGCCTCAAATGGCAAATGGCGCACTTCCTAAAGAAGGGTTTGAACAAGCGATAAAAGATATTTTTAAAGTCTAAGCTTCTATATTTAGTTCATCCAGGTAATAAGATAGACGTTTAAGATCGTCTTTAAGAATCTCAGTTTGCTTAATCAAAGTGTCACCCATAAAGATTGGGCTGTCCTGATAGTCTAATTTAAAGGCAGATGTATCCATCAAAAATAGACATTTTTCTTTGGCCGCAATTATCTGCGCTGCTGCTTCCTCTTGGTCATCAAACTCACTGAGTAAGTCTTCCAAAGGATCATCCTCTAATAGATCATCAATCTGTTGACCCAATAGAGATTCTAATTCTTGAGAGAGTTGTTCTGTCTTAGAACTAAAGCTCACCTCGATTACATTTGAGGTTTGCTCTTCCGTTACATTGTCCATTACTTTGTATGCTCCTTGATATTCATTTCTTCTCTATACTTAAACTAAGTATTTGTGCTTTTTCTCACTAAGATTATATCCAGTTTTGAATGCAACTTAAGGATTTTAATCTCCTTAAGAAATATTTATATGTCGAAATTTTAAGCAGTTAAGCTTACAAAAATACACACTTAAGTTTTTCCCTGATATTCCGATAACTTACCCAGGAGATATTGGGTAGATGTTTTATAATTATAATCCTGCTGACAAAGAAAATCGCTTTACAATGATATGGATGGGTATCCTGACTCTTGCTATATTATGGACCTGTCTGGAAGCCCCTCTAAGTTTTGTATTAGAAATCAATATCCATGAGCATCATCTTTGGTGGGATGGTGTCTTCTGCTGTATCTTTCTCGCCGATATTTACCTAAGGTATAAAAACAAACTAAGACTTCCTGAATTAACTAATGAGTATTATGGTAGAAAGTCTTCAACTCCGTATAGAAAGTCATTGTGGCCGGTGATTGATCTTTTTACCTCGCTGCCTTTTGATATTATTGTTTTTAGTTTGGGGCTGAGTTTTCCAGCAACAGTGCTAAGTGTGATAAGACTGGCCCGACTGGTAAGAATAGTAAAACTAAGGTCGCTATGGAATATAGTGGAACTGCTACCTAAGTCTACAAAACTGGCCTTTGTTGGCCTAACCGTCTTAGTAGCTATCCATTGGATTGCCTGTGGCTGGATGTTAGTTACTCCCAGAACTGTGGCAGATGATTTTTCATTTTACATTGTTTCATTATATTGGGCGGTGACGACCTTAACCACTGTTGGTTATGGAGATATTACACCAATTAGCAACTTTGCTCGAATTTATACTATGGGTGTCATGTTGATTGGAGTTGGTGTCTATGGTTTTATTATTGGTAATATTTCTCGTATGATGATGCTTGCTGATAAGTATACAGAAGAACGCAAAGAAAAACTTAATAATTTACATCATTATATGCGCCACTATAATATCCCATCTAGTCTACAGCGTCAGGTCTTCTCCTTTTACAGCCACTTGCTGCAAAAAAACATCACCCATGAAGATAGTAAGGTCATCAATGACTTACCTCAAGCCTTGCAAAATGAGCTTAATATATATACTAAAATTAAACTCATTAAGAATGTGCATATATTTAAAGAATGCTCAGTGCCTTGTTTGAAACTCATTGCCCAAAAACTTGAGCAAACTTTTCATAGTCCTAATGAATACATTATACGTAAGGGTGATATGGGCCAGGAAATGTTTATTATTGGCCATGGGGAAGTTCAAGTATTAGCAGGTGAAAAAATATTAGTTGAGCTTAAAGAAGGACAATTTTTTGGAGAGACAGCTCTTTTGGAAGAAACAACCAGAACTGCCGATGTTATCAGTAAGGCCTATTGCGATCTTTATACCTTTAAGAAAGAAGACTTTTTAGAAGTTATTGAAAAATACCCACACCTAGGGCAAAAATTTGAAGAGATCTATCGCAAACGTAAAAATGATCGTCTAAGTAATGAGGATCACCAGGAAGCGGCTTAATTTTCCCTTATTAAAACAAAAATTATTTTGTGCCATAATAAACATATGAAAATTAATTGCAATAAATGCAAGCACTATATGATCACCCACAACCCAGACACTCCTAGGGGTTGTAAAATCTATCAAATTCAATCAAAGCAGTTACCTAGCATTATAGTAAAACAGGCAAATCAAGGTGCTGAGTGCATTGGTTTTGAAGCTAAGCCCGAACCAAAAACAAAAACTAAAAATCTCAATGATTCAAAGTATTGGTAAGCTTTTATTTTGCTCAAAATAAGATGGCCCCATAGATTTGATCATGGCACCACCTAGGCAAATATCCCCCAAATAAAATACAACTGATTGTCTAATTGAAATAGCTCTTTGAGGCTTAACAAACTCTACTTTTAACTCCTCACCTTCTTGAGTGACAACACATTCCTGATCCTGCTGGCGATAACGAATTTTGGCCTTACACTGTAATGGAAATGTTGGCGCATCTTGAATCCAGCTTACTTCATTAGCTGTTAAAAAATCGGCATAAAGAGCGGGATGATGTTCCCCCTCCACAATATAAACAGAATTATCTTGGATATTTTTTCCGGCGACAAACCAGGGGCCACCAGGACCGCCAAGTCCAAGGCCTTTACGCTGGCCAATGGTATAAAAGCAACTACCATCGTGCTCGCCCATAATACGCTTAGTTTCTAAATGTACAAACTCTCCTCTGCTCGATTTTAAATACTGCGACAAAAACTCCTTAAAGTTTCTCTCGCCAATAAAGCAGATTCCCGTTGAGTCTTTTTTCTTTGCCGTGGCCAAATTAAATTTTTGAGCAACAAGTCTTACTTGCTTTTTCTGCAGATGACCGACGGGGAAAAGCACATGCTTAAGCACATCACCATTAATGGCATAGAGGAAATAAGTTTGATCCTTTCCTGCATCAACTCCCTTTTTTAAATAAGCTTTATCTGCTTTCTCTTCGATGCGACAGTAATGGCCAGTAGCAAGGAAATCAGCTCCTAACTCTTTGGCTTTATCGAAAAAAACTTTAAATTTGATCTCCCGGTTACAAAGTATATCAGGGTTTGGAGTATAACCTGCTTCGTATTCTTTCAAAAAGTGAGCAAACACGTTGTCTCTATATTCTTCTACGAAATTTATGGAATAGTAAGGAATATCAATTTGCTCACAAACCTTCACAACGTCTTGATAGTCATTCTCAGCACTACAATGGCCATTCTCATCCAGCTCTTCCCAGTTTTTCATAAATACGCCAATTGTTTTATAACCAAGTAATTTTACTAAAATGGCACAAACTGATGAATCAACTCCTCCACTCATACCTACCACAACAGTCTTATTGGCATTGGCGAGCAGACTTGCTTCATCTACTGAAAATCCTAGTGAATTCAAATAATTTACACGTTCTTGCAGATTCATATTCATAGCGCCATTTATATGGCCAAATGAATTGATTATCAAGTAGTTAGGAAAATTGTTTAGAATTTAAATTCTTCAACCTTGCTGCTAGAAGCACCTTCTTCTTTATTTTTAAATTCTGCCACCCGGTCTACCAGCTGGAAATCCCCAATTGCGGCAACGTCACCCATACCAATGACTTTGG
>JBFEUX010000180.1:0-6400 GCA_041547255.1 Bacteriovoracaceae bacterium
ACAAAATCAAGCTTATAAGTGATTTACTATCTGCACTCCAAAGATCAGAGCCTATAGTCACAACTAGCTGACGCACATTTGCAGCGTTCACAGTATAGACAGCCCCAGTAAATGATAAAAGCGTATTAGCCATCTGCGTTGCATCGCTAATAATTGCCTTATAAGTTCTAGTCAAATTAGCCTTATCAGCTGCTGCTTGACACTTAGCGTTAGCCCCAACTATCCCCCCCAGATTTCCATTATAGGTATCCTTGGTCACAAAAATGCGGTGATCATCGGTTGGAACTTCATCAATCAACTCTTCGTCAGTGCCTGCGACTTCTCCGCAGGAGCTAATGAGGGCCATAAGACTTAAAAGCAGGATTATCTTTTTCATAACTGACATTATAGAAATAAAAAATAAAAAGGGCCAAATTAATTGGCCCTTATGGTATGAAATGTAATTATTTTTTTGAACTTAAGGCTTATGGAACTCTTGTCCCGCGGCCAATTGCCTGTCTGTAGGCTTTTCTCAACTCCCATTTGTTCCAACCATGCCTTCCAATATTTCTCTTTTCAACGTTCTCAACTTGATATGGTTGCCAATAAAAAACACTACTTTTAATCACATAGCAGTAGCTATCATACTGGTAATTTTCATAATCGGTATATTTAAACACTTCAGGGCAATCTGCATAATTTTTCATAAAGTTATCGGTCCAGCTTTTCTCATCAACAGGTGTTTGGGTAAAAGATCTATCCATGACTCGCACATCACCATTAAGTGTTAAATAAGGGGAAACGTGAAACCACCACTTATATTTATATTCTCTGATATATTTTCGAGTAAAGAATAGCCAAATTTTTCCCGTTTGGATCTTCCTTCCATTCTGATAATGTTTATTCAACTCCCAGGCCCAGATATGTGCCCTATTGTAACACTCAGATCTCATGAGGGTATCATTTCGCTGCCCCCAAAATAATTCCTGTAATGTTTCTTCATAATTAAAATCACTCACATAGGAGTTCTTAATCGAGGCTATCTCTTCTTCGTCTTCTTTAAAAGATTTCATCCCCGCATAAGCATAGGCTTTCTGAGAAAGTTCACGAGAAGAAAGGGAAATTTTGGTGATTTCATTTCGGATACTCAATAAATCTTGCGCTCCAACTAAATCTCTTAATTCAACCTCAACTTCTAACATCTCTGCTTTGGCGGCTTTGGCCAATGCAATTAACTCTTTATTCTCACTGGCAATTTCATAAACTCTACCGTCGGTACCAAAGACAACTACCTCTTCTTCGGTGGTGATTGGTTCCATTAAATCAACAATACCTAGAGTATATGCAAATGCAGTATTTCCCAGCAGACATAAGCTTATGAGTATAAATAAGCTTTTCATTACTTTCTTCCCCTTTTTGCAAGAAATAATAATAATAGAAATTAGTAATAATTTCGTCGTGATCTGACAAATGAATTTAAATAAAATTTAAATAAAGAGTAATTCTTACAAGAAAGGTATCCGGGAGATCCCGGATACCTGATTTATATCACTATCGGATAAATAATAAATCATAGTAAGTAGGAAGTGGCCAAATATCTTCAGAAACATTTTCCTCAAGATAAGATACCAATTCTGCAATTTCTTCTGAAAGTGGCAGTAATTCATGAGCAATCTTTTCAGCATCTGCTATCTCTTCTCCAAGACTATCAACTCCTTTTATAAGTTGTTCAGTCTTAGTGTAAAGAGTTGTCGTTCTATCGTTAATATTTTTCAATAATGTGATATCGGTCTTGGCCTCAACTCCGACCGCTTTTTGATCTTCAATGGATTTTGCCAACATTCCTTTGTACTCAATCGTTGCAGGAAGAACATCTTTATGAATCATATTAATTAAAGTTCTAAACTCTATCTCACGGTGCTTACAATATCTTTCAACTCTTATATTAAACCTCATTTCTAATTCAGCTTGAGAATAGATTCCAAGCTTAGTTAAAAAAGTATTTTTCGCATTATCGCCAATAAGTTTTAAAGCATCAGCAGAAGTCTTCATATTAGGAAGACCTCTTTTCGCCGCTTCATCTTGCCATTCTTGCGAGTAACCATCGCCATTAAAAACAACATGCTTAGAGCCGTTATAAAAATCTTTGATAACACCCATTAAGATATCATTAATTGCCTTTCCGCCTTCTTTTTCCTTTTTAATGCGATCATTAACATCATTAAGAACATCGGCAACGGCACCGTTAAGAACGGTCATTGGAATACCTACGTTTTGAGAAGAACCAACGGCCCTAAACTCAAATTTATTTCCCGTAAAAGCAAATGGAGAGGTTCTATTTCTATCAGTGTTGTCTTTAACCAGTCTAGCCAACTGATCAGCTCCAAGATCGAGGAAACCAGAATCAGATTCAGTGTAAGATTTACCAGCACCATAAGCTTCTAAAATCGCCGTAAGTGTATCACCTAAGAAAGCAGAAATAATACTTGGAGGGGCTTCGTTAGCACCTAGACGATGATCATTAGAGTGAGAAGCAATAGCTGTTCTTAAAGAACCACCATGTCTGTTAAGAGCCTCACAGATAATAGTGACCATCGCTAAAAATCTATAGTTAGTATGTGGTGTATTAGTTGGTTCAAGAAGATTTCCTACTTGAGCACTACCCATTGACCAGTTCAAATGTTTACCGGAACCGTTAATACCCATAAACGGTTTTTCATGGAGTAAACAAACAAAGTCATGCTTAATAGCTACTGAGTGCAATACACTCATGATCATTTGGTTATGATCAACCGAAACGTTAGCACTTTCAAAAATAGGAGCAAGCTCAAACTGTCCAGGAGCAACCTCGTTGTGACGCGTTTTAGCTGGAATTCCCAATTTATAAAGTTCCACTTCAACTTCTTGCATAAAAGAAAGAACGCGCTCAGGAACCGTTCCAAAATAGTGATCTTCTAACTGCTGGTTTCTTGAAGTACTCGCACCAAAAAGTGTTCTTCCTCCCATTACCAAGTCAGGTCTTTCAAAATAAAGCGCCTTATCAACAAGGAAATATTCTTGCTCACACCCACAAGTGACATCAATATGAGTTACCTTGTCAGCCTCACGATCAGTTTCACTGGTTAGATTACAGAACTCAGTAGCGGACTTAGAAAGTTGAGTTACCGATCTTAAAAGTGGTGTTTTAACGTCTAGTGCATCCCCATGATAAGAAACGAAAGCGGTAGGAATAACCAAAGTTTTACCATTTTCATGACTTCTCAAAAAGATAGGTGAAGTTAAATCCCAAGAGGTATAGCCTCTAGCTTCGAACGTTGATCTAGAACCACCGTGTGGAAAAGAAGAAGCATCAGGCTCACCTTGAATCAATTGAGAAGCTGAAAGTTTTTCAATAGCGCGGCCATTTTCAAGGGATAAGAAAGCATCGTGCTTTTCAGCAGTAGAGCCCGTCATTGGCTGGAACCAGTGCGTAAAGTGAGTTGCACCTTTACCTGTTGCCCAATTTAAAACAGCATTAGCAAATTTGTCGGCCATGTCCTTGGTTAGTTCTTTTTTCTTCGCCAACACATCTTGAATATCATTTTTATCTTGTTTGGTTAAAATTTCTGATTTTTGAAAATCAAAAACATTCTCACCATAATATTCACTTACTCTTAATGGATTACCGTTTACATCTGTTGGGACTTCAAACTTCCTGGTAGGAATTTTGTAACCACTAAACTTCGCATGGGTACGTACCGCTTTTGTCATTGCTCACTCCTTAGACATTCTTCTCTTACGAATAGTTAAAAATTTAGCTTTTGTTTGAGCTTATTATAGACCATTTTTGTAACTTGAGTATAGAAAAATACTAAATTAAATATTTAGCAATGAAGCAGATGGATAAATTCTAACAATGCGACGGGCATGGATTTACGTTGCCAGAGAAGGTTTAGAGCTTCACTGATTTTATGACTTGCCATTTCTTCATCATTAAACTCAAGTTCTCTGCGTTCTAATAACTTTTGATCAGAGCTACATTTTCCCTCTACACTTACATTTTTTTCAAGAGCATTAAACGCCAGGCAACCATATGGCTTCCACTCCAGGCCAATAGAACAACCCTTAGGTCCAGCATTAAAAAAAGGACAAGTGTATTGTCTACGAAGTTCTTGGCCATTGCCTAAATAAATCTCTTTATCCAGGCGATAGTCTTTAATTGTTTTATTTAAACTATCAATTAACTCGGAATTAATCCTATTGGTACTTTTTAAAAATTCATAGAGATCTAGTGTTTCTAAGGGTGTTACTCGCATAGAGTTATAACTAAAGGTACAGCAGTAACCCTGACAACTAGCACAGCCTCTTCCAGAGTCAATTAGTTGCCTCATACTTTCAATTAGAACCTTTCTCCTCTCAGAGGCAGGTGCAACTGAAATAGTTTTTTTTAAGTCTTCAAAATTCATACTGCAATTATTTCCCTTGGCCCTTTGCCAAGCTTAAAAGCTTAATCTTCGTCAAGCACAAACGAAAAGTGAAGTAACACGGATATTTAAACTTATCAAGGAAGATAATTATGAAAAGTATTTTTACCATTTTATCTGTATGCTTTATATCTAGCGCCTTTGCCGGCAATCACCCTCATTTTGAAAATTTTATTGATCAAGGAGAAGTCCTCTCTCAAGTTGATGGCGAGTACACTCTTATTATGAAAAAGAAGAATAGATTAGGGATTAAAATTCGCACACATAATTTTACAAAAGCTGATCTCAGAAAACTGGCCATTGCCAGCCAAATTTTACAGGATGTTATTAATTCTGCTGAGTTTGAAGCAGCTGTGCTTAATTTCAGTTATAAAGGAGACAGAACATTCCACCAAAACAATGGTCTTTCCAATGAGGAAATTTATGAGCACTTACTGACAGGAGCTGAAGACATTAAACCAGAAGTAGACCACGTTATGGACTTTGACCTTAGCATGTACCGCAGTTGGAATCCTTGGTCGAAAGTTAAGGGATACACCACCCCTGACACACTTACAATTTTTATTCATTCTAAGTTCTACCGCAGGTCATCTTGGACTCCCGTTGATGTGGCTGCCAATATGGCCCACGAATGGGTACATAAAATGGGATTTGGTCATGATTACTATTATAATGACGATCGTCCTTTCAGTGTGCCCTACGCTATCGGTGGGCTTGTCACTAAGGTCGCGAAAAAACTAGGTTATTCTAAGCTATAAAAATTTTACATTATAGCACTCATCTAGCAACAAGTTTGATATATTTGAGCCTGGAGATTGCTATGGATTTAAAACGATTCACTATCATTACTCGTAATGAGGCTCAACAAACAGATGATAAAACTACGATGCTCATTAATTTAGAGCATATTATTTCAGTGAAGCCTATCAAGTTGGCCACTGCCGAACGCGAGGTAATCGATGGTTATTGGATCCGCCTTTCTAACGGAAAGAAATATCGCGCCATCCAGGTACCTAAAATCATTTTAGATAGTATTTCAGAAGAGATACCGGCCATCCAAAAAAGTGATGAGCCAACTCACAGCTTTAATATCCAGTAATCAAGTACCCAGGAGCCTAGTCCCAACGATCCCCTTCTGGGACACATTGGACGTTTGGATCACGAAAACATTCGTCACATTTATAAGGGTGATTTTTTGAGGTTTCAGAGCGTTCACTAATAGTTCTAAGAATTGTCGCAATTGTACTACGGCTGATGTCAGCATTTCTATGTCTAGATAAGATAAACTTAGCAAAACTCCATATACTACGAAAGTTGCCGACATCCGGTATTTTTTCATATTTTACCAAATACTGGAAAATAGGCTTGGCAAGTTTTCTCGCAAGAAATGGAACGCCAACCTCTGTTTCTACCATCGCAACTAAGGCCGATTTATATGTCTTGTTATAAGCATTGCTAACTTCATTTTTTCCTAAGCTATTCCAAGTATCAATTTTATTATTTTGATCTAAATCAAAACGTAACATTGTTGATTCGACATTGAGTAGCCCCGCAAAAACCGCAAAGGCATCATTTACTTTTAAATAGACCTCCTCCGTCTGCGCTTCATCGTAATACATACAAGAGCGAGTAAAGGCTTCAGTCTCCATGATAAACTTTTTAAAACCAGCTGAGTCTGTGATAGGTGCGTCTGCAGGTAAATCATTAACAAGATTTTGTAAGTATTCATACAAATAAGGCATATAATTAGCAATCGCCATATTACTATCAGGTAGTTTCTCTTCCAGTACATTTATAAAATTTCTTCTAAAGCAGTCAGGAGAAATTCTGTTGTACTCGTCCAATTCTGCCTGGCAAAAGCTAATCATTTTATCTGTAAAGAAATCCTTAATTTCAAGAGCAGTTAAAAGTCCAACGAAAAACTCTGTGAGCTCGGGAACTTCCATACAAACCTGTTC
>JBFEUX010000340.1:0-2330 GCA_041547255.1 Bacteriovoracaceae bacterium
GGGCCTTTACTCACCATTTTGATAATAAATCCCTTGGACTAAGATTCACCTCTTTTTGGTCTAACTATATTAGAGGCGCAAGAGGTATTTTTTATTTAGATCATTGCATATTTGCACAGAAATCTTTACTGGAAGAAGTAGGGCTTATTCCGGAAGTTGATATATTTGAAGATACAGAAATATCCATCAAGCTGAGAAAGAAAGCAAAACCAAAGCTTTTACCCTTTACTTCAACCACTTCGGCCATACGTTTTAAAAGAAACGGATTTTTTAAACAAAGCTTAAACAACCAAATTCTTAAGTGGAAATATTATCTTAAAAAAGATCATAAAAAGATGAATCAAGAATATGAAAAGCATCTGGATTTAAATTCTAAATATTGAGTTAAATGTTATTTCACTCTCCCTAAGCTATGAAACTTCTCAACTAGTTTTAACAAGCCTTCAGGTTTATGATTCTTTTTCCAAACTCCAGCGACATACTTATTGGCCTCGGCCATGGTAGGATAGCTATGAATTGTAGCAAGGATGGACTCTAGCCCCTTGTTATGTTTCATAGAACTTACGTATTCAGTAATTAGTTCGCCAGCATTAACGGCCACAACAGTAGCTCCCAGAATCTTATCAGAGCCCTTTGCTGTAAGGACTTTTACAAAACCATAGTCTGTGTTATCAGTAATGGCCCTATCCAAATCATCGATTGAATATTTGGTAACTTCATAAGGAGTGCCATCTAAACGACATGCCATCTCATTCTTTCCTACTGTCGCCACTTCAGGGTCAGTATAGGTACACCAGGGAACAACGGAATAATCGACTTTAAATTTTTTAAACTTTCCAAATAACGCATTAACGGCACAATACCAGGCTTGATGTGAGGCCATGTGAGTAAGTTGGTAAGGCCCTGTGACATCACCACATGCATATATATTTTTGTAATTCGTCTGCATATAATGGTTGGTCTCTAGCGTTCCATTAGCTCTTAGCTTTAACCCTAGTTTTTCAAAACCCTGCCCCTGAACATTGGCCTTTCTACCAACAGCAACCAGTACCTTATCAAAACCAATTTCACAATGTGCTCCCTCTACTTCGCAAAGGACACTATTCTTATCTTCATTACACTTAAACTCCACGGCCTTATGTTCCGTAAGTATCTTAATGCCTTCTTTTTGTAATCTTTTGGCCACTTCACTAGCAACATCTTCGTCTTCATGGGGCATTATTCTTGCCCCTCTTTCAACAATAGTGACCTTTGATCCCAGTCGGCTAAAGGCTTGGGCCATTTCCAGGCCAATAGGACCTGCACCCAGTACTAGAAATTCTTGCGGTAATTCGCGCAATTGCCATAAATTATTGGAAGTTAAAAAATCAATTTTATCTAGCCCAACAATGGGAGGAACAAAAGGCGATGCTCCCGTAGCAATGGTAATGTTTTTAGTGGTGATTACTTTATCCCCTACTTTAACTTCCCAAGGTGAAATGATTTCAGCTGCACCGCTTAAACAATCAACCCCAAGGGAGCTATAGCGATGGGCACTATCATGAGGTTCAATTTTTTTAATTACTGATTGCACCCGTTGCATGACCTTAGCAAAATCAATTTCAATATTATTTACCGCAATTCCATAGTCAGAGGCATTCTTAACTGCTTTGGCCATTTTAGCTGATTTAATAAGGGCCTTAGAAGGGACACAACCAGTGTTGAGGCAATCGCCTCCCATTTTATCTTTTTCGATTAACGCCACTTTCGCCTTAAGGGCCGCGCATAGATAACTGGTCACAAGTCCCGCAGAGCCAGCTCCAATCACCACCATATTGTAATCAAATTTTTTTGGCCTTTTCCATTGTATATTCATTTTCCTATTCATTTAATAATAGACCTCTTTTTTTTCACATATGCGATAAATTTTTTGGCCACAATAGGAAAGACTCCAAGCAGAGCAAATGAAGCAATAAGTTTAGCACTCATAATCCCCTGCAAAGATTCTAACTCACCTAATTGCACGCCGGCGTTAACATAAACTACTGTACCTGCCAGCATCCCTATTTGCGATACAATATAATAGGTCGATGGCTTAATTTTTGTTAACCCCATAGCAAGATTAATTAAAAAGAAAGGAATAATAGGCACAAGTCTTAAAGTAAATAAATAAAACGCACCTTCTTTATCCACTCCTTCATTTATGGCCTTTAACTTAGTTCCATATTTATTTTGAACCCAATCTCTTAAAAAAAAACGAGAAATTAAAAAGGCAAGGGTTGCTCCAATGGTAGATGCAAAGGAAATCACAAGCACTCCAGTGCTCAGACCAAACATGGCCCCACCTAATA
>JBFEUX010000138.1:0-7707 GCA_041547255.1 Bacteriovoracaceae bacterium
CCATCCCAAATCCAAATTTCTTTATAAAGTTTATAAAATAATTTGATTCCATGTCTTCGATGAATAAATAGCATAACAATACAGTGTTCAGCAGAACTCCTGTATGCACAATATAAGAATCATAAAAACTAGTTGGGTCCAAGAAGTTAAATAATACGAAACCGCCTAAATAAGTAATTAGAGAGACTATGTATTTTAAATTTATTCTCTCAATACGAAGCATATTATGAACAAATTCATCGACTAAAATTAAACCACTGATCAATAACAACACCAGAACACCATTTGGCCCAATATAAGCACATATAACAAAAATGAGTATGAGCACAATTGCTGATAAAATTCTTGTTAGTGTGTTTGACATAATATTAGCTCAGTAGGTTCGTTTCTGTTGGAATGCTTTTCGCTGTTTTTAATCCACCAAATCTTCGCTCTCTGGTAGAGACTTTCTGTATAATAGATCTAAACTCATCTTTTGAAAAATCTGGCCACTTTGTCCCAGTAAAAAAGAATTCTGCATAAGAAATTTGCCATAGAAGAAAGTTGGACACTCTCGTGTCTCCTGCCGTTCTTATAAGCAAATCAATATTACTCACAGTTTCACTGTACAAGTTTTCAGTAATATCAGACTCAGTTATCTCTCTATTGGGATTCGCCTTTATAAATTTATTTACAGCATCGACAATTTCAGCCTTTCCACCGTAATTGATGGCTAGCGACAAATTCATTCCCGTATTTAACTTAGTCTTCTTTTCTAGGCTTTCAATTATTTCTACGATAGTTGAATCTAAAACCTTGTAATTACCAATCACTTCAAAACGTATATTATTTTTGATAATCGTTGCACTTTCTTTAATAAGAAATTTTTTCAGAATCTTAAATAAGTTCGTTATTTCATCTGTCGGTCGGGTCCAATTTTCTGTAGAAAAAGCATACAATGTTAATGAATCTAAATTGAGTCTTATTGCCTCTTGAACAACTTCGGTTACCCTATTCGATCCTCGAATATGTCCCCAAACTCTAGGACGATTTTTCTCTCTGGCCCAACGACCATTACCATCCATTATTATAGCAACGTTTTTTATTGCACTCATAAACTAAACTGTTAATAACTCTTTTTCTTTAGCAATAATAATATCATCGATCTCTTTTATGAACTTATCAGTGATCTTTTGAATTTCTTCTGTATATTTTTTTAAATCGTCCTCAGTAATTTCTTTCGACTTTTCTGCTTTTTTAACAACATCATTTTGGTCACGACGAGTATTTCTTACTGCTATTTTAGCATCCTCACCCATTTTCTTTACTTGCTTAACGAGATCTTTTCTTTTTTCTTCAGTAAGTGCTGGAAACTGAATACGAATAAAGTTTCCATCATTTGAAGGATTTAATCCCAAATTTGCATTTATAATTGATTTCTCAATTTCCGAAATAATCGATTTATCAAATGGTTGAATTTGTAAAAGTCTTGCTTCTGGTGTTGAAATTTGGCCAACTTGCTTAATTGGAGTAGGACTACCATAGTAATCAACCATAACTCCATCTAAAACATTAGCACTTGCTCTTCCAGTTCTTACTTTAGACAGTTGACCCTGAAGAGATTTAATTGATTTCGACATTGACTCGTCTAATACTTTTTTAATCTGATCTATCACCACTCTCTCCTTTAATTACTTCTTTAATGAAACTTTTGTTCCAATTGTTTGACCTTCAACTACTTTTTGTATATTTCCATGTTCAAACATATTGAAAACCACAATTTCCATATTATTATCCATACAAAGACTAATAGCCGTAGAATCCATTACCTTAATCTCTTTGCTAAGAACTTCAAGATAGTTCAAATGATCAAATTTCTTTGCATCAGAAAACTGATTTGGATCCTTATCATAAATACCATCTACCTTCGTCGCCTTCATAATCAGATCTGCACTGATCTCATTGGCCCTTAAGGCAGCGGTTGTATCCGTTGTAAAATATGGGTTACCTGTACCGGCAGCAAAAATAACGACTCTCTTTTTTTCTAAGTGTCTGACTGCTCTTCTTCTAATATACGGTTCTGCAACTTCCTTCATCTCGATCGCAGACATAACCCTGGTATAAACTCCCTGCCTTTCAATACTATCTTGTAAAGCTAATGAATTAATTACTGTAGCCATCATTCCCATGTAATCAGAAGTTGATCTATCCATGCCAGTAGTTGCACCAGCAACACCGCGGTGGATATTACCTCCACCAACGACAACAGCAACTTCAACGCCCATGTTGTGAAGATCTACAACTTCCCTAGCAATAGTCGAAAGCATTTTTCCATCAATACCAATGCCTTTATCTCCTGATAAGGCTTCTCCTGATAATTTTAAAAGCACTCGCTTGTATTTCATTTATTCCCCAATACAGAAAAGGGCCCAATTTAGGGCCCCTTTTTTATTAAATTTTTTTATTAGGCTTGAGTCATTTTTGCAACTTCTTCAGCAAGGTTATCTTCTTTTTTCTCGATACCCTCACCTAGATTCATTTTTGCAAATCCCTTAACAGTGATAGTTCCACCAGTTTTAGCTTCTACTTCTTTTACAAGTTTAGAAATAGATAGATCCGGATTCTTAACAAATTTTTGCTCTAGAAGGCAAATCTCAGAAGAAAGCTTATTTAGTTTACCTTTAATGATATTTTCAATCATATTTTCTGGCTTACCTTGCTCCTTTAATTGAGCTTCATAAATTTTAGCTTCTCTTGCTTTATAATCCTCATCAATTCCAGATGCATCTAAAAACTTAGGGTCAGCTGCTGCAACGTGAAGACATAAATCATTTACTAACTCAGCAAACTCTGGTTTTTTAGCTGTCTCAGCACTGTCTGCAGCCACTTCAACTAAAACACCAATTTTTCCACCGTGAACGTATGATCCAATCTTACCTTCACCAGAAAGAGTTTTTTTCATGAACCTTCTTACGTCGATTTTTTCACCAATTTTTAAAGTAAGTTCTTGAATAGTCTCTTGAAGTGTACTTGTTCCAAACTTTTCAGCCTTAAGAGCATCAACATCAGTAGCACTACTACCAACAAGATGATTAGCAAGACTTACAACAAAACCTTTGAAGTCATCATTTTTGGCAACGAAGTCTGTTTCACAGTTAACTTCTACTAATACACCAACATTTCCTTCAACTGCTCCACTAATTAATCCTTCAGCTGCAATTCTTGTTGCTTTTTTCGCTGCCGCTGCTAAACCTTTTTGTCTTAAAAAATCAACTGCCGCTTCGATATCACCATTATTTTCTGTAAGAGCTTTCTTGCAGTCCATCATACCTGCACCAGTTTTTTCTCTTAATTCTTTTACGTCTTTTGCTGTAAATGCTGCCATTTTAATTTTCCTTATATCTCTAAGTTATATAATTATTCTTCCATTTTAAGTTCAACGTCTTTTTCGTATTTTTCAAGGATTTCTTTTTCTACAGAAGTATCTCTAATAACTTCTTCAGAATCTCTTTTTACACCCTTGCTACCTTCGGCTACAGCTTGGCCAAAATACTCAGTAAACATTGTGATTGATTTAATAGCATCGTCGTTTCCTGGAACGATGTATTCAATTCCCTCAGGATCACAGTTAGTATCTGTAACTGCAACAACAGGAATATTTAAAAGGTTTGCTTCTTTAACAGCAATTCTTTCTACATTAGGATCAACGATAACAATCGCCCCTGGTAATTTTCTCATATTCTTAATACCACCAAGGTTTTTCTCTAACTTCGCAACTTCTTTTTCAACTTTAGATTGCTCTTTTTTAGTTAAAAGTTTGAAGTCACCAGTTTCTTTCATTTTTTCAACTTTTCTAAGTTTATCAATAGAAAGAGAAATAGTTTTATAGTTTGTTAACATTCCACCTAACCATCTATTAGTTACGTGGTATGCACCACAGTTCTCAGCGTTTTGTCTTACTACTTCAGACGCCTGTCTTTTTGTACCAACAAATAGAACAGACTTTCCAGAAGAAGCTGTCTTCTTAATAAAGTCGTAAGCTTTTGCTGCTAGAGGTACTGTTTGTTGAAGATCGATAACGTAAATCCCATTTCTTTCACCAAATACGTAAGGCTTCATTTTAGGATTCCACTTGTGAGTTTGGTGACCAAAATGTGCACCAGCTTCTAAGAGTTCTTTAAGTTCTAATGTTTTTGCCATGAATGTCTCCTTGGAGGTTAAAGCAAATCGTTCGTGCTGCAATTAAGCAGACCTTCCAAGACGAACGATTGTCGTTAATATCTACTTTTAATAAGTAGCTGTATTTAACATAAAGCTTGATTTATTGGCAAGTAAAGAAAGAATTTTCTATTCTGGTCTAACCAGAACTTTTCTTGGTTTTGATCCTTGAGCTGGGCCAACCACGCCATTGCGCTCCATTTCTTCTACCAGATTAGCTGCCCTATTGTAGCCTACACGTAGGCGACGCTGAATCATTGATGCTGACGCACTGCCATTTTCCATTACAATTTGTAACGCTTCTTGATACATTGGGTCACTAGATGTTCCAGAGGTAAAGCTTCCGCCCTTTATTGCCTCATCCTCATCTTCAAGGCCTTCACCACCATTCTCAAGGAAATCTATTGCTCCCTGATCAAAGGTTTGGCCATAAGTCTCTAGTTTTTCAATTAAGCCCTCTACTTCGTTCTCTTCTACAAAAGACGAGTGCATTCTCACCAAGTCAACGCCATGCTTATAAAGCATATCACCTTTACCCAGTAGTTTCTCAGCTCCATATTGATCCAAGATTGTTTTGGAGTCATGCCCTGTGGAAACTCTAAAGGCCACTCGGGTTGGAAAGTTCGCTTTAATTACCCCAGTAACAACATCTGTTGAAGGACGTTGCGTTGCAACAACCAAGTGTATCCCTGCGGCCCTTGCTTTTGCTGCTAATCTATTTACATTGAGCTCAATTTCTTTTCCCGCTTTAGAAAGGATAAGATCCGCAAACTCATCAATTACAATAACAATATAAGGTAGCTCATAACCACCCTCCTCTTTATCCTCGTAATAATGATTAATTTTAAAAAGAGTCTGCTGATCACAAGTTTTAACTTTCTTATTAAAGCCCTCAATATTTTTCACTCCCATCTCTTTAAGAATGGTGTAGCGCTGATCCATTTCCTGAACTGCCCACAATAAGGCTATTGCTGAAGACTTTGGATCCGTAATTACAGGCAACATTAAATGCGGCAAATTAGAAAATAAGGCCAATTCAAGTTGTTTAGGATCAATTAAAATCAGCTTCAACTGTCTTGGAGATTTTTTAATAATCAATGAAACAAGAAGAGCATTAATAAAGACCGACTTACCAGCACCTGTGGCCCCTGCAACTAACATGTGAGGCATGGCCGCCAAATCGACAACTTTTACATCACCAAATGCATCTTTCCCCATCGCAATAGGTAGCCTTTGAGTTGAGTCATTAAATGGACCAGACTGCAGCACCTCATCCAAGAAAATAAAATCTCTTGGGTTTCTTGGTACTTCAATTCCGATGGTAGATTTTCCTCGCATAGGATAAACGATACGAATAGGCGCCCCATTGAGAGCAAGTCCGATATCATCACTTAACCCTGTAACCTTTGAAACTTTAACACCTGAACCTAGTTCTAACTCAAAAGTATCAACAACAGGGCCTTTTAAAATATTAATTATTTTTCCGTCTAATTTAAACTCAGCCAACTTCTCTTCAATCGCGCGAATTATGGTCTTAAAGTAAGCTTCATCCGGACCTTTAACTTGAGTATGATTAACATTCGCCGATATACAATTTATAAGATCACTACTATTAAAGAATTGATTTTGCTTCTTGCTAGCTTTTCTTACCTTCTGCTCTACAACATCCTTCTCAACAACTTCCGGCTTTTCACCCGTTGCATCCGCTGTTGAATCTACTGAATTCTCCACCACAACTTGTTCTTTAATAATAGGAGTAACTTCTTCGATTTGCGGCCCTGCTTCCGCTTTAGGAACAACCTTTTTAACTTGCTCCTCAGCTCGCGTAATTAATTTAACTGTTTGCTTCTTTAAATCACTTGGCTTGATTTTATCAGAATAATTCAACAGTTGGCGTTTGGATACCATTCCAACACGTTGAACCGCCTGAATAGAACGCAGACCAAAACGTTCTAACAACATTTGCAATCTTCGTAATAATACAAATAAAGCTCTTCTCAAAACCAAATAGAACATCAAGATTCCAGAGGCCAGCGTATAGAAAAAAGCCGAGTACATATTAAGATACTTATCTGAAATCTGCTCCAGGCCCTTACCTAAAAATTTAGGAGCAATCATAAAACTCAAAGTATAGAAAAAAAACACAATCGCGAAAATCACCAAAGTATCACTATTTTTTGATCGTGAAGACAAAATAAAAGTATAGATAAATGCAAACATAAGAAATGGCAGCACAATCCATGGACCAGTATAATACGAGACCTCGGCCATTAAAGAGGAAAAATAATATCCAATAGTGAAATAGTCATCAGACTGACTGGAAATCATGAGGGAATTATCAGGAAGATAACTACCGAAAAAGTAATAAAGCACAGAAACTAAGGTCAGTGCAAAAAGGACAATCAGCTCTACTCTAAGAATTTTTTCTTTCATCATTAAATTTTAGTTGGAATGGAGTTATTTTGCAAAGAATCCTCAAATTCCCGAGTAATTCCATCCACTTATCTTGTCTATTTTGATGACACTGGCTTGTAAGCTTTTCAATTTAACTAGCTCTAAATCAAGAAAATTATAAAATTATAAGCAAATAATTATACTTTAAGGAAAACTATGAAATCACTGCCCTTTTTATTGCTAACCACTATTACGCTAAGTTCATGTACTACAAATGAATCTACAGCATTCTCACTCGCTGACAAAATCAATATAGCCTCCCTGTCTAGACAAACAAAATCTTCTTCAAAGCTCCAAGCTAAGAAGGGTAACCATAAAAAAATAAACTCTAAATACAGCAATAGAGATCTCGTGGGCTGTTCGCCAACCATCATTCCCGAGGAACCACTGACTATCAAAGAGACTATTCGAAATAAGATTAAATCCTGGACCAGTGTTGATCTAAATCTTACTCAGAAAACCATTAATCTCATTACAAAAGATTTAGATGAATTCTTAACATTAAATGGAAAGATTTCTCCTGAGTTCTTCTGGAGAACACTAAGTGCGAAAAGTGCTAATCGCCTTTTAGCTGAAATTGTTAGAGCTTATCCAAAATTTGATGAAGATAAACTAGAAAAACAAAAAAAACTGATGGCTTATGCCTTTCTTTATTACCTAGAAAAAGGTGAAAAGAAAGTTACTTATAAATTTAGCTTTGAAAATCCAGATGTAGATAATGAAGAAGAGCAAAGATACTCAACAGAGGCCATCTCTTTTAACGGGCCTAAAAAATATAAAGACGCCACAGACGTTGCCGTATGTGACCACTTCAGGATAAATGATATTGAAACCTTTAATGAGCATTTAACCGGAGATGAGTTTAAAGCCAAAGTTCTTTGTCTAACCAACAAAGACAAATTAATCTCTCTAACCCAAGAACTAGACGATAACCTGGTTTTACGCACAGAAAACATGGAATACGTGATAGAACCTGAAAACTCAAACGTAAAAGAATACACTGATAATCTATACCAATTAACAAAAGAGACTGAGATTCGCTATAGCACTGGAGTC
>JBFEUX010000252.1:0-3895 GCA_041547255.1 Bacteriovoracaceae bacterium
GAATCTCACCGACCTTATACTCATCTCCATATCGGTTTGGATTATTAGACTTATCCGAGGTACATTATGAACTTCCTACCAATTGAACAAAGATATGATGTCGAATTTCCACATTCATTATATCGAGACCTAGATTTTTTAAAAAGTGAATTGAACCACATTAATGCAGGGACAATTGCTGATTTTGGATGTGCAACAGGGCGAACTGCTCTTGAATTTGCAAAGTTAGGACACTATGTAGAGTGTTTTGACAATAATCAGGGCATGCTAGATATAGCATCAGAAACAGCTGAAAAAACGGGGCTAAAAGTCAACATAAAGACTACAAATATAGATTTAAATGAAAATTACGAACTCGTCGAAAATTCATATGACGCCTGTGTAATCCTTGGAAGTTCGATTGGTATTATTCATTCAAACAAACAACAAGAATACTTTTTTAAAGAAGTATACAATTCGCTAAAACGGAAAGGTCTTTTTATTCTATCTCAAAAGAACTTTTCATTGTTTGGTCTAGGCTACTTAAAAGAGTCTCCTCCAAAAACGTTTATGGTGGATAATCTAACATACGAAAGAACATTCATTATACACCCGGGTATTGATTTCTATACGATTTCATTTAATTACTACCTAGATAACGAACTAGTCCACATAGATAAATTCAAAATGAAAAACTTTGATTTTGAAACTACAAAAAAGATGCTGAAAAAACAGTTCGGAGCAAAAAATATTAGGATTCAATTTGGTTTTGAAGAAACAACTCAACCAAGCGAACACTGGGTATTTATTTGTGAAAGATAGTAGAACAAATCGCTCCAGATTAATAATCTCTTCTTTAATAGTTGTCCTCTTCTTAGTAGGTATCGCTTCAAACTTTATTTTTTCAAACTTCAAAAGAAATCTTGAAAAATCATTTTATTCAAGTGAATACAAAACTGCATCATACTACAAGCAGCAATTATTGGACTTAATCGATACAAACGAAAAGATCCTAAATGATATTTACTTATCCCCGACAGTACAAGATATAATTGATTATCATAACTATGATTTATTAGAAGATTTAGAAATAGAAAAATCTCGTTTAAAAGAGCATTTAAAAACATTAAGCAATAATACCCATTCTGCAGAGTTAATCGCACTGTCCAAAAAGCCATGTGGTGTACTACAAGCAAAACTAAATAATAAGCATCTTACGTGTCAAGATTTATTCAAGGACCTTTCAATTTATGTAGTTTTTAACATTGAAGATTTTCTTAGAAGAATAAATTCTCAGTTCAAAAGTGAAACAGTAACAATTAGCAACTTAAGAAACAATAATCCTCATTTTTTTGAATTTCAAATAAGTAAAAATCTTTTTTTTAAATTCAAAAAAAATGACAAACAGTTCACTCGTAGTTTAAATGTAATGAAAATAAGTCATTATATTTTTATGACTATGCTAATCCTTTTAATCTCTTTTATTCTATATATCATCTGGAAGAAGAGTCTTCGAGAAACGTTTCAAGTTCTTAATAGCTTTGAAAGCATGCTTAAAGGTGACTACAAAGTCCTACCTTTAAATAGATCCGATACCTCTTATGAGATAAATAAAAAAATAAATAAAATTGTATCCGAACTAAAACTTACCAATAACTTAAAGGCAAAAGCACAACTCCATGACCTCGCCAAACAAGTCGCCCACGACATCCGCTCCCCACTCGCGGCACTGGAACTGGTAATGGAAGACATCAGACATCTACCCGAGGATTCGCGCGAGCTTACTTTGCACGCCATAAACAGGATCAAGGATATTGCCAATAACCTGTCTAAAGATAGCACTCAAACGAAGCAAGATGGGCCAACATCGTGCTTGCCCTCTATTACTGTGGCCAATGTGGTAAATGAGAAAAATATTGAGTATCAAAATATTAATGGCATTGAAATTAGTTTTGAAGATCAAACCTCCAAGCGTAATTTTGTGCAGTTTAAAGAAAGTGAGTTGGCGCGAATTGTTTCCAACCTCATAAACAATGCGGTCGAATCATTAAAGCAGCAAGGTCGTATCGACGTTACCCTCTCCGAGACAGAGAATAGTTTACAGCTAATCGTGCAAGATAATGGTGCTGGCTTCCCTACTGAAATTCTGGAAGCACCTATTAGCCGAGGAAACACCATTGGGAAAGATAATGGCCAGGGTCTTGGCCTTGCCCATGCCAAAGAAATAGTGGAAACCTTTGGGGGAACTCTTAGTATTGCCAATAAAAGCGATGGTGCCAGTGGTGCGATTATTGAGATCAGTATTCCGCGTGCAGCCGCTCCAGCTTGGTTTAAAGATGAGATCAACCTAAGTGATAAAAGTCGTACAGTCATTATCGATGATGATCAATCTATTCACGGTCTATGGAAAAAACTTATTAAGCAAAAACATGCTCATATGCCAATAAAAGACCTCTACACCACTGCTGAAATCAAGTCTGCGCTGAAAGATGTGAAAAACGATGAACTAGTGCTAATTGATTACGATCTTCGCCAGGACAAGAATGGACTGGATTATATTCGCGAGTTTAACCTGCAAAATGTAGCACTGGTCACCTCAAACTATGATACCGAAGAAGTGGTTAACTATTGCTCTGAGCATGGGATTCAACTAATTCCCAAGCAGATTGTTTCAGCGATAAATCTCAATTAAAATATAAAAAAGTATAAATTAAAACTCTTCATTAGGCCGTTTTTGCCAAGGAAGTGGCAAAAACTATTAGGTGGAGTATCAATAGGTTGTGATATAGGTTGGCAACAGATAGAAAGTGAATTTAAGCCACATCCACCTTTAATGAAATGCCTGAATTATCAAGAACTTGCTGTAAAGCAAGTTGTACAAATTGTTTCTCAGAATATCCCAGAGCTTTAGCAAAATTATACGCTCTTTCGGCAGAAACACTCTTTCTACCTTTTTCAATATCGCAAAGGTGAGATTTGGATATATCTAATAACCCTGCAAATTCTTCTTGCGTCATCTCTTCACCAAGTCGAATTGAATGAATAAGCTCACCAAGTGTTAATTTATTACCAACCGTATTTTCTAAAAATATTTTTGCTGATGATTTCTTTTTAGTAGTCATGCTTATTCACCTCTTCTATCGAAACAAATTCAATCTCGTTTTTTTTAATTTTGTAAATCGCTCTATAAGATCTACTTAATCGAATTGAGCGTTGCCCCTTTCTTTTCCCTGTCAAAGGCTCATCATGAAAACCTTTAACTTTTGATGTTTCTGCCAAGCCATATTCTTCAACACTAACCACCCAAGCAAGAAGTTTCGTCACAATATACTTTGGAACTTTTTTAATATCTTTTTTAGCGCTAGAGCTGATTTCAACGTGACATATAATCCTCTCAACATACACCTACAAGGTGTACCAGTCAAGGCAATACTAATTTTCTATAGATTATACGTAACTTACTTATTTTACGTAAAAGCAATTCTTTTAACCTACTAAATATGAAATGCGACTTCAGCTATGTAATCTCATTTCATAAATGAAATTTACAGCTCAATTATAAGATTACCCCTCCTATTTTTGAAAAAGTCAGCTATGTTCCCTTTCAACTAATAGGAGGAACAATGAAACTTATCACCGTATTACTTTTTTCAAGCTTACTTTTCTCATGCGCATCGAATTCAACAAAAAGCAAAATGACAAAAACAAATGTTGAGCAAAAAATCCAAAAAGGCAAAACGACCAAAGCTCAGGTAATTGAAGAATTTGGCAGTCCACAGCTGATCAATGCAAGTTCAGATGGGACAGAGCAATGGGTGTACGATTACTCAAGAGTCGATTCAAGCAGCACAGATTTTGGTGCCTTAGGTGCGGCCCTAGTTCCAGAATTACTTATTTTAGGTGGAAGTGTGGGCAA
>JBFEUX010000223.1:0-4600 GCA_041547255.1 Bacteriovoracaceae bacterium
AAGTTTTGAGGTGGAGTATACAGAGGATGCTTCGGTTGTTGAATCCAGTCTAGGGGTCAGAATCTTTGATTATAAAAAAGAACTTTATTCGATTTTATCCATTAATCACACCAGCTTTACACAGGATAAACTTAAAGTTGATGCGTCTCAGGGAGATAAGGATTTTAAGCTATCTCAGCTGGCCGAAATTGAAAAAGAAGGTATCTCTGTTAGGTTGGGATTTGGAGTACTTTTCTAGTTGTAACCATATAAAAAAAGCCCCTTAAAAAAGGGGCCCTTCATAAAAACCATCTTATAGAGATTAAATTTTTGATTTAGATCGGTAAGATTTGAAAGCTGTCTTTCTTCTTCTTTTCTCTGCTGCTTCTAACTTTTCTTTCATCTTAACAGAAGGTTTCTTATACTCTTGACGAGCACGATACATTTTTACAATTCCATAAGTGTCACACATTCTCTTAAATTTTCTAAGAGATCTTTCAACACCACGTTCATCAACTGAAATATAAATATTTTGCATCTTCATTCACCCCCTCTCTGCGAGCATTAGACTTCCGTAAAACGGAAGGAAAAAAGTTTTGGCCATGTTATGATAATGCGGTATAAGTGTCAATATGAACGATTCACAATTAGGACTATTTCACGAGCAAGCGAACAGCAATGCTCCCTTAGCGCACAGAGTCAGACCAAACGAGCTAAGCCATTTTAGTGGACAACCTCAGTTATTGGCGAGAATTAAAAATTTGGATATGGGAAATCTTCCGCATATTGTATTTTTTGGGCCTCCTGGGTGCGGAAAAACGACAATTGCTCACATTCTGGCCAATATGGCGTCATACCACCTATTTGCGTTCAATGCAGTACTAGGAGGCGTGGCTGATCTTAGAAAAATCATTAAAGAAGCTCAGGCCCTTCAAGAAAGTGGAAATCAAAAAGCGATTATATTTATTGATGAAATACACCGGTTTAACAAAGGTCAGCAGGATGCCCTTCTACCCTACTTGGAACAAGGTGATTTTGTGCTATTTGGAGCGACTACCGAAAATCCCAATACCACTCTAAATAAGGCCATTCTGTCTCGAGTACAACGTTGGCGATTAGAGCCTCTAAGCAAGGACGATCTGCAAAAGATCCTGCTTACAACTCTAGAAAAAGAAGAATTAGATGTCCCTGTGGAAGTCATTAATTATATTGCCCGCCACTCTAATGGTGATGCGAGAAGCGCCCTTAACCAACTAGAAGTGCTTACCCAGAATCGTGAGGCCATTAAGCAGTTATCACCAAAACAAATCATAGAAACTTACCTTTTTGCTAATAGACGTTATGATAAAGATAGTGAACGTCACTATGACGTAATTTCGGCATTTATAAAAAGTGTTCGCGGTTCAGATGTTGATAGCGCTATTCTTTGGCTAGCGGTCATGTTAGACGGTGGCGAAGATATTGAGTTCATCGCAAGGCGATTAATTATTTTGGCCAGTGAAGATATTGGCAATGCCGATCCTAGGGCGTTGCAAATGGCAACAAGTGCTCACTATGGAATTAAGCATATTGGTATGCCGGAAGCAAGAATCATATTGGCCCAGGCCACGACTTATTTGGCGCAAGCGCCGAAATCGAATGCATCCTATATGGCGATTGACGCTGCTTTGGCCTATGCCAGAGAAAATCCAACAATAGAAGTACCTACTCATCTACGTAACCATCACCCGGATAAAAAAAATTATCGCTATCCGCATAGTTTTGAAAACCATTATGTTCAGCAAAAATACCAAGATGAAGCACAAACTTTTTTTGAATCTTCACATTTGGGATATGAAAAAATGCAAAGTGATTATCTAAATCGCATCAAAAAATAAATTTACACTCATATTATAGATGGCTAACATGAAGATATGATTGAATACGTTATTGAACACAATCCCGATGATCGAATTTTGGCAAAAGCATCGCAATTACTCGACCGAGGGGAAATAATCTGCTTTCCTACTGATACTAATTGGATTTTGGCCGCTTCCGCTGGTCAAAAAGCTGCGATAGAAAAACTGTATAAAATTAAGCAAGAAGGTTCACAAAAACACTTTTCCGTATTGTGCAATGATATTTCAAAAGCCTCTGAGTTTGCTCTTATCGATAACCAAGCTTTTAAAATCCTAAAAAAATTAACACCCGGGCACTATACTTTTATCTTTGAGGCCACCAAGAAAACTGCGAAACTAATTCAAGCCTCTAAAACAGACCGGGAAATTGGTATCCGCTTTGTCCCTTCGACGCTTGTTAATAAATTAATTGAAGTCCACGGGGAAGTACTTGTCAGTACCAATATTCCCAAAGCTTCTTTGCATATAGCGGAAGACTCATATGATCCTATTTACTCTTATCAGATAGAGGAATACCTTGGTCATTTGATTGCACTTATTATTGACCCAGGGGAATTTGAATTTTTAGGTCCATCAACAATTGTTAGCTTTATCGAAAATCCGAATGGTGAAGTCATACGTGTTGGCGCGGGAGATCCTGATTTTTTCGCCTAAGCCTACGACTTTCTAATTCTTGGCATTGTTAGAACAAAGGCCGTATGGCCATCTATTAACTGATAAGTAAGATCTCCACGATGCTTTTGCATGATCGTTTTGGAAATACTTAAGCCCAGCCCTGTTCCTTTTCCCACTTGCTTAGTTGTAAAAAAAGGATCAAATAGACGCTTAACCACATCCTTATCATTAATACCTGTGCCGGAATCTCTTATTATAATTTTTAACTGTTCATTAACTAGTTCAACTCTAATTTCAATCCAACTGTCCCTACTCTCTTCGAGTTCATCCAACGCATTTGAAACTAAGTTAATGAGTACTTGTTGTAATTCATACCGATCAGACTCAATCATGACATCTGGAACTGTCCCAACTTTTAGCTGAGTTGGAGATTTTTTTAAACGTGGAGTAACCAAGTTTATAGTTTCATCAATTATTTTACCTAGCGAATAGCGTTCAAATTTAGTCTCTTCGTGATTATATCCAAAACGCCCAAGGGCATCGACGATTTTACTAATACGATGAACTGAAGATTGAATATCCTTTTTTGCCATTTCAATCGTATCCACATCAGGAGCATCACTGATAATTGCCGTCCCCATAGAGATTACCTGTAAAGGGTTTTTTATCTCATGGGCCACTCCCGCAGAAAGTTCTCCCAGAGTTTTCAAGCGATCGATATTTGTCATTTTTTCACTTAAACTTTTGATTCTATTTACCGCTGAGATAATTAGATACATGGTGCTTCCCAAAGAGAAGACGAAAACTTGAGTATACAAAAGCGCAAGATCCTGAGGTAGAGAGCCAAAAAACCCAGATTTTGTAAGCGTAAGATAGATTCCTATAACACTCACAAAAAGATAAATAAGATTATTGATTAGCTCATCGAAAAGAAATGTTAAAAAGGCCATAACTGGCATAAGAATAAAAACTAAAATATTATAGTCCAGCCTAGCGCTTAGTACAAAGCCAAGCCACAGCAGACAAAGCACAATAGTGATCGTCCCTATGAGCTCAACAATTTTTAGCGGTGATAGGTCTAGTTTTTGATATCGTTTTTGAACTATTATATTGTCGAGTAAAGGCACTAGAATTAATATTCCAACAGAGTCACCTACAAACCAAGTTACAAATGTATTAATGAAAGCCTGTTTTTCAATAAGTCCAAATAATAATAAGCCTCCAACCCCAAAAATAGCACTAACAAAGCATCCAGCTAATGCGCCCAAACCAACAAAGACAACAGTACTGCGAATGCTGCCTAAAATATTTTTTTCATGGGCAAAGAGACGAAAGGATTCTACTCCCACATAAGCACATAAAGAATCTCCAATGCCATTCATAAGACCAGGGCCAAGGGCCAACAGTAATTTAAATGACTCGGCAGGAAAGTGATAGGCACTTACATTACCAATAAAAGCACCAATAAAAACTCCTGGTAATACCCGGTAACCTTTTAACCATACCCACATAAAAGAGATTCCCGATGGCAACCACACGGCAGTTACATTTCCTGGCTCAATCGCAAAAGATTGTCCTAGTTTTGCAAAAACAACATAGGTAATTGCCAAAGCAATATTATGATAAAGCATTTGCTGATACCCCAAATCAAAGTTTTGTGCTCAAATAATATCTAACTGACTATTAGAAGACACTAGGATAATGCTAAATTTTTAATTAAGCTCTAGTCAATACTTTAAAGGAGAAAACCAACAGATTGGTCTGGCGGCATTAGGATTATCAGTACGCACACAAGAGCCAATGCGATGGTCATGATCATCAAAATCAAACTCTAGGCCCAAGGAACAACGATTTCCTGCTATATAGGTATCAAAACGACATTGCGGATCACTGTGCTTATAAAAAGTAATATCTACTTGTCTATCAGAGTGCCCATTAATGCTTGGACGTTGCCAATACGGCTTAAGTGAAGCAAATACATTGCCTACACTAAGTGCGGCCATGGCCACTGGATCACACTTTTGATCAGTACAATACTGAGTTTTTAATTGCTTAGCGATAAGAAAAATAGCGTTTTCGGCCATCATCTTTTTAAAACATTTATTAGT
>JBFEUX010000392.1:0-1470 GCA_041547255.1 Bacteriovoracaceae bacterium
CAGCGAGTTGTGAGTGCTCTCTGAGATGGTTCTTTTTTGGGCGTCTTTAAAAGAAATTTTACCCTCAACCAGTACATAAGCCGCCATTGGTATTTGACCTTTGTAAATAATCTGGGTGCTTGAATTGTAAACATGCTCCTCTGAAAATTTTTTAAAAAATTCGAGCTGTTTTTCATTTAAATGATTAATAAATTTTAGGTTTGTCATAGATCTAATATTAATTAATACTTAAAAATAAAAAATGATCTATGTCAGATTAATGGCCGTAAATTACGATTAATAAGGAATATTAGCAAAATCAATAAGGTTTTCCTCATCTGTGATAAAGATAGTTTTTCCTTCTTGCTCAATCAATCCTTCTTGCTTAAACTCAGTAAAAAAACGAATAAGGGTTTCTGAAGCGGTACCAATAATAGACGCCATTTCCTCACGAGTAAGCTTGATGTTTAGCTTGATACGTCCGTCTTCCATTTTTTCACCATAACCTTCCTTGAGAATAAGAAGTAGTTCGGCCAGTCTTTCGCGAACATTTTTTTGGCTAAAAGAAGTTAGACGAGTTTCAGCACTTCCTAGTTCTTTACCCAGGGAACTAATAAGATTGTAGGCTACACTTGCTTCATTTTTAACGAGTTTTTGGATATATTTTTTATCGTAAAAACAAACCTTAGTTTCCTCTAATGCCGTCGCTGTAGCTTTATAGCTTTGTTCGGAAAATAAACTTCTATGGCCAATGGTATCACCTGCTTTGGCCAAGCGTACAATTGACTCTTTTCCATCAGGACCTACTTGAGTGACCTTTATAATTCCGCTACGGATACAGTACATACCAAAAGGAGGGTTACCCTGCATAAACAGTGTTTGCCCTTTTTTAAATGTATTAGTGATTTTATGTTCAGAAATCTCATCAAGACCCATATCATTTAGTCCACAGAAAATCCCTTCACCAACGCTTTCGCATTCTTTACAGTGGTCTTTTTTCATTGTTGTCATATGATGCTCCAAAATTCCGTTCCCTTATCACTTATAAGATTTATATTATATCTCTTTTTTAGAGGATAATCATGATAAATCTCAGAATACACTTGCGCAGCTTAATAATTCCTTATGTTTATATAGGTTTAAATCAGTAATATGTCCATCACTGACTTACTAGTCTATAAATACTTTAAACCCCATTCCTAAAGTCTAATAAAATTAGTATTTTAAGAGTGTTATCTGTTAGGATTAATATGGTTATTCAGGTAAAATCAATTGATGAAAACCATCATGAGTTTGACTTGATGATATTAAAAGGAAGTATGCTTGGAATACTTATTACTTAAAACATTAGGAATTGTTTTTAGCTTGGGATTAATATCTCAGTGGGTTGCTTGGAAGCTGCGTTTGCCAGTTATTGTTCTTTTAACTTTTTTTGGTGTTTTGGCCGGTCCAGTATTGGGGATAATTGATCCCAAGACTGCCTTTGGCCCC
>JBFEUX010000021.1:0-22056 GCA_041547255.1 Bacteriovoracaceae bacterium
CAACATTCCAGGACTACTTATCATACGGCACAACACACTATCCATATGCACTCCTGCAAATTTTATTAGCTCATAAGAAATCCCCGCAATGGGAATCATTAGAGCAATTTTGGCAAAAATGGCGAGTAAATGTTTAGGAATTTTAGGAAGCCCTACCCCCATTGGTACCACTGAAAAAATAACAGAAAAAATAATAATGGAAATAAATAACAAAAAGAAAATAAACGATGTCCCACAACGTGGGTGTTGAGTAGAAAATTTTCTTGCGTTACTAACCGTTAACTCTTCTCCCGCTTCGAAAGTTGAAATGGCCTTATGTTCTGCCCCATGATACTGAAAAACTTTTCGAATATCAGGAATAAAACCTATTATCCAAATATACATAACAAAAATAAATGCTTTAATAACTCCATCAATAAAATGGAAAAAGAAGCCATCTAAGTTCCAACCAAGATTTAAGAACGTATTTAACCCTTCAGTTGCGGCGTGAGGAACCAAAACAAAGAGACTCATTCCAAAAAATAGGCTCACAATAATAGTAAAAAAAGTTGTAAAGTCTATTTTCTCTGACTTTTTCCTCTCCGCCTCAAACTCAGCTTCAGTTTTTCCTTTTTTTAAAGCTTCAGCCTTTAGTTCTTCTTCTAGAGCAATATTTGCTGAATAATTAAGGGCCACAATACCGTTGGCCATGGCTTCAATCAGCATGACTACCCCTCGTAAGAAAGGCTTTTTAAGCAAATTGAATTTCTTTGATATCCCAAACCATTGGTCACGACGCAAACGAATTTTGCCATCAGGTTTCCTGACGGCAACAACAAAGGCATTAGGAGATCTCATCATAACGCCTTCGATAACTGCCTGTCCGCCAATACTAGTGTATTGCTTGGCCAGCAACAGTGAAATCCCTTTCAGCCTGCTTAACATGAACTTATCCGTTCATTGATTCCAAGAAGTCGTCATTAGTTTTTGAATGTTTAATTTTACCTAAAACGAATTCCATTGAATCAATTGTATTCATTGGATGTAAAACTTTTCTAAGAACAAATACTTTTGGTAAATCTTCTTTGGTCATTAAAAGATCTTCTTTACGAGTAGAAGATTTATTAATATCTAAACATGGGAAGATTCTCTTCTCCATCAGTTTTCTATCTAATTGAATTTCAGAGTTACCGGTACCTTTAAATTCTTCAAAGATAACCTCATCCATTCTAGATCCAGTATCAATTAGAGCGGTTGCAATAATTGTTAAAGAACCTCCATTTTCAATATTTCTAGCTGCACCAAAGAAACGCTTAGGCTTATGAAGAGCATTTGAGTCAACCCCACCAGAAAGGATCTTACCACTTGGAGGGATTACGGTGTTATAAGCTCTTGCCAGACGAGTAATAGAGTCGAGAAGAATAATTACATCTTGTCCGGCTTCAACTAAACGCTTAGCTTTTTCAATAACCATCTCTGCAACTTGTACGTGACGAGAAGCTGGTTCATCAAATGTAGAAGATACAACTTCAGCATCTACTGAACGCTTCATATCAGTAACCTCTTCCGGTCTCTCATCAATTAGTAAGACAATTAATTTTGCCTTTTTATGATTATGGGCAATTGCATTGGCAATATCTTGTAAAAGAACGGTCTTACCTGCCTTAGGCGGAGCAACGATCAAACATCTTTGTCCAAAACCTTGAGGAACAAAAAGATCGATAATTCTGGTAGAATAACCCGTTGGCTCTCCTTCTAAATTAATTTTCTTATTAGGATAGAGAGGAGTAAGGTTATCAAAAAGAACCGTTTGCTTGTGCTTATCCGGAGACTGCATATTGATAGTCTCAAGTTTTAAAAGCGCAAAATATCTCTCACCCTCTTTTGGAGGTCTAATTTCACCAGTAATAGTGTCCCCAGTTCTCAATCCGAATCTTCTGATTTGAGATGGGCTTACATATATATCATCGGCCCCTGGAAGGTAGTTATAACCAGGAGATCTTAAAAATCCGAATCCATCAGGAAGGATATCTAAAACACCATCTCCATAAATAGACTCATCTTCTTCTGCTGTCTTTTTAAGTAGGGCGAAGATGATCTCGTGCTTTTTCATACTCGCAGCATTTTCAATACCAGCTTTCGCTGCCATCTTCGTTAATTCTTTGATGTCTTTTTCTCTTAATTTGGTTAGATGCATTTAATTTAACTCCGAAAATTATCTAGGACATATTCAATATTCAATCGAATTGAATTGGACTTTTATAGGTTTTTCTATCTATAGTGATTAAGTAAATATTATCTTTATTACAAGCCTTGTCAAGCTTTACAGAATCCTTTTTATACTGCTAAAGAAGTTTTCATGCAAGAAAAACCAACAAAAGCATACCTCCATTATAAAAGAATTTTGGCCATTGACTATGGGCGAAAATTTACAGGTTTGGCCATGTTTCGGCCAGGAGATGACCCCTTCCCACTTCCCTGGGGGCGAATTGCCTATCAGTCTGACGAACAGCTCATGCAAGAGCTTGCGCTTATTATCGATGATGAGTTCGTAGATATTCTCGTTATTGGTATTCCCTTTTTTACTGATGGTAAGGAATCAACTATGACCAAGACCATTAAAGCCTTTGTTGATCAATGCCGTAGGAAATTTTCCATCCCTATCTATGCTATAGATGAAACTCTCACGACCTTTGAAGCTGAGGAACGTATGAAAAACGATCCGCGTTATAACTTTAAAGTCGATCTTACCAAAATTGACGAGTTAAGTGCTACAATAATACTGGAAGAATTTGTAAAAGACTCGTCAGACGCCTAAGTTTTCCTTATAATAATAAGTACTTAATTAACCAAGGATGGAAATTAACATGGCCAACAAAAAAGCTATTATTATCATTGCCCCCGTAGTTTTAGTTCTGCTCATTGCGATTTATGTTATCAAACAAGTTTACACTCCGTATGAAGGACAGGAAGTTAAATTTAACGTACGAAAAGGAGAAGCTTTCTCCAGTGTTAACCACCGACTAAGTAAAGACCATATCGTTGCCAGTGCTCGCATATTTCACTACTACTCCAAGTTAAATGGAAAGATGGACCAACTTAAAGCGGGAACCTATCTCATCCCTACTGGTGCTAATATGAGCGCTGTACTTACCATTCTTACTGAAGGGGTACCTATTCTGACGAAGGTAACCATCCCTGAAGGTAAAAATATGTTCGAAATTGGAAAGATTTTAGAAGAAGCTGGCATCACTTCTTACGCTGATTTCGTTAAAGCATGTAGAAGTGCTGACATGATAAAAAAAATCAAAGTTGAGGATGCTCCCTCAGTTGAAGGTTATTTATTCCCTGAAACCTATAAATTTGCCCCCAACTCACGAGCTAGCGAAGTTGTTAGTGCTATGATTGGCCTTTTTTACAAAAAAACCCAAGAGCTAGAGATGGAAGAAACATATTTAACTGCTCATGAAGTGGTGACGCTAGCTTCTATTGTCGAAAAAGAAACAGGGGCCAAATGGGAGCGTCCTACAATCGCCGGCGTTTATCTAAACCGCTTGAAATTAAAAATGCGCCTACAAGCGGATCCCACCACCATCTATGGTATTTGGGAAACTTATGATGGAAACCTGCGAAGCAAACACTTAACCCAGAAGACTCCATATAATACTTATAAAATGACTGGCCTTCCACTAGGTCCCATTGCTAATCCGAGCTTGGCCGCCATTAAGGCAGTACTTACTCCTGAGGAGCACGATTATATCTACTTCGTAAGTAAAAACGACGGGACTCACGTGTTTAGCTCTTCTTACAAAGACCATCAAAAAGCTGTAGATTTCTGGCAGAAAAACAGAGCAAACCGCCAAGGAAAGAGTTGGCGTGATTTAAAGCAGTAAGCATTAGCTACGCGAGTACTTATAAGCAATCGCCAGTAATATGATTAAAGTTTAGTACGTCTAGCTTACCAAAAAGATTACTTTTAATGGTAACAAAAGTATCCTTATTTACATAAGCATTAAAAGGATTGAACTCTACTTGAAAATATTTTGTGCCAATATTATCTAATATTGAAATAGGTCGTAGAAAACTATCTAATTTAATAGAAAACTGATAATGAGGTACTGGGATACTCACCCACGCGTAAGTACGAATAGAGCGCCAACGGCGATATTCACCAATCCAGTCATTAGAACGATAGATACAGGAAGGACGAACCATACGTACATCGTATTTTAATAAAGTCTCATCAGGAGCAAAATCAAAGTTCCAAGCGAAATACTTATTATTATTTCCAAGCTCCTTCTTCAGCTTCTCCATGGAGCTAAGATGAACAGCCTTCCCCTTAAATAAGTTAGAACGCCTCTGATCTAATTCCTGAATTGTAGTCCAAAGAGAACAATTAGGGTTATGTTTCTTAAAAGTAATCAGTTGCCTGACACCTGGAGAACAACTGGTATTAGTCATATGATAATATCTATCAATATCGCCACTAACTAACTTTCCATTCTGCAAATAACTATAGGTACGATGGCTCATCTCTTGACTATAAATAGCAACGATATTATTGCCTTTCATTATCGGAGCCCCCATTCCCAGCTCATCGTAATCGCAGCTAGTGGCCACCATCATAGGAGAATAGACTCCCTGACTAAAAGGATTAAGGTAAGTATTGTGAATAAATTGACATTCGTCGCGGGTTAGTACTGATACAAAGTCCGAATCGTATTTAACTTTCCATGTTTCTAACTTTTCATTATCCTGCGCTCCCTGGCTAGTAATACCAGAAATTTTTCGAGGAACATCTCTATCTAATTCCAAGATAGCAATACCACTTTTCCATAGAGGAGCTTCTTGAATACTGTTATTATCAACATACATGACTCGTTGGCATCCAGTTTTAAATTCTCCCCCATAAGCGTCTTCAGGAAAAATCGCAAAAATATTTTTTCGACAATCTAAATTAGGAATTCGCAGTGAACTAGGTAAACAGCTGGCACTGGTAATGAGCTTGCGTTTGCCCACCAAGGTCCCAGTACAGGTGTGAATATTTGTTCCTTGCGCCACAATAATTTTGGCCACATTATCAGGACAAAACAAAACATCTTCACAAACTAATTTTTGCTTTAAGATAAATTGATCTAAATCCACTGGTGTTCGGCTTTCCGAGCGATTTCGTTGGGCCCCATTCTTTGCTCGAGTACCTTCAACCTGTTTTCCACAGGAGTACAAAAGCAAAAAGCTCAACAATATATTGAATAAATACTTAATTTTCATAGCTTTTCCTAAACCTAATCATATTAGTTTAGCATTTTGAATGTCAAACAGAGATATCAGTTCTACTAGGCAAAATCCAACAATTTCTTACAAAATTCAACCTATTGTAAAGTTCTATTGCACTAAACCGTTATTAGAAGTTACAATATTATGTACTGCTAGGGAAAGCGGGCATAATTCTTCGTGCAAGGAGGAGAATACGATGGATAATACAAAAATTCAGCACTTTAAGGAAAAACTACTTAAGGCCAGAGCTCAAATCATGAACAGCGGTATCCTTAATAACCTTGATGATTTAAAAATTAAGCCAGATGATCTAGCTGACGAAGCTGATCTTGCTAATAATGCCATTAGCCAAAGTGTCTCGTTTAGCATCAGAGAAAAAGAAATGGTCAAACTAAGAAGAATCGATAATGCTCTAGCTAGAATAGAAGAAGGAACTTACGGAATCTGTATCGAGTCTGGTGAAGAAATTGAAGAAAAAAGGCTAGAAACTCAGCCATGGGCAGAATACTGTATCGAAGTTGCTGAAGAATTCGAAAGAGAACAGAACAAAAAATTTCATCGTCGTGCCTAAATAACTAAATTTTTATAGTCTATATATAAGCTCAATCTAATTACTTAGTTTGAGCTTTTTTTTTATCCCTACAAGATATCAAATACTTGTCTCAAAAACTGCGAAAAACTGTTAAAAATTTTTACAACCGTCATTTCCTGTACAAATTTTATGCATATAGTATAGGTAAGCTCTTAATTTTGCTGAAGTAAAGTTGGCAAAGAGTTTGCTCTTAATATACCTGACTTGATGTTTAAAATAGGAAGGTTAAATGACTAAAACACACTCTCTCTTAAGCAAGACTCTTGGATTAGCTCTACTTTTTGGGCAAATTGCTTATGCCAAACCAACAATTAAAAAAGAAAAAATGGCCTATCCGGCCAGTAATCTATCCACTCGTTTTACCAGCTGGGGTATCGATCCAAGCTATAAGAAAAGCTCGATCAATCTGGCCGAAGGCTGGAAAAGATTTGAAAAGAAAAAAGACGTTATTGTTGCAGTGGTAGACACTGGAATTCAGCTAAATCACCCATTTTTAAAAAATAATCTTTATGTGAAAAATGGAGACGTTTCATCTAGAAACTTCGGAATAGATTTCTCAACCACAAGACCTATGACCACTCCCCATGATAGCCACGGACATGGGACTCATGTCGCTGGCATTGTTAAAAGTATTTTTCCAGAAGTTAAAATTATGGCCCTTAAATATTACAACCCGCTAGCTTCAGGTACGGCCAACTTAAAATCAACGATCAAAGCTTTAAAATATGCTGTTGACCAAAATGTAGATATTATCAACTACTCTGGTGGAGGTCCTGAGTCTTCAAGGGAAGAAAAGGCCATCTTAATGGAAGCGGAAAGAAAAGGTATCCTTATTATTGCTGCTGCCGGAAATGAAAAACAAAATATCGATATTAAGAAAAATCACTATTATCCAGCAAGCTATGGTCTTTCAAATATTATCACTGTTGGGGCCCATGATGAGTTTAATCAAGTGATTGCCTCTTCTAACTTTGGAAGTAAATCAGTAGATATTGCGGCCCCTGGATTCAGAATTAAATCTGCCATTCCGGGAAGTGGTGCCGGTTTAATGACTGGAACGAGTCAGGCAACAGCCTTTGTAACTGGTGTTACAGCTCTGATTAAAGCAAATTATCCCAAATTAAACTATCAGCAGATTAAGAATATTATCCTTAGTTCTTCGCGCAAAATTAGCAAGCTAAAAGGTAAGGTACTTGGTGGTGGAAAACTTGATGCTGCTCGCGCTTTAGAAGTTGCTGGATACGTTAATCAAAGACTAAATCCAACCAGAGGACGAACGCTAGCAAGAAAATAATGTAATTTTATAATTGGTGTTTTAAGATAAGCGTATGGACAAATTAAAACCATACGCTTTTTTACTTTTAGCGGCATTTTTTTATACGCTTGGGTTTCCTAACCTACTGCATATCTACTTGCCTTTCATGCCAGTTATTTCTACGGCCTGTTTAATTTATTATCTTTTTAAGGCCAATACAACAAAGCAGAGAGTCTTATACTACTTAGTTTATAATTCATTTATCAACTTACTGAGTTTTTACTGGATTACGGCCACACTGCAAGAGTTTGGCAATTTACCTTTTATCGTTGCCGCCTTTTTAAACGCCCTTTATGCCTTTTTATTAAATCCACAATATTTTCTACTCATTTTTTTACTACATTTCATAGATAAAAATGAAAAAATAAAAAATAGCTATTTTAACACGGCCTTATTTAATGTCATTCTGGCTGCCTTTCTTACGACTGCAGAGTACTTTCTTCCACAACAATTTCCAGTTATGCTGGGACAACCATGGATTATTATATCTGAATACTTAGGTGCCGCTCGCTTTTTAGGATTACCGATTTTCTCTTTTATGTCTTATCTGCTTGCTTGTGAAATAGTAAGAGCGATTCAAAAAAAGCGCTTATCCTATATCAATTTATTCTCTCTTTTGTTATTTATTGGCCTTAATCCATTTCTCACCAAAACACCCATCCCCCAAGAAACGCTCACTTATCATGTACGTTTAGTTCAAGCTAATATTAGTAATTTTCTAAAAGTAAAATCAGAAGGAGGTGGATACGCTTCCGTTTCTGAAGTTTTAGGCCGATATCATGACTTAAGCACAGAAAAATTTACCAAGGGTGAGCAACTGGATCTTATTGTTTGGCCAGAAACAGCTTATCCATATCCGATTAAAACTGATAAAGAAAATCTGATGGCCTCACAGCTCCCAAGCCTTCTGGCCGATATCGTATACTCAATGAACTCCCCTCTTTTATTTGGTGGTTATGATCATTTTCGAAATAGTAAAAACAATAATTACTTTCAAACTGAATACAATGCGGCCCTCTATCTTAACCATCTGGCCCAATTAGATGAAGTCTATCATAAACACGTACTTATCCCTTTTGGAGAAACTCTGCCTTTAGGTCCTTTTAAAGAATGGGCTTCCACCAAAGTCCCAGAAATGGCTTTTTTTGCGGTGGGTACCAAGTACCCTGTTTTTCAAACTCGCTCAAAAGTTAATTTTATTAGCTCAATTTGTTATGAAATCCTTAGGCCTGAATTCATGCGCGAATATATGAATAGCGTGCATTCAGCACCACATCTTATGATAAATCTTACCAACGACTCCTGGTATGGAAATACAGTGGAACCGGAACAGCACCTTTTCCTAACCCGCTGGCGTGCCATTGAGTTTGATTTACCAATCCTGCGCTCAACCAATACAGGGATATCCACCTTTATTGACCGCAAAGGCAGAGAAGTTGAGCGTCTCGCTTATGATACGACTGGTAATCTCGATCTAAAATTAGAATTACCGAAAGATGCCAAATACAATGGCACAACCCCCTTCCAACTCTATGGTTTTTTAGGAATTCTTCCACTCTGGCTTCTTTACTTTATTTTTCACATAATACTGATAAGATTAAATTATGATAAAAATTAATTTACTGCTCACATTCCTACTTATATTTTCCTGCTCTAGTTATGAACAATACCGGCAAATTACCGAGGAGTTGGAAATTCCTGCTGAAGTTTACAAAGCAGATTTCAATCAAACCTGGCAAGCAGTGATCCAGGTTATGAAGCATTTTGATGTAGCTGAACAAAATCAGGAATCGGGAAAAATTAAAACTCGCTGGATGGATAATACTCTGCAGGTAAACTTCACTGATTCATTTGGTAGTAAAGATAAAGTTAAACAAGCAGAGTTTAAGCTTATGGTTAATGTGGCCGAAGGTTTTAGTTACGGAAGAAAAGTAACCAAAGTGACTGTCTATAAAAGACAACGTGTCGAAAATGATTTCTTACAGGGATGGAAGGAAGTTCCTACTGGAGGTATCCAGGAAAAAACTTTACTCTACCGAATTGGCGTTCTGATTGCCAACGATAATAAACTCAAAGTAATTGATAAGGCCCGAGAGCAAGAAGAGCTGGAAAGCTTTTAACTCATTTTAAAGAATAGTCGTTTCCTTAATGCTCTTTTTATTCCAATAGTTTTTCTTGACTGATATTGAGCCTTTAGGAGAAGGTCCATCCAGTTGAGATAAAGAGTAATCTAACTCGTTATAAACATCAGAGTATTTCTTCTTTTTAAACATTTCCAACATGGCCTTTTTGGCCTTATGGAACTTTAGGTCTCCCACTACGCGGATGGCATCTTTAATAATATTATTTCGTTTGCGCTTCCCTTTAGTCCCAACATAATTTTTCTTGTTATATAGCATTTTCCAAACATAGGGGGCCAAGTCTTTCAATTTCATGATTTTTATATTCTGCAAAGCTTGATGTCTTACAATTAATGAATCATCCTCAAGTAATCTGGCATAAATTCCTTTATACTGCCGCTGATCCAGGTGCAGCAATACTTTTAATGATGCCAAACGCAACATCCAATTTGGATGCCGGGTAAATTTTGAGATATAAGGTGCTGACTTTTTCCCCATTATACGCCCAAGCATATAAGTAGCAACCCATCTGTTTTCACTTGGGTATGCTTTACTCTTCATTACTTTTATTAAAGTAGGTACTGCCTTCTGTTTTTGCTTAAGAGATTCCTCTTTTAATTTAGCAAGATGTGTTTTGCTTTTTGGCCCTTGCAAGTAAAGTGCTTCCAAAGCATTCTCTGGTTTAATGGCAGGAGCTTTTTTATTTGTCACTTGCTTTGAATTTAATATTGTTTTATTTTTTGACTTAATCTTTTTTAAGCCTAATTCCTTAAAAATTGATTTCTGCTTTTGCTTTTCCTGATACTTTGGAGTCCACTGGTTTTTTTTACTGGCATAAACATAAGATGTCGTCATAAGAAGACAAAGAAGAAGTTTCATATCTCATCCATCGAAATTTTCGGGAGAATAATTCTCCAGAATTAATTATCCTAACATTTTTTCAAATTCACTTAAAAGGTCTTCCGGAGATTTATCATCCCCTTCGGAAGCTGATGCTTCAGGTGTTGTTTCTGGGCCAGCGGCTGCTTCAATTTCTTCTGCTTCAGCCTCTGCTTCAGCTTCAGCCTCTGGTTCAGCGACAGTCTCTGGCTCAGCTACTAGCTCTGGCTCAACCACTGCCTCAGCCACTGCCTCTGGCTCGGCCACAGCTTCTGGCTCAGCCACAGCTTCAGCCGCTGCTTCTGCAACTTCTTCAGCAGGTGCGGCCATTTCAGGAACAGCTTGCCCCGCTGCCTCAATTACATTTTTCAGTTGTATATTTTCCTGTTTTAAACGTTTTAAATCAGCAAGGTCGTCTTCAATAATATCGTACTGAGCAAGATCTTCTTTGAGTCGGTCTCTTTCAGCAGTTACTTCATCTAATTGTGCTTTCATCTCAGCATCTAGTTCAGCGCCACCAGCAGTGCCTGCTTGAAGATCAGCAAGAAGTTTTTCTAGCTCTTCAATGCGTTCCTGCTTAGCTTTAACTGTACCTTCTAGGCCTGTATTTTTCGCTTCCAAATCTTTAATCACATTTTCTTTTTCTGCCAATTGAGCTTGTAATCTAGACAGCTCGGCACGTAGTGATTCGTCTGTAGCCGCTCCAGCATTAACTCCAACAGGAGTTGAAGCTGGTAATTGATCCAATGGCATCACAGAAGGAATACTGCCAGGATCCACATCAAGCCCTCCCCCTCTAAACAGAGAAGATTTTAAGGCCGAAGAATTTTGAATAATGGAATCTAAATAATTTTTAACAACGGTTGCTGGAATTTGATGTTTTAAATTATGATATTTTTTTCTGTTATTGAAATACACATAGAGAAAAGTGGCCATAAGAATAACCATTGCTCCCAACAACAAGACAAAAATCTGAGTGGTGTATTTATCAAGATAATTAATTACCGCTTCCAAACTATCCCTCCATGGATCAGTGAGTCTTTATTAATTATAGGTATTTGCCACGACTATTGCAAACCCAATAAATGCAGAAAATAATGCCAAAATTACTTGGTAATCTTGCCTAAGATCTTTCCATGTAAGGGATTACAGGCAGCAAAGATAGAGTCTTTTCCTAAAGCAAATTTCCTACCATCAAAGTCGGTTACTTTAACCCCCGCCTCAACACAAATTAACCAGGCTGCGGCCACATCCCACGGCTTGAGATTCTTTTCCCAGTAACCATCGAAATTTCCATTGGCCACATAGCAAAGTTCTAGTGCAGCACTCCCCAGTCTTCTAACTGCCCTGGCACCAACTATATTTTTTCTAAAAGTTGAAATTTGCCGTTCAAATTTGTTGGTTATTTCATACACAGGTGAAGGGGAAAAGATACACTCATTCATTTGCTTTTTATTTTGTTTATTAATCAATTCATATTTTTTTAGAGGATTGATTCTAAAGTCAATAAGGTAAGCCCCCTGGTCTTTGGCCGCAAAAAAACATTCTCCCGACAACGGATTATAAACCAAGCCTGCTAGCACATCCCCTTTTTTTACTAATGCCAAAGACACGGCATAAATAGGAATTCCATTAATAAAGTTATTAGTGCCATCAAGTGGATCAATAACCCAGGTATAATTTTCTGAAGTAAACCTTAGTTTTGCCTTGTTTTTATGTTGAGCATAATCTTCTTCTGACAAAATTTTATGATTGGGGTATTTTCTCAGAATCTCTTTAATTAAAAATCTTTCAGAAGCTAGATCTGCCTCTGAAGCAACTCCCTCATCCCCTTTATTCATCACGTGTAAGGCTTGTCGCTTTTTTTGGTATTTTAAGATAATCTCACCTGCTTCATAGGCGATATCTTGCATAAATGTTAAAAGCTCACCCAGTGATTTTTTAGTAATTTTCATCTGTTTCTTCTGATACTAGTTTTTGTAATAACTCTGGATCTTCAATATAAACAGTGTTTGACTTACCTTGTATTGTATAAGATTCCTCAAACCAATGTCCCATATCAATCATCTTACATCGTTCAGTACAAAATGGTCTGAATTTTGAAGAGTAATATTTAAATTCTTCTTGGCAAGACGGACACTTTACCTTCAATATTTTTTCACTCATAAATCATCCTTGGCAAACTCCACAAATTTTTTTTCCAACTCCTTTTGCCCATTAACAACAAATTCATTGTCATCAATTTTCAAAACAGGAGTCAGGCCACGCACAGCATTCAAAGCAAAAACCTCATCAAAGTCTTGCAAGCTTGCATACTGAATTGGCATCTGTGTATAGGAAACATTAACAGATTGAAAATATTTTTGTAAGAGGCTTGTGGTCACTCCGGCCAAAATTCCCTTTGCTTCGGGAAAGAACGCCTGAGCATTTTTAAATAGAACCAGATTGGATGTACTGGTCTCTAAAATCAAATCGTCCCGCATAAAAAGAACATCATCATGGCCCTTACTCATGGCCAGGCGCTTAAAATACAGGGACTGAAAATAACTCCCCGTTTTAAGCGGAATATAATGCTCAGAGTAGGGACTCTGAAATGTCTTTAGCTTTAGAGAAGCCTTCTTTTCTGGCAGCTTTGATATTTTTAAATCCACTTCCAACTCACCCAGCCCGAAGTTTTTTTTGCTTAAAGATTTATCCCCATTTGAGAAAATACTAATCCTAAAATAATGATTCGGATATTTTTGAAACTGAGAAGCTAAAGATAATCTTTCCAAAAAATATTCATTAAAAGTTTTGGGATCGATATGCCGCAAACCATAACACAGCGTCACACTGTTGTATAAGCGCTCGAAATGTTTATTCAAACCCAATACACTCGCTTCAAATGTTCGAAAGCTGGTAAAAACGGATTCACCGTAAAGCTCATGTCGTAAATTTCTCATTTCACCTATATACATTGCTCTGTTGAGTCTGTCATGGTAGTAAGGTTCAGTGCAAAAGGCCAATAAAATCACTATTATGGCCCTTGGAAACATGGCCAGAATTTGGGCTTGGCAAAACGACTAAATAATATTGAGATCAACTGCGATGAATTATGACGAATTTGAAATACAAATAGACAGTAAGGCAACTTTAGTCAGTATCGTTTGTTCCAATTTTGAATTTCACAATTCTTTAGAACAAACGAAAAGTTCTCTGGTGGAGCTGAGAGAGCTTCTTAATACCTTAGGACTTGAAGCTGGGAGTGAACACTTCCAAAATAAAAGTAAGGTTGAACCTGCAACAATGTTGGGTGAAGGAAAGCTTAGAGAAATTGCAGATATCGCTCGCAGTGAAGATTCTGACTTACTGGTTTTTGACTTCGAACTGACCGCATCCCAGATGCGCAATATTAAAAAAGTAACTGGTCTTGAGGTTATGGACCGCTGTATGGTCATCCTTGAAATCTTTGCTAAACATGCTCGTACCAAAGAAGCAAAAATTCAAATCGAAATCTCTCGCCTTAACTATATGCTTCCTCGCCTTCAATCACTTTGGACTCACTTTTCCAAACAAAAAGGTGGGATTGGTTTAAAAGGTGAAGGTGAACAACAACTCGAGCTAGACCGAAGAATTATTCGCGATAAAATTGCCTTCTACAAAAAGCAATTAACTGAAATTGAAAAAACCCGCAAAGAACAAAGAAAGAACCGGGAAAATAATGTTGTGACGGCGGCGCTGGTGGGATACACCAATGCTGGAAAGTCGACGCTTATGAATAAACTATGTAAGGTTAATGTCTTAGCGGAAAACAAATTATTTGCGACATTAGATTCTACCTATCGAACTCTCAACCCGGATTCTAAACCGCCAATGGTACTTATTGATACAGTTGGTTTTATTCAGAACCTGCCAGCAACTCTGGTAGAAGGATTCAAAACCACCTTGGAATCGGCTTTAGAAGCGGATTTACTTATTATTGTTTGCGACCTTTCTGACCCTAACTACAAACAGCACTTGGATGTTACCCAGGAAGTTTTAGGGGAACTGAATATTAAAGACAAAGACCAGATTGTCGTCTTTACTAAAAAGGATCTCGTCATAAGCCCCTTCTTACCTAAAATAGCCATGAGAAATTTAAAGGCCAGTTTTCAGGTTTCTTCCCACAATGATGAAGATATCGCTAACCTAAGAGAATATATCATTAACTATTTTCTTTCTAAGCAAGAACATTTTGATCTTTTCATTCCTTATGAAGCAGGTCAGGCCCAATCAAACTTACTAGCGAATGCTAATATTTTAAAAACTCACCATCATGAAAAAGGTACCTATTACAGAGTGCGTATTCCAGGATTTATTTTTAATAAGCTTGGACTTAAACCATATGTATTATCCCCAGACGACCCGGGGCAAAAACTTCTAAATTAAATTTAAGTGCCCAATTTTCTCTTGTCTTATGTGAGCAATATTCGTAACATGGCAAACCTATTGCGAATGGAGTGGAGTGGCTGATGAAGCATGTTGCTGATGAACAATTTAGAATAAACTTACAAGAAAAATTAAAAAATACATTTGATAAAACGATTGATAACCCAGTACTAAAAGCTCACGTTAGCTGGAACATGCTCAGTGAGCAATTACATGCGATGTTGGGACAAGAAATTCACAGTCAGTGGTTTAAAAATATAAGACCGTTAATTCTTAAAAATAATATTCTTTTATTACAAGCTGAATCACAATTTGCATCTCAGTGGATTACCACCCACTATCAGCAATTAGTTGATGCTCTTATTTTAATTCAAGATAAAAAGTATACCTGTTTTTTTATCTCTCCCAAGCGGGGAAAAAAATCATTATCTAAAAGCGCCTGATTTAAAATAAACTGTTACCAGAAAAAAAGTGATGACTAAAATTAGTCCGACGATGCTATAGATTTTATCCTTGTCCATAAATCTATTTTAATGGGTTTTATTGCCCGATACAAGCATTTGCTGAATTATACTAATAAAGTTTTCTGGCCCAAAAGGTTCAATAATCTGCAATGGAAACTCAGAACGCAACTCGTTCTCTGCAGATTTTACGATAATGATTGTATGCAGCTCTGGATATTGTGCAATTTCTCGCTTAATGCTACTTAGATTGTCTTCTAATAAATCTTGGTGAATGATCAGTGCTTGTGGCACCAAATCAGCAATTAAATAAGAAAAATCATCAAGATTATCCAAAATATAGACTTCCACCCCCTCTTGCTCACCAAAATGCTTAAGACTTTTAGCTGCAAACTCCACTGGATGGGCAATAAATATCTGTTTTAGTGTTGAGGCCATCTATTTTTTCCAATTAAACCTTTGCGGGCATCGTATTTTTCGATATCATCCTAATTAACACAAAGGGTTGTAAAATGTCGAGTGATTCTAAAAAAGAGTCCACTATCAAGCTAATTGATTTAAACTTTCATGAAGTTATTTATGAATTTGCTATGGATGAAATCGATGAAGCCTATGCCATGGCCAAAGAATTGGAAGAGGCTGGTGCCAATTTTGAGCTTAGGATCCCCTCCGTGACAGAAACCCTGGCCGATTCTCTGGGTGCATCTGAAGAAGAAAAAAAAGAAATAGAAAGAGAACTTGAAGAAGAAATAGACGAACACAATAGCTAGATTTCTTTAGCTATACTTATCAATACGGCCCGCTCCAAAACAGAATATCCACTCACCACTTCATATTCACGAGCAAATACATTTTTAACTGAAGCCTCGGCCAACCATGCCCCCTTTTGATATCTGTAATTCACATCTAAAGTATCATAGGGCCTTAGCTGAATAAACTCCGCTCCCTTGGTATCAAAGCGTCTCCCCTTCCAAGTCCAATTGACTCCCAGACTGTGCTGATCAGTAAGCTTAGCTTGATAATTAAAGTTAAAAGAGAAATTAGGACGACGAACAACTTCTGTCCCATTACTGCTGCTAAAATTCAGTAAACTCAAAGAAGCTTTAAGCTTACTTTTCGAAAATGCGTGGGAAGAATTAACTTCCACCCCGCGAGTGATCACTCCCAAAAGATTTTGATAACCATTTCCGAATTGAAAATCAATGAAATCCTCTACTTCGCGATAGAATAAACTGGTTTCCACTCTCACCAAGGAGCTTTTCCACTCATGCATTAGATTTAACTCACGACTTTTCTCTGGAGATAGATCTTCATTACCAATAGGCCCATACTGATCAGCTGGTGCTTGTTGTTGATAAAGAGAGGGAGCTTTAAAGCCTGTTTGATGAGTAAGCTTAAAACTTTGATCAGCAGAAAGCTGGTAGCTCATACCTAACTGATAGACCCCATAGTTTCCAAAATTCTGATTATAAGTGGCACGGGCCCCATATTCATACTGCCAATTGTCCCGCCTTACTTTATTTAGATAAAAAGCATCATACATGCTTAAACTACGTTCTGATATATCATCATCTCGATACGTTTCCTGTAAAAACTGTACTCCTAAAAGCTCCGACTTATTTAATTTATACCTAAGCTCTGACTCAATAACTGAACCATCAAACAAGTAATACTTATCGGAGCGATTCACTCTTTCGTAGCGATTCACAGCAAACACAAAATCTATTTTTTCCTTTTGGATATGTTCTTGAAAAGTTAGCTGGCGATTTTTTGCATAGGCTTTTAAATCATCTGTAATCTGAGAAGTTATAAAATCATAACTATCCACTTCAGCATAATTTTCTTGCGCCTTTAATAAGGTTTTAAATTCCCAATCATTCCTTTCATACATGTGATTTATCGTAAGAGAACGTAGCTCAGTTGCGTCTTTCTCATCCCCATCATGGGCCTGACTCATATATTTGGATTGTTGATAATTTCCACTTAAATAGAGTAATGAGGAGCCTAACGGAGCAGTAGTTTCTGCATAGGCTTGCTGATAATAGCCACCGCTCAACTTTAGCTTAGAGCGAGAGCTTGCTTTTTTAGTAATAATATTAACGACACCACCAATGGCATCACTACCATAAAGTACGGACTGTGCTCCTTTAAGAATTTCAATTTTTTCAATATCACGAGTATTTAACAGGGCCAAGTTTTGTATTCTGGCCGTACTGGTAGGGTCATAAACCTTAACTCCATCTACTAAAATAAGAGTATGCCGTGCTTCTGCTCCACGAATATAGATGGAAGCCTCTCCCCCAACCGCTCCGGTTTGTGAAATTTCTATTCCTGGGACCTCTTTTAATATATCGACAATTCTAGCCGAGTTCTGTGAACTAAGTTCACCGGCATTTACTTCATAGGTAGCGTTTAAAGAGTCATCACTCTTTTCTTCCAGCTTACTGGTAAAAAAAATCGGCTCTAAAGTCTGGGCGTGAAGATTTCCAACATAGAGAAAAACAATTAATAAGAGATTTGGCTTTACTAGAGACATTTATAGAAAGAAGCCTCGGCCGTAAATTGTTTTTTGGTATAACTGTATTTGATCTTTCTTAGATTAAAGGTTTTATAGTAATTTTCAATGGCATAATAGCGTGCCATCTGCATGATAATTTCTTCCCCTACGACACGAGGCTTATCATCCGCATACTTAAAGCTAATCGTTTTCTCTTCAGAGGCTGAGCACATTCCAGCCACATTCACATAAGTGGCATCTCTTACTTGTTCACATTCATAAATATCTGCTTGATAAATAACACGATTGCCTTTGGTACGATAAGAAAGAGTCATGATATTAGCATCCTTATCCATGGCCATTTCTCTCAGTTCCATGACACCAAAGTTCTGGTTATGTTTGGAATCGAGCTCTTTATTAATTTCTGCTGTTAACTTGCCGCGCTCACGGCATTTCATATAGGGAAACTCATCTGACTTAAGCAAGGGACGAACTGCCGTTAAAGCTTTGAGTTGGCGCTTTATCATAGCTTTCTTGTCCAATTCCTCTTGGGTACCGGTTCCAGCACAGCTCATTAAAATAAAAAGGATCAAATATGGCCATTTCATATAGCAATTATAGCAAATTCTAAGACTCCTGCAAGGCGTGAGCCTAGGCAAACAAATTAAGGGCTACTATTTTTTCAGATTGTCTGATAGCATGTTTAATAATTAAAAAAAGGAGTATTCATGAAATTATTAATAACTGCATTATTGGCCCTTTCCCTTTCTGGCTTAGTTTCTTGTGCACATTATGGCGAAAAAAGATGTTGTGCTAAAAAAGAAAGCTGTGATCTTAAAAAGAAAGACTGCAAAGATAAAAAAAATTGTGATCTTAAAAAGAAAGACTGCAAAGATAAAAAGAACTGTGATCTTAAAAAGAAAAAGAAAAAGTAGAATAAAAGAACAGAACCTCTTGGCAACAAGAGGTTTTTTTTTATCTAATAATGCATCTGAATAAATTTCGTAATATCCTCATTAGATCTTTCAGAAGAGTAACCACTAACATTCTCAATCCAATCTAAATAAGACACGATATTAGTATAATAGGACCGATGACAATACTTAACGGTCCCCAAGTCAACACTAGAAGTCATCTTCAAAACTCCAATTTGTCTTTTTATACCTTGTTTATTGATAAAAAGAGGTCCCCCACTATCGCCCTGCAATCCAGAAAGAGTTACCGCATAAAGTTCATCATAACTAGGATCGCCACAAAATAAATTCCATTTAAGTTGCGTTCTAACTGCTCTTTTCTTGGAATCAATCTGATAATCATTAGTATAGCCAAAACCGGCCACACTCACCCAGTCGCCACTGCTCGCATCCATTTTTTCATACTCAACTGCAGATACTAATTTCACATAACTATTGGCTGAAATCAGCGCAGGTTCCTTAAGAATTAAAATAGCAATATCATCCAAAGAGTTAGCAATTTGGGCATTATATGCATAATGAGATATCTGTTTTTTTACCTCTATTTTTTGCACAGGCTTAAAAATATTATTTCCAATTCTAATCTCAAGAACCTTGGTAGTCGCACAATGGGCAGCAGTTAAAACGATTAAAGGATGGATCAAGGTACCAGTACAATAAGCATCTTGACTCACAACTGATACAACATTTGAAAGCTGATCACCCTTAACTAAAATGGAATCGGCAATTCCATATGGATTGAGAACCTTATCGGATAGAGTGGATGCATATAGATTTAAATTAATCAGTAAGAAAAAAAGAATTGTTTTCATGTTAATCCCCATTTACATCTTATTACCACAATTTTATTTAGGGATCGATCATGCTTGTAAAAACAACTCTATGGATAAGATTGATAATGAGAATGGGCTAACTATAGGAAATATCTAATAAAAAAGCCCCACTCTATTTAAGATGTGGGGCCAGCATAAGCCGATTGAACGGTATTTTATTATATTAAGATGCTTGTTCTTCTATGTCTTTTTCTTCCCAGAACTCCTCATCCCACTGTCCTTGAGCAACTTGCTGATCTTTAACTGATGGTTGGTGTTTATGAGAAATACGTTTTTTCCATTTATCTTTCTTTTTATAAACCTGCTTTTCAACTTTATTAATGGCAAGGTCTAAAGTTTTGTATAGAGAATCAGAGTGTGCTGTCGCATGATACTCAAAGCTCGGCCCCAGGCATCTAACATCGGCACAATGTGCACCATCGTCTCTTACATAACAGGTCCACTGAACTTCAAAATTTCCCTCGAAAAACTTTTTCAACTTCTGTGATTTCAACTCGATTTTTTCGTCAAGTGCCGGAGTGTGTTCAAGCTGCTTAAAATGACTAACAATTTTCATAAATCATGCCTCGTTTCGTTTCAGGTTTCTCGGGCGTTCTGCCAAACGTCCATCATTCATTAATTATAACGTACTTTTGAACTCTATCCTTTAGAGAAAAGTAAACTTTTTGTTAATTCTCCATCAACATAAATAAACAGTTTTTATTAACTCGCTTGTTTTCTTTTGGAAGATGGTAAGATATTAAGTATTTCTCGATACTTGGCGACTGTTCTACGAGCGACCTTGATGTCGGACTTACTAAGTATATCTGCAATCTTTTGGTCTGATAATGGCTTTCGACGATCTTCATTATCCACTAATTGCTTAATCTTCAATTTTAAACTTTCACTGGCAATATCGATACCGCCATTCTTTCCACCAATACCTGCATTGAAAAAATACTTCAATTCAAAAACGCCTAATGGAGTATGAACAAATTTGTTAGTCGTAACACGAGATACGGTTGATTCGTGCACCCCAATTTCATTGGCGATATCTTTGAGAATCATTGGCTTAAGAGCGACAGGTCCTCGCTTAAAAAACTCTGGTTGATATTTAATAATTGCATGAGCAACTTTCTCTATGGTTTTTTGTCTATTTTCAATTGATTTAATTAACCATAAAGCTGAACGTAATTTATCTTGCACGTACTCACTAGTCTCATCATTTTTTTCACTTTTATTAATCAGACCTTTGTACAAATTAGAAACTCTTAAACGTGGCACTCCTTCATTATTCAGACGAACCACTAACTCTCCTCCGATATCCGCGATATAGATATCAGGTACCACATATTGGGTTTCTTCTGAAGAAATCAATCTTCCCGGCTTTGGATTAAAAGAATGCAAAACCAATTCTGCATCTTTAATTTTTTCAATTTCCACACCTGTTTCTTTTTCAATCTTTTTAAAATCTTTTTTAATTAAATCATCTAAATGATTTTTAATAAGCAATTCAACCAACGGCACTGCTTCTTCCAAAGCTTGTGCTTGTACCAGCAAACACTCTTGTAATCCTGAAGTTCCACAACCAACTGGATCCAAAAATTGAATCATTTTTAAAAGTTCAAGAGCATCTTCCCTCTCTAACTTACTTTGAGCTAATAACTCTTCTAGATTTTCATCTAAGTAACCTTCATCGTTAATGTTATGAATAACGGATTCTGCGAATGCCCATTCCTCGCCTGTGAGATTTTCCATACGGAGTTGCCAGCTTAAATGTTCGGCCAGATTTTCCCCGCGCGAAACCATATTCTCATAGTTAGGAGCATCATCTTTACTCCTTACTTCCTTAGTATAAGGTGTAGAAGATGTAGAATTATAATTTTGTACGTATTTATCCCAATCAAAATTATCTTTGGATTTATCAATCAAGTCCGGGCCAGAGAAATCATCCGATTTCTTTTCCACAGTATCTTTATTTCTAGCTTCAAGTTCTTTCTTTGTGGATTCCCCTCCCGACTCTTCTAGCATGGGATTTTCCATCATCTCTTTAGCAATCACACTAGTCATTTCCATATGAGTAAGAGTTAAAAGCTTAATCGCCTGCTGTAGCTGAGGCGTCATCATTAAACTTTGGGTTTGTTTTAAATTGAGTGACATCTTTTGTGCCATAAAACTACTCCACAAATAAAAGTTCACTCTTCCTTGATGTTTTGTAGATCTAGACCTTCAGACCTTATGAACAGAAGTTAGCTAAAGCTTAAACTCCTCTCCTAGATAAAATTTACGTGCCGTCTCAGATTCAACAATCTCATCCGGAGTTCCACTGAGTAACAGTTCACCGGCACTCATAATAAACGCTCGATCAACAATCCCCAGGGTTTCCCGCACATTGTGATCGGTAATCAAGACCCCAATATTTCTTTTCTTAAGGTCTCTAATTATCTTTTGGATGTCACTGACCGCTAATGGATCGACACCCGCAAAAGGTTCATCAAGAAGTACAAAAGCTGGATCGAGGGCCAAACATCTGGCGATCTCAACTCGTCTTCTTTCTCCTCCTGACAACTCTCTTCCTTTCGACTTGCGAATATGACTTAATCCGAAGTCGTTTATTAAATTTTCAAGAAGATTTTTTTTATCACGTTTAAAAATCGGCCTGATTTCTAAAACAGAAAAAATATTCTCCTCGACACTTAACTCTCTAAACACTGAAGCTTCCTGGGGTAAATAACCTATTCCC
>JBFEUX010000337.1:0-2409 GCA_041547255.1 Bacteriovoracaceae bacterium
AGTCGCTTTGGAAGAAAAGGGCATGGTTTTAATTGATTAAAATAGAGGAGAGAATTTTATGACAATTAATTTAAAAAACATTTTATCACCAGAAGAGTTTAAAGATTTAGAAACAAACAGTGTTATCTGCAATTATGTAAAAGGACAGACATTGTTTGTACAAGACACCCCTGCATATGGTGTGTTTGAAGTTTTACAAGGTAAGTTTAAAATTTCCAATACAAATGCCCAAGGCATGGAGACAATCCTTTTCTTTAGAAAGGAAGAGGAAGTTATCGGTTTGGACTCATTATTTGATGAAAGACTATACAATGTAACAGCAACTGCTCTTGAGCAAACAAAAGTACGTTATATTAGAAAAAGCTATTTCTTGGACATGATTTCCCGTAATCATGAACTCATGATGGCCGTAACAAAAGTGTTTGCACAACAATATTCAGAATTGATCACTATGATTGAAGGTCAAAAAACTTTATGTGCTAGAGATAAAGTAAGAACTGCTATTGTTGATCTTAACAAAAAATTCAAGCACAATGATCGAATTGATTTGAATATTACTCGTGAAGAATGGGCAAATTACTGTGGGATGTCTACTGAGACCTTTATTAGATTTTTAACAGAGTTGCGTAGTGACAATGTTGTCAACAGCCAAGGTCGCTACCTCTCATTAGTTGGTTAACAGGGCAACTAGTTAAAAAAAAATTAAAGTGAGGAAGTATGGAAGCTGTAAAACTCAGAGGATTTAACAGGAGGTCCCTTGAAAGAAAAGAAGAAGATCGTAATGCAATTTCTGTCATTATTACTCGTAATGATACTAGTTTAAGGCACCCAGATGATATTTTAGAAAAGGCGATTAGAGAAGGAGTAGAGCAATATAAACAGTCCAGACTGTCACTGTTAATTTCAGCAATCTCGGCAGGGTTGATTGTTGGATTTTCGGCAATGGCAGTTTGCTTTGCTCATGAACTAGTGCCATCCGAGTGGGGAACAATACCACAAAAGTTTGTGATGGCACTCTTTTATCCCTTTGGCTTTATGTTATGTGTTTTGAGTGGAGCTCAACTGTTTACTGAAGATACGGCCCTTTTCTTTTATCCGGTACTGGATAGAAAAATTGGCTGGGCGAAATTAACACGCGCGTGGATCATTGTGCTGGTTGGTAATTTAATTGGTACTTTTGGTAGTGCATGTTTTATTTATTACACTGAGCCGATTATGCAAGGTGGACAGGGTTACGTTGCAATAGCAATGGATCTTTTAGACGAAAGTTTTTTTCCTTTGTTTATGGGATCTATTTTAGCAGGTTGGTTAATGGCCCTTGGTGGCTGGTTGGTTTTGGCAACCTCGGAAACTATTTCTCAACTATTTTGCATCTATTTGGCGACCTTTACTATCGGTATTGGAAGCTTTCAACATTCGATTGTTGGTTCAGCTGAGCTGTTTTTAGGACTTTTTATTTCCGAAGATGTTTTATTAGTGGATATCATAAAGTTTCTTTCAGTGGCCGTACCAGGAAATCTGATTGGTGGTAGTGTTATGGTGGCGACACTTAACTATTTACACATAAGAAAAACCAAGGAAACCAAAATTGGGGGGAGAGTATGACATTAGTATTAATAATTATGACATATAAAAAAGTGGCCGGAAGGCGAAAGATAACTATTAGCGATGCATTTACTATGCTAAAAATAAAAAGGGCCCGTGTAAGGCCCTTTTTTATTGCTGAATTTTAGTGAGAAGAGTTTATTTGCTCAATTCTTATGCAAGTGGAGCAACTAAACTATCAGCAATAATGTGTGCATCAAGGGTGGTTTGATGTAAATCTTTATGTTTAAATGGTAAGGTGAAAAAAAACTCTAAGTCTTTTGCGGTTAGACTTTTTAGTAGATCTTTATCCTGTTCACTTATTTCAACACCTTCTTTCAGACATTTTATAAGTGTGGCGGCAGCTACCGTTGCAGATTGGTAATAAAGTTCTTTGTTTAACTCAATAGTTTTTCGAATGATGTTTAAAAGACTTTCAGCTTTTTCGGGATAAATATGCTTAATATGCCTCATGTTTACACCTCCAGTTGTTTGGTATGAGAACCACTACAATCCATTGTCTAAATAATTTAGCATATGCAAAAAATAATACTTCTAATTAATGTGAATTAGCTGTGGTGAAAATTACACAGTTGGTTCGAACTTATACCCAACTCCATGGATAGACTTAATGGTGGAAGCGGCATTACCCAGCTTTTTTCTAAGTTTACTTACATGGGTATCAACAGAGCGGGAGTAGACATGAATATTTTCTCCCCAGATTTTATCAAGTATAACATCTCTTTTGATGACGGTGTTTGGTGATTCAGTAAATAAGGATAGTAGTTTAAATTCTAAGGCCGTAAGCTCTACTTTTTCTGCTTG
>JBFEUX010000255.1:0-3780 GCA_041547255.1 Bacteriovoracaceae bacterium
GGACTCAGTTTCGGCCCTGCCATGGACTGGGACTAATTCAGATGGATCGAATTCTGGTGTCAGTAACTGCAATAATTGGCTCGATGCCTCTGGTGGAGTAGGTTCCGTAGGATCGAATCAAGCCTCTGATGGTACCTGGGTTGAACTTATTAGTGATAATAATTGTTCCACCTTCCTTCCTCTTTACTGTATTTCTCAAAAATCTCAATAATAAAAAAAAATGAATTTTTTACATTTCTCTCTTTTCAAATTGTTTTTAACGCGATAATTAGATTTTCACTTTTTAACGAACACAAATAAATTTCAATATAATTGAGCTTTATTTAGAAGATTTTGAACTGGGTTTGTAATTGTCAAACCTGCTAGAATCGATCTTGTAAATTTTGTCTCACAAGGTTTTGGTTGAGGGCCCTTTTTTGAGGGCCCTTTTTTATTTTTCTATAACCGCCCCACTCAAATGGGGCGGTTAGTATTTTTCTTCTAAGGCTCGCTTCTGGAAGCCCCGACTCATTATAAAAGCAGATAAAGTGGCAATGGCAGCACATAACGAGAGAAATAAAAAGACTTGTGACCAGCCAAGCGAATCTGATAATTTTCCCGCGCTCCACACAGCTAGCGCACCACCAAGGTAGCCGAGTCCATCAATCATTCCGGTAGAGGAGCCGGCAGCATTAGGTCCAGCAATATCTAGAGTTAAACAACCACTACTCATTGAATATGGCCCTAGCAGAAAGAATCCACAGAAACCAATGACGAGCATAATGGCATAGGTATTGGGAGTGGTGGCAGACATCATAAAGGATGCAATCACTAAGCAAATAACCAGCCCTGAAAGCATAATGTACATCATCTGGGCCCGGTCTCCGTTTTTAGCGTATTTATCAGTATACCAGCCTAAGAAGATGGTCCCAAGGCTACCTAGGAAAGGAAAGAGGGTGGAGCCAAAGATCCCATCTTGTAAATTCATTCCAATATCAATGAGTAGCTTAGGTGTCCAAAAAAAGAAAATACTTCTTAAAAAGGTAGTGAGAAAACTGTAGATGAGTAGTTGGCGATAGAGTGGAAGCTTTAAAAGATCCACAATAATATCGAGGGGTTTTCCTTGCGCATGGTCTTCGGTCATATTTTTACTGACAAGTGCAAGTTTGCCACTAGGGCTATGTCCAAAATTTGTATCCGCAATAACATCCCGAGGAGAGTCTTTTGAGGCCAACCAAGACCAGACAAAAATGAGGGTGAGTACCATTGGTGGGTAAATAAATATTTCTCTCCAACTTGCTCCATTTGCAACTAAAAAACCAGCAAATAGAGTTGCTATCACACCACCAAATTGAAAGTTAAGCGAGATGAGCCCCATGATCGTTCCATTTCTTTCCGGCTCATACCAGTGACCGATCATTTTGGTAAGACCTCCCCATCCCATGGAAAGAAAGTAGCGGCACACGCACCAAACCACGATAAAGTAAACTAAGCTTGAGCCTTGAGAAAAAATTAGATTAGCCACAATGGCGCCTACCATCCCGGTGAGGAAGATTTTTTTGCCTCCAATTTTATCACCGAGAGGTCCATTGATAAATTTGCCAAGGGCATATGCCATTTCACCACTTAGGGCGATCAAGCCCAGATCTGAGTTTGAGTAATTAAATTCTTGTCCGATGAGAGGAACAGCAGCTGAAAGGTTCTTACGACAAAGGTAATAGCCAATATAACCAATTAGGCATACCCAGAAAGTTGAAATTCTCCATCTTTTAAGGAGATTAAATTCTTCCACTGTTGGTGTACGTAATGCGTCTTGCATAAAAAATCCTCTTAGCAAAAATAATACTTGGCCTTATAATTATAAAGGTATTTTATGTATTCACTAGAACTTTATGGATCTTTTATGAAACTCATTATCAGCTTATTTCTTTGTTTTGTTTTTGTTGCTTGTGCTACTGGCCGAAAAACGGTTATTGCTCATCGTGGTGCCCCTGGCTATTTACCTGAGCATACTCTGGAAGGTGTGGCGATGGCACATGCGTGGGGAGTGGATTATATTGAACCGGACATTGTGATTACCAAAGATAATCGAGCTGTCATTTTACACGACCCTCATGTAGATACCACAACAGATGTCGCAAAGAAATTTCCTAAGAGAAAAAGGAGTGATGGGCGTTATTACGCTGTAGACTTTACTCTAAAAGAGCTTAAAACTTTGCATGTGCATGAGCGCATTGACTTAAAAACAGGAAAAAAGGTTTTTCCGAAAAGATTTACACTGGACAGCTCAAAATTTGAAATTCCTACTTTGGAAGAATTCATAGAATTGGTACAGGGACTGAATAAGACTATGGGAAAGAATATTGGGATTTATCCTGAGTTAAAAAATCCTGAGTTTCATCGCAAAAATGGAAAGGATATTGCTAAAATCGTTTTTCCTATCCTTGAAAAATATGGCTATAACAAAAAAGATGCAAAGATTTATGTACAATGTTTTTACTATCCAACGCTCAAGCGTTTAAGAAAAGAGTTTGGGGCCAAGATGAAGTTAGTGGCCTTGATTGCGGAAAATGATTGGAAGGAAAGTTCTCTCGATTATAATTTGTATCAAACGGAGCAGGGGATTGAAAGCTTGGCTGAATATGTCGATGCGATTGGACCCTATTTAAAACAAGTTATGCAGGTAGATGAATCAAATAGAGTAAAGCCGACTCGTTTAGTTGAGTTTGCACATAAATACGGTTTAAAGGTTCACCCATATACTCACCGTGAAGATGCTCTTCCCAAGGTATTTCCCAATAGTAAGGAGCTCTTCTCGTTTTTATATAATGAGGTGAAAGTCGATGGAATCTTTAGTGATTTTGCTGATATCGCCTTATTACTAAGTTATTAGTTTTTTATTTGAGTTTTGTACTCGGAATACATGTTTTTCCTTCATACTATTTAATATCAAGCCGATAAAGGGTACGAATTAATTAAGTAAAGGATCAATATGCTTACAGCAGAAACACATCAATTTACTATTGGCAGTGGTGAAGGTTGTGATCTCGTTTTAAATGAGAAAGGTTTGAGTCGAGTTCATGCCAAAATTTACTACTCAGGAGAAAGCGTATTAATCGAAGATTTAAACTCAACCAATGGGACCTTCGTTCTGTATAATGGAGAGTTTAAGCGTATCCGGAGTGCTAAAATAAAAATGGAAACAATTGTTCGATTGGGTGATAGGTTAGATGGTATCGCTGTTGGAAAAATAATCGATGAGTATATCCAAAAAAGAGAAAGAGAACGCAAAGACATTTCTAAGCGGGTTAAAGCAGTTGGGTTAAAACGTTGCTCGGAATGTGGAAGTGTCATGTCTAAGTCTAAAATACATTGTGAATGTTGTGGGGCCATCTTTGAAGAGTCAGCGTAACATCAGTACATTCATTCGTTATGTTGTTGCCAGTGTCGTTGGCAGCATCGTTATAAATATTTTATTTATTATGCTACCTGATTTTTGGGCAAATTTGTTTGTTGGAAAAACAGGTATCTCTCTAAGTCTCACCTTTCAAGATGTCATGTGGATGATATTCATCGTCGGGCTTATTATCGTAGGAGAGCGTAAAGGCGAAATTGCAAAATTACATTCCTATCGTAAGAATTCTTATCTTCCTGAAAACTTTGAAGTGATAATTGATGATGATGTACTAACCGATATCATTCGTTCTTCTAAGAAGGATTCTCTCGATAAAATGGGGATTTTGCCTTATATGATATTGCAAATTTCATTACAGTTTAGGACTAATCAGTCCATAGCTTTAA
>JBFEUX010000234.1:0-4331 GCA_041547255.1 Bacteriovoracaceae bacterium
GGAAGAAACGCCTGCTCCTGAAGCAGCACCAACTCCGGAAGAGACGCCTGCTCCTGATGTAGCACCGACTCCGGAAGAAACGCCAGCTCCTGAAGCAGCACCAACTCCGGAAGAAACGCCAGCTCCTGAAGCAGCACCAGCTCCTGAAGCAGCACCAGCTCCGGAAGAAACACCAGCTTTAGAAGAGAAACCGGCTCCAGAAGCTGCACCAACTCCAGAAGAGAAACCGGCTCCAGAAGCAGCACCGACTCCAGAAGAGACGCCTGTTCCGGAATCGACCATGGAAGACTCTGATCCAATGGGAGAAGAAAAAGTAGATGAAAAAGTCGATGAGACTGTGATTCCCCAAGAAACGATTACTCCTGATATCTCGACAGAAATAACAAAAAAGCTTCTCAGTGATTTAGAAGTTCGCCTGAAAGACGAGAAAAATGAACAAAAGATATTAGAAGTCTTGAAGCCAGTTGCTGCTCCTACGTATGACTCTATCGGAGAGGGATTAGTATATAATTGTAATGATCAGCACTGGGCCTGTATTAGTAAAGAGTCATTTTTGAAATGTCGACAAAACTATAAATGGAATCAGTCTAAAAATATACCTACTGAATGCTATCCTTTTGCCATTTTAGAGTCGGGATTTAATTGTGCTACTGTTCAACAGGAAAAAGTGGATATGGCCAGTGAGACAGATTTTTGTAAGTAATAATTTTTAATTATATTTGATCTTGCAATCAGGCAGCGTCATTATCTTTTTTAATAGTTTCGTCTATGAGAGGGATATAAAAGCTATCTAGATCTTTCTGTTGTTCTCTGCGCATGGCCACAATGAATTTCTTAACAAGGCCAGGATCAAATTGACTGCCTGAAAATTCAATTAATTCATTAAAGGCAACTTCTGGTGGTAGACCTTTGCGATAGACCCGAACGGAAGTCATAGCATCATAAGTATCAGCAATTAGCACAGCACGAGCAAGTAAAGGAATTTCTTCTCCCTTTAGATTATCCGGATATCCCCGGCCATCATAACGTTCGTGGTGATGCTTAACTGCTTTGGCCACTTCTTCAAATGCTTTAAAATCTTTTAAGATTTCATAGGACTTCACTGGATGTCGCTGCATTATTTTAAACTCTATATCTGATAGGCGAGTCGGTTTGTTTAACACCGCATCTGGAGTTCCAATTTTTCCAATATCATGAAAAAGAGCAGTTAATTGCAGATGGTATTCTTGTTCTTCTGTTAAGTTTAGCTCTTGCGTCAATACTAAACAATAATGACAAACCCTTAGGGAATGATTGAAAGTATAGTTATCCTTTAAATCCAAGGATTTTAGTATAGTTTTTGCGGCCGTTTCACACACCAGTCTATTCTCTGCTTTTAGTTCGTCAATTTTTTGGGCCATGGCCGCAATTGTTTTACGGGAGCTTGTTTTACTCTCATCAAATGCCAGGGTATTTTCAGCTTTTTTTGTTTTTTTCATAATTAATAAATTTTTCGTTAATAAACGATTTGCTCCTTTCATTCTATTCGGTTGTTTAAGCGAAAAATAAACAGTAAAATTGAATGAATTCTTTAACTTAAGAAGAGATAAGTTTTTGATAAAACGTAATACTTGAGCGTTAGACAGGGGAAATGCTTTGATCGTTATTGAAGAGAATAATTTAGTGTCCAAGTGGTTAAAGCAAGTTGATTTGAATGAAATTGGCCATGCTCGTATTGATTTGGCGACATTTGAGTTGGCCCAAGGCTTTGAAACAGAGTTAGTTTTGATTCAGGATACAGTTTATCATCAACTAACAACAATTCTGAAGGATAAACTTAATAATGTGGCGGGGGTTCTCGTTTTTAATTCAACGGAGTCTCCTTTACAATTTTATTTAGATAAAGTGGTAGGGGTTTTATCACCCAGTACATCTGCAGATTTAGTCCGTAATCAAATTACTTTTTTAGAAGAACTACTAAAAGGCCATGCCGTATTAAAGTCGCAACTTATAACTCTCAATAGGGAGCTCATGGAAACAATTGGGGGAGTTGAAACTCAATTATTACGGGTGAAAAAAGTCTACGAACACAATACCCCTAAAAGATTAGAAACTTTCAAGGGCTTCAGTATCTATTCCAAGTATGCTGCCGGACAAGATATGGGCGGAGAATTCTTTGATGTTTTTAGTAAAGAGGGAAAAGTTTTTATTTTAATGAGTGCTTCTTCTTCTTTTCTCGCATCTAGTAGCATAATAGAATATTTTAGTGAGCTTAAAAATGAAACTGAGATTGATAAGGACCTCGAGCAGCGTTTTATAAATAATATAAAGTTAGAATTGCTAAAAATTAATCAGAACAAGAAAAAACCAGTAGAAGTGCAATTGTTAACTTGTATCATGGATATGAATACAATGAAGTTAGAGGGTCATGCCTTTGGAGAATTTTATTTAGTAAGTTCGAATGATAGTCATCAAATCAATACGAATACTCAGCTTGATGGTGAAATTCAAAATGCTGCATTCACAATTAAACTAGAAAGGGGAGAAAGGATTCTCTTGAATTCCCCAGGTTTTATTAAAAATTGGGATACTGCTAAAATACAAATTAATCTAAATGAGCTCATTCAAAAAGAGGGTATTAAACCTCTTGATGTATTAGATGAGATCTATTTTCAGTTAAAAAAAGAAAGTCGCGATGGTTTTTTACCACACGACGCTTCTTCGATAATCATGGAGGTTCAGCAAAATGTTATGGTTAAAGTTTAGTCTGATTTTTTCTCTGTTACTAATAGAGTCCGTTTATGCTCAAAAGTATACCTCCAAGCAATGCCTTGACGCTAAATTTAGAACAAGTGTGAACAATGAAGGGAAATTTTTTGGACTGATTAAGAATGATCTCTCGATTAGTAAAAATCAATGTCAGATTCAAATCAATCTAAAAAATATTTTAGAAACAAAGTGGGTGATTGATGTTTGTCGTGAACCTATTCATATTAAAGTGACATCAAAAGGTTCACAAAGTGTGTATAAGCGAAGCAGAAAATGTGAGAAGTCAGATAAATCTGATTTTTGTGCTTATTACTGGGAATTGCACGATGCACTCCAGGATAATGGACTTATTTTTGCCAAGGGAGAACGTGAAAGTCTTAGCACTTCCCATGGACAAACTTATTGTAGCTTTTTGCTAATTAAACGTTATTTAGAAGATGGCCACCTCTTTTCAAAATATGATGAGCCTATTGATATATTCACGCCTTTCGATGAAAAAAAGCAAGCGGCGGCTTGTGATATTCCGGCCAAAACTGAGTTGATGCCTAAGCCAGAAGCTCCACCGGTACCTGAGGCTGAGACTACTCCTGCTACCCCCGAGCTTGAAGTCGAGAGTAAGGCCGATGAGCTTCTTGATAATCCTGGAGAATTTTAAGCTTAAGGAATGAAACCTTAGATCGCCTTAAAAGCAGTATCCAAGTCGGCAATTAAGTCATCAATATTTTCAATTCCAACACTTAAGCGGATAAGGTTGTCGTGAATACCGAGTTGCTCTCGCACATCTTTGGGAACCGAAGCATGAGTCATGATTGCAGGATGTTCAATCAAGGATTCCACACCACCTAGACTTTCAGCTAAAGCAAACAAGCTTACAGTTTCTAAAAACTTCTTAGAGCCCTCTAAATCTGCATCCAGGAAAAAAGTAATCATCCCTCCAAAACCTTTCATTTGCTCCTTGGCAATATGGTGTTGAGGGTGAGATTCAAGGCCTGGGTAGATAACAGATTTTACTTTTGGATGAGCTTCTAAATATTTGGCGACCGCACCAGCATTCTTTTGATGAGCTTCCATACGAATGGCCAAAGTCTTAATTCCTCTGAGTACTAGCCAGGAATCAAATGGAGATTGGCTTGGGCCAATAGAGTTTTGTAGGGTCCAAACTTTATCGTAAATCTCTTTATTGTTGGTCATCATACATCCACCAACTACATCAGAGTGTCCATTAATATATTTAGTCATGGAGTGAACAACTACATCAGCACCTAAAGAGAGTGGTCTTTGAAAATAGGGGCTCATGAAGGTGTTATCAACACATGATTTAACTCCATATTTTTTTGCAATCTCACACACCGCTTTGATGTCAGTAATTTTTAGCATGGGATTCGTTGGGGTTTCTAACCAGATGACAGCAGGCTTTTCTTTAAGCGCTTCTTCTACTTTTGCCAGGTCGGTGGTATCGATAAATTCGTAATCATGTAGATTGTTGAAGACTGTTGTAAACAGACGATATGTACCTCCATACACGTCATCTCCACAAATAATTTTTGATCCCTTAGGAAGAGAGTGCATAATAAGACTCATAC
>JBFEUX010000115.1:0-8980 GCA_041547255.1 Bacteriovoracaceae bacterium
CAGATTAGAACTTATTAAAGAGAAATTGAATACAGGATCATATACTCAGATGAAAGATATAAAAGATGAAGTAAAAGGGAGTAGCATATTTGATCATGTTAGAACATGTTTTCGATCATATTTTTTTTATTCTAAAGGAGATATTTTGAAGAAAAAGGAGTTCTTATGAGACTAAAAAATAAAGTCGCGGTCATTACGGGAGCAGCTTCTGGTATGGGATTGGCGATGGCAAAAATGTTTGTAGCTAATGGTGCCAAGCTTGTCTTGGGAGACTGGAATGAAGAACGACTATTTAATCTTTTACGTGAATTAGAAAAAGAAACCCCCGATGTTACTGGTCTCAGGGGAGATATTTCCAATAAAGCTGATGCCGAAGCTTTGGTAGAGCTTGCCATAGAGAAGTTTGGGCGCATTGATATTCTTTGCAATAACGCCGGAGTTATGGACTATATGGAAGGTGTGGCAGAAATGAGTGATGAGATTTGGACCAAAGTTTTAGGCATTAATTTAAATGGGCCAATGTATGCTACTAGAAAAGCAATTCCCTATATGCAAAAAAATGGGGGAGGCGCCATCATCAATACTGCTTCAACTGCCGCCGTCCACGGTGGTGCGGCTGGAGCCGCTTACACTACTTCCAAGCATGCGCTAATTGGTCTGACTAAAAATACCGCTTATATGTATGCCAAAGAGGGCATTCGTTGTAATGCTATTTGCCCGGGAGCGACAGCTACTAATATTCAAGAATCAATGCCCGAAGATAAGATCAGTGCTTTTGGCGTAGAAAGACTAACACCTTTTCATGCGTTAAGTCCGGCAACTCTGGAAGCCGACGATATCGCTAATGTTGCTATGTTTTTGGGCTCGGATGAATCGAAACTGATCAACGGAGCAATTATCACTGCTGATGATGGATGGGCCGCGGTTTAATAAGTTCTTCCTACTTATTATTTTTAAGACCGATAATCAGCATGATACAGGCATAAACCATGGCAAGCGAGAGTGAAATGAGTCCGAACTTGATGAGTAATTCTTGCAAAGAAGTTCCTTGTAAAACCCCACCAGCAATAGGCATCATCTCTCCTCCTGCACCCCAAATGGCAGCTAAAACAACTGTAATCCAATTGACGTAAGTTCCAAAAATCAAGGCATAAAAAGTGCTCTTGAATGATCTTTGAGAAAGCCTAAGTTTATCCCATACGAGTCCAACTAAAATGAGAAACATGCCATTCATGACACCTTCCAAGTGTCCGGAGAGACCAAGACGGGACGAGTTCATGGCCGGTATCGCAAAGCCAGTCAATAAGCCAAGTAAAAATAAAATTACACCAAACTGTAAAAGACGATGGGCTAAGTTCATAAAAATCCTTTTAAATAAGCTATACCTGTTTAAGATTTTGCACAAATTGTGTGAACATATTTTTTTCTTCTTTAGATTTGTATTTGAACTCTACTCCATACCCAACTTGTATTTCATCGTTCGCTAATTGGGCCCTACGTATAATGGCATCCAGGTTGACTTTTTTCTTATCAACTGTGATATCGATTTTGAGTCGTTGTCCAAGGGGAAGATTTTCTTCCAAGGTAAAGAAAGCCCCACCTTCTGAGAGGTTAGTAATAAGAGTGTTAATTTTTTTATCTTGTCCAATGCGAATTTGTGCATGTAAGGAAGTAGAGTAGCGTGAAGTATTTCTCCAGATCCTTCTCATTCGACTCCAAAAAGGTCGTAAGTTGGCTGGAATCATAAAGTAAAAAACCAATAATGAGTTAAACATCAGTAAAAATGTGACTGAGATATGAGGAGTTTGGTCCACGTAAGGCCAGGTAAACTTCTCATAGGTAAAGTATGAATAAAGTGCATAGATTTGTAGGGCAATAAAAAATGGAAAACTCCAGCTCTTCATACTGATAAGGGCATAACCAGCTAGTGGAAAAAGTGCCCAAAACTCGAAGTTATTAATAATTCCCTCAATGCTGAAAATAGTACGCATGAGGATTTCCCAGTCAAAACCTGTTTGAAATTTTAAATAGATTATTTTGATAAGTGGCTCACAAATTAAAAGCGTGGCCAGAGCATACATGAGTTTGGTTTTTTTAGATGTTCCTACTTCAATAATTCGTTTAGAGATGCGGCTTGGTGCCTTTGTTTTATCCAAAAGTAAGTTAAGAGTATTGTCAAACATGACATTGACTATCTCTTTGGGGAGGAAGCTAAAAAATGAATTATCCATATCCATTCTTAATTTGTTTAACAATGTCTTGTCGTTAGATATAAGCAAACAAGGAATTTCGAAATGGTTTACAATTTGTTCCAGTCTTAGAGTGGAATCAAGCTTCGTATTATCAATATCAACAACAAGTAATTGTATCTTGTTTTCTTTTATTGACTTTACTCCCTCATCGATACTGTCTTTGGTAATGATATCAAAAGAAAATTTAAGATTCAGTCTATTCGAGACCTCATTTTTTAGGAAGTCATCATTGCCTATATATAAGGCGGTTCTTGTGTGAAATTCAATTGTATCAGTCATAGATTAGCTCTGGTTATACTGCCCTTTAATTTTATGGATACTAAATTGTAACACAGTTTAATATCAGATAATAAGATATCTATCCTGGCAAGGACTTGAAATTACTTTATATATTCACTCAGGCGTGCTTGGTGGAAATTGGACGAAGCCAGAGGGCACGAGTAGAATTTAGTTAATAACCAAAGGATAAAATTATGAACATCAATACCAACGAATCTGGTAACCCGACTCTAAATCCCAAAAATTTTCGCATTAATGTTGCTCCTGGACAAGAGGCAATGACTCAGCAAGGGGCATTTACCAAGACCGCTATTTTGCTTGCTCTTTGTGTCGCAGCAGCTTCATTTACCTGGGGAGAGCATGGAATGAGCTTTATGATACCTGGGGTGATTGGAGGCTTGATTATGGCGATGATCACTATTTTTAAGAAAGAGTGGGCGCCGATTACAGCACCCTTGTACGCTGTACTTGAAGGGGTAGCGCTGGGTGGAATTTCCTATATGTATCAAATGCAATTTCAGGGAATCGTATTTAATGCTGTTATGCTGACTTTCGCGGTTATGGCCATTATGCTTTTTGTTTATAGTAATGGCATCATCAAGGTAACAGACAAACTTCGCACTGGAATTATGGTTGCTACGGGGGCCATCTTTTTGGTGTACTTGGTATCATTTATAATGGGCTTTTTTGGAACACAAATTCCCATGATCCATAGTGGCGGACCCATTGGTATTGGCTTTAGTGTCGTTGTAGTGGGTATTGCTGCGTTTAATTTGTTAATCGATTTTGACTTTATTGAAAGGGCCGCAGCTAAAGCAAACCTGCCAAAATATATGGAGTGGTATGGGGCATTTGCCTTGATGGTAACTTTGGTCTGGTTATACCTGGAGATCCTACGTTTACTTAGTAAACTCAATAGAAGATAGCTGCATGATTCACCGCGCTTTGCAATGGAGATAACGCAGTCTGTTGCGCGGGCTAAAGTTTGCTATATGAAAGAACTTACTGTTTGATGAATTTTTCTATGTTATGCTAATATTTTCATGAAAAAAGAGCCAAGAGGTAATTATGGTTATTCGAGCTAATGAAGTTGACAGTAGTATCATAGACGATTTTATTACAAATGTTGTCACGCCAGCCTTAAATAAAGTTCAGGGACAATTGGCCTTTAAAAAACATCCTGCAAACGCATATTTTATCGCTGAGTTTGAAGCTGCTAATAAAGCAGCATATCATCCTAACCCTAAAGAATATTTGCCTTCGCCTGCTAACTTTATTGGGGACCGGATGAGTATAAAGGCTTTAACAATGTTGTTTCTTTCTTATGCGCATCACTTAACCTCAATTAGAAACGTTCAATTAAAAATCAATAAAACTATCGTGGATACAGACTTTCCTCAAGGAGGCGATCCGGGAAATATTACGGGTACACGATCACGAATCTGTTCAAGTTCTGCAACTTATAATTTGGGCTCAGTTACTCATAGGGCAATTGGTACAATTTCGATAGACGCTAGTAATGGTGCGACCAGCGTAGTTAGTTTGGGTGCTCGCTATAGAATGACTAAGGCAAGCTTTATGGCCGGAGCGGACCCTACTCTTATTGACAAGCTAGTTACTGGTAGTGAAGCCACTGCTGCTAATTTAAACCAGTTAATTACGAACTTGAGAAATGTCGTACTGGCAAATACCGGCACGAGTACAACGACAGTAAATGTGGCCACTTGTCACACAAGTACTATTAATCCTGCTAAGGCTGACGTTACCTCATGTATTGCGACTTTTAGGTGTAACTGTCATAGTTCTTGTCATGGTTCGCGAGGAAGAAGATAAATATAAAAAGGATCTATTATTGTGGATGAATTAGTTATTGAAAATATAAAAAAAGTGACTGTCCCTTTGACAGTAGATCAAATTAAAGAATTCTTTGTTGATAAGAATATGCTTTACTTGGTAGATTATAAAAACTCGGAATTGTCACAAGATGTTTTTCTAACTTATCTGGCAAATTTAGACCTACCCTACGAAATTGACTTTACTGGTTGTTCTATGGATGAAATCGAACAGATCTTTGTAAGTTATATGACTTCTAAGGGAGTGTCTTATTCGAATTCATTAACCTTAAATTTGGCACAAATAATTCTTGAACATCGAGGTGTCGATACAACAGAAATCTTTGACGATTCACTTTTCTCCAAGCAGCAAATTGATCAATTTATTGCTCGTAATACTGAAATGTTAAATCGTTGGGAACAGTTTTTGGAAAGTACTCTGCTCTACGCCCAATTTATTATTGCTGGCTTTGAGGGACAACAAGAACGAATTAAGGCAGAATATGAAGTGGTTGAAGATGAGGATTTTGTAGGAACGAATATCGTTAATTTATTTCAAGTACCGTATTTCTTGGAACTATTTTATGCGGCTCCATTTAAGCATGAACTCAAATATTATAAATATCAATTTGAAAATAATATGTTTAAAGGTAACACCTTGGGCACTTATTTTGTAAACGAAAATAATGATGTTTTGTGGGTATTTGTAGGAATGCTTAAAGGTGTGGTTGGAGTCGACGAATTTTATAATGTCGGGGATTTTGCCTCTGAGCTTATTACTAAAGAAGGGGGAGTACCTGGGCCTCCGCTAAGATCTAATAGCTAATTAAGTTGCTCTATCTTGGTTTATCAAAGCCGTATTTGTAGACACAATCCATGGTATGTTCGGTATCATCGATCGCTTCAACTCCTTCTATTTCACAAATTTTGCGATTAATCTCACGAATTTCCTCTTTTAGCATTTGCCCATAAGGCTCCATGTTCCGGATCATTTTCATGTAGAGTTCAAATTTTTTAGGATCGTCCTCGTGTTCGTGCATTTTTGTAATCCAAACATTATATAGTTCGGCACACAAATCACGCTCTTCACCTAACTCTTTTTTCTTTTCAAAAAGTTTCTGCACTGAAGTCAAAGCTTGCGACCCTCCTCGTAATCTGAGTTGATTCGGCCCGGTGCCAGAAGCCACGGGTATTGTTCACTAAAAACAAATCCCCAGCCTTGGGATAAAAACTGGCCGTTTCATTTTTGTTCCACTTAAAATTGATACTTCCCCCCGTTTCGGGAAAGGTATCGTCCATGTAATATAAAAAAAAGAATTCATAGCCTTCAAAGAGATCGGTATACCAACCTTGATTATCCATATCAACCCCATCCCAAACCAGAAACTTATTAAACTTTGAATCTGGCCATTTGGGATCAATATATTTGCTCTTCAGATAATAAGCAAAAGTCTTGAGACGCTGATTTAAATCTTCAGGTAAATCTTTTTCTCCATTGTCCCGAGATCGTTCTTCTACATTGAGTAAACGATAATTACTTATTTGAATAATATCCAAGCCCTCAGGCTCTGATAGTTTCACAAATCCTTTGGTATAGATATCATTAAGCATGTACTTCTCCCGTAGAAATTCGTGGAAAGTGAATTCTCATTAACTCTGCCTTCAAAACAGATTCATTTTCCTTTAAAAAAGTCTCTATGATGATAACTCGAAAATCGTCTTTAAGTTTACGTATTGATCGTGCTGGTGTTTCAGGATTAAAAATATCGTAAATCTCGGCATAAATAGCTTCAAAATCCTCCATCGTCTTCAAGATCTGATAACTACTACGGGCAAACTCTGGAGGAGACAGATAGTTAATAAATCCAGGATAAATATACCTTAATAAATAATTGGCTGCATTGTTCATAAACCACATTTCGATCATTTCTTCGGCCGAAAAAGAAAAACAAGAGCGAATTGTTTTAAAATAACTTTTCTTATTTCGATAAAGACTATTCCAATTATCAACACCATCTTCATCCACAATATCAGAAAAGACTTCCACGGTTTCTATCCCATACTGTGCCATATACTCAGGTGAATTCAACCTTGAGTCTGGTAAAAACATATAATCATGACGGAAACTAGTCCAGGCACGAAAGTTCCAGATTAAATTCATTTCCTCATAGAAATCATCCAGTGTTGATCCTGGCATGGCCAAAATAAGTTCCAATGCTGGGACAGGATATCCCTGCTTAATACATCTTTCATTAATATATTCACTTAATAAAATTTTCTGTTGTGCTTTTAAATCCACACGTTCAGAGATCTTCATCGCCTTATCGGAAACACTTTGAATAGATACGGTTGGAACAATAGAAACATATTCTGTCTCTCCCCACATATCTGCGCCACGCTCGGATTTCGAATGGATCTCTGGGCCTTTTCCAACGATCTGAAACCAATAGTCTACCAGCTGTTTTCTTTTATCTAAATTTGGAGTTTTAACCGTGGATATATCTGTTAAATTAAAGTTATGTTCCCAGGAAAATTTAAAAATTTCAAAATCCCTCTCCATAAATGCACCAAAGTTGGCATCTGTGAGATAGGCATCGCGAAAACCAATTTCCTTTAACGTTAAAATATCTTGTTTAACCAACTCCACAGGCTTTTTAATAATTTTGGTATTGGTCCCTCCACCCCATTCACAGTAAACGCACTTATACGGACAACCACGGGTGGTCTCTAAGACCACGAAGGGCTCCATCTTTTCTGCTCTGGCATATTCCACTGTTTCGCGCAAATAATCACGATGATCGAAATAAACCGAATAATCCTGGGCCAGATCAAAGTTTTTGGTTTTTGGTCCACTTAGCTCCCAGCTTATATTTTCTGAGCTAGGTTTTCCTTCCTGTTCAAACCACTGATCGATGAGATCTTCAACAAAAACTTCTCCCGGCTTGGTGGGACGACAAATAAAATCATACAGCTCTTTTCGCTGGGCCAGAAGTTTTGGTTCATTGGTTCCAATATGTGGTCCACCAATCACTAAAATGGTTTGGGGGGCTTGCTCTCTGATATAATGAGCAATTTCATCCAGCAGCATGGCATTCCAAGTATAAGAACTACACAAGACAATATCGGCTCCCACAATTTCCTGAAAAATCTCTTCCATGGCTTCGTAGCGGTTCCATTTATATGGCGCCGGCAACCAGTTGATCTGATCTCGATACTTCCCAAAACGCTGATAATGACTTTGGCACTGTAAATAAGTCATATTATTGGCCAAGGACCAATCCGCATGGGGAGGATTTATAAAAGCAATATTAAGTTTGTGCATAATCAAAAATTTCCTTGTAAATACAAGTACTAATATCCTTAATCTTGTCTTTATAGTGGTCACTTACAAAGCAGGTAAACGGGCATCTGGAATAATACTCACATTGGTAACAATTATTATCGTCTAAGTAATTTTCAACAATATCCTCTTTTCCTAAATAAGAAGCGTCTCCATCTTTAAGAAAAATAGAACCAGAACATCCAGGGGGAATAGTGCCATCGCTTAAAATTGTAAATGAATTACCACGAGTGCAAATCATCTTTTTATAATAATCATTTTGCACAAAATGCTCTACATTCAAGCATTTTGGATAGCAATTCACTAAGAACTTCATAAATTGCAATTTTTCACTTTCTTTAGGAATTAAACTATTTGAAACATCAACAGCTGGTAAGAACTGATCAAAGTCTATTACAAAATTTTGGTAGAGATAATCAAAGTAATCATGGCCTTTAGTAATGGCCGCAATATTTTGTTTGGTCATGACTACCGATACCATTTCAATATGGTCTTTAAAGTATTCTACATTGCCTTGAAAAGTTTTCAATTGCTCTGAACTAAATCTGCCTTTAGGGTCGTAGGAGATTGAAATCTTCAAGTTATTGTGTTTAAGGAAAGCTAAAACCTCATGCTTTTTGGAAAAAACTAAATTGGTGATAAAATTTGGAACGATATCTTTTTGGGGATCAACACTGGCCCGAATTTTGTCAATAAACTGCTGATAAATCTTTAAGTGTCCCTGTTCAATCCAGTAATCCTGAAACAACTCACCACCCATAATGTGAAGCTTAAAGTATTTTGATTTTTGATTACTATTAATCCAATGGGAAATAGGAGAAACTTTCTCTAGAATTTCATCGCGACTGGCCCCTAAATCTGATTGATGATTCTGTGGACAAAAAACACATTTCAAGTTGCAGTGATCAAATAAGCACACCACAATTTCTGCATAATCAACAACTTTATTTCCTAGAAAATGATAGTCACTCACCGATAGCTCCATCTGACGCTTATTTTCAAACTATTATCTAGACGATACTTTAGTTTGAGAAGATTGAAAATAAATTTAACGGAGCGTTATAACGGTGTACTTCGTATATAGCATTCAATAATGCAATGCTGTGAAAAAGAGGCAGAGCAGTATCCACAATTACTAATCATTTAGATCACTTTCTGGTGGCCGAGGAAATTGAAAGTTTACAACAACAACATTATCAGGATAATTTTTTATTACATCCTCAGTAAATTCTCCGAAATCCTTCTTTAAATTGAAGCTTGGGCTCTCAAATTCGATC
>JBFEUX010000238.1:0-4227 GCA_041547255.1 Bacteriovoracaceae bacterium
GAATAATCTTGGGGTCATGTATATGCACGAAAGGGATTATAGTCGGGCTTTAGTTGCATTTGAACGAGCTAAAAAAGCTGGTGACTTTAGTCGCACTCCTCGTTTTAATCTGGCTCATTTATATCTCGGATTTGGACTCTATGATAAGGCAATTAAAGAGGCTAATACACTATATAATTCCAAGTCCCAAGATATCGACTTATTGAATGTTTTGGCCACTGCGCATGTGATGAAGGGCCAATACAAACAGGCACAAAACTATTATAAAAAGATTGATACAGATTATCTAGAGATGGATCGTTTTGGGATTAACTATGCCTTGAATGAATTTTATTTGGGTAATAAAAACAAAGCTCATGATCTTTTAAGCAATGTTGATAAAATGACTTCGGCTGAGTGGAAAGAATATTACTTGAGCGCGAAAAATTTTTTAGGGGTTAGAGAATGAAAATATTTTTAACTTTTGTGATGATACTTGGGATCTCCTCAAGTACTTTTGCAAAGAAGAAAAAACTTACTTATAAGTATAAAAAATATGAACGATTTGATCTTGATGCACTGGACGTAGAAGGTTCAGAGAGTTCTCCGGGAGATCTTTCCATCGGGCCAAGATTCAAGAAGAAGTTTAAAAATAAAATTCCTGAGAGAAAAAACTTCAATAGAGAAATGAGAAAAGCAATCGATTCGATTTTATAGTAAAGGATAAAACGTGCAAAAACAGGTAGCCAAAAATCTTAAATTGTTTCAACTGAAACCTAATAATAAAAAGGTTAAGATCCATAGTAGTGCATTAACTACTGGTCGTTATCTACTAGGAAGAGCAGAGAGTTGTGATATTATTATTCCCTACAGTGAGATTTCTGCAGTTCATGCTATTTTAGAAGTGACCGCCAGGGATGTACGTCTTTATGATATGAACTCCAAAAATGGCACATATGTTAATAATGAAAAGATCGTTGTTGAGTACATTAATGTTGGCGATACCATCAAATTTGGATCACTTGAGTTTACCTTTACTGTTTACAAAAAATCAGCGGAACTTCCGCCTGTACTTCCAGCTCTTGAACCGGAGGAAGGTAAGGCAAGTATCCTTCGCCAAACACCAATACCCGAGGTGACAATAGCTCCGCCGGAAACTCCGAAAAAAACTGCGGCCTTACCAAAAGAGACACCTGCGGTAGCAGAAACTGATATCCCTTATATCGTCTATCCCTTAGCTGCTGATCCAAACTCGGACTACAGTGAATATATTTTTGAAGATACCAGGGATCTTTACCCTATTTTTAAATATGATGTAAGTAAACAAGCAGTTGAGGTTATTATCCTGAATCAGGATAGAGTTTATTCAGTAGACTACCTTCCTGAAAAGGATGGCGTCTATCAAATTGCTGGCCTAACCGATAAAGCTAGGGAGATCGAATTCCCATACCTAGCTAAGACAGAAAAAGTTCCTTTTATTGAACTAAATAAAGGGAATTGTATTGTGAAACAACTTCATAATTATAAGATGCTACACTTACAAGACAATAAGGTGCAAGGTACAGAAGAAGGCATTGTTAACATTCAGGGAAATGATATTGTTAAGCTGACCAATGAAGATTTAGAAATTTATGTACGACGGGTTTCATCACCTCCAAAAGTTAAGACACCACCATTTTTCAGAAGAGATAAAGAATTAAGAAAATATCTCATTCTTGCAGTCCTATTTGTTATTTTGCCACTCGTAGCCTTGAATATGTATAAGGTAGATGAAGAACTAAAAGATGAAAAAGATCCGGAGCGAATCGCAACGATTCTCTATAGACAAAAATTAGTTGTAAATAAGCATAAAACAATTGAATCTAGTAAAAAGGCACCTGTAAAAAAACAAACAGCGCCCAAAAAACCAGTTGTTAAAAAGAGTACTCCTAAGAAAGTTGAAGCGAGTGCACAAAAATCTAATATTAAAACCACCAAAGTTGCCAAAACCCCAGGTGCGAAAAAAGCTCCTAAAGTTCAGAAGGTAAAACGCGTAAAAAGTCCAATCCCTAAGCGAACGCCAACTCCCAAAAAGGCCAAGGCTAAGGCTACTCCTACGCCAGGTAGTCGCGCGTCCACAACTCGCACCAGAAGGGCAGCAGTTCCAAGCAAATCAATTGGTAAAGTAGATGTTTATAAATCATTTGATTTCAAAAGCTCTGTGAGTAAGTTAATGGCAAAAGGTGGTGGATTACGTGGTGCCCGAACTGCACAAACAACTTCGGGAGCTGTATCCAGTGCCTCTATCTCAGGTGGTGTGGCCACGAGCCTTAAAAAAGCAGCGGTAGGAACTGAAATTGGATCTTTAACCGGAACGACCACAGGAAAAATTGGCCAGTCAAAAGGGACCGAAGGTTTATCGGCCAAGACTGGAGTTTATACTGCAGGTATCCCTTCTGAGACAGTTGTTCTGGGGTCGATGGACCCAGATGTTATCCGTAGAATTTTAAGAGATAATATTCCATTCTTTAGGGCCTGTTATCAAAAAGAACTAGATAAGACCAATGCAAAAAATGTTGCAGGAACCATTCGCTTATTATTTACCATTGGTTCATCAGGACATGTAAGTCGAGCAGGTGTGGATGGCCAGACCAGATTACCGGCAAAAGTTAAAGGTTGTGTGGTAGGAGTCTTACGAGGAATTAAATTCCCTGCGCCAATGGGTGGAGGTACGGTAGATGTTAAACAACCATTTAACTTTTATCCAAAGCGTTTATAAATGCTCTATATTACTTTTAATTGTTAGTTGTTCTAATATTAAAGTTATAAATAGCGAAGGCAGTCAACCTCAAGCAGTCTATGAGGAAAATGAATGCGGCTTTGCTGCTAGGGATGTAGAAGAAAGACATCTTATTGTAGCTGCTAAAATAAAATCCTCAGTGATGGCAAACTGCTTTAAAAATTGGCTCCGTTTCGAAGATAATAAGAAACAAAAAATATCCACCTGTAATCAGTTGAGTATCCGACGAAATGGAAGCGTAAGTTATGTTCAGGTAACCGAGGCAAATGGTAAGCAACTTCCTAAAGATTTTAAAATGTGTGTCAGGCAAGAATATTGGAAGATGAGTTTTTCCGGCTTACAATTGGATAATTCACACGTGATTAGATTCCCTCTAAACTACTCTAGTATATAAAAAACTTACATTTATTGAATTGTATAGGGTCAAAATGCACTTTTGACCAGGGTATTAGATTCTGCTAAAAATAGAATAGGGGAGAGAATAAAAGGCAAGTTATGCAAAAACTGATAGTTTTTTATTCATGTATTATAGTTGGAGTTATGTTGCTCGAATTCGTTTTACGAAACCTGAGTTAGTACTCTTCACCTAATACGATAAACTTATATTCTTTGAATCCTGCTGCTGCGGCTGTATATAAAACTTTTTTTATGTAATTGAATTTGATTGATTTATCAATGATCAGATTCGTTACCCCAGAAAAAGGTTTTGCTTGCGGAACTTGCTGTGCCATCGCTTTGATTTCTTCTTTTTTCTTAACCAGCTCAGAGTAAAGTGGCACGATTCTTCTATTGCCTTCATCGAAGATACCGTTCATAGATTTTTTGTCACTTATATCGAGGATGACTTTGTCATCCACCCATATTTTGTCTTTTGAAACTTGAACGATAACACCTGGCCGGTTCATAGAAATAGAAGCCGACTTTGGAAGTTCAATCCCTTTGGGGACAGTGAAGGTAACCCCGGATGAATTATAGGAACGCAATAAAAAAACGAGTAAGATAACCAAGATATCCAATAAAGATGTGATATCTACATCAACTGGCTCTTTTTTTTCACGTTTTTTCTTATTTCTAATCGATCTAGTTCTGGCCATATTTATCTCACTTAACTCATTATGTTTCCAAAGATGATTTTACTAAATAGCGTTTTGACTTGAACATCAATACCATCTTTATCTTTTTTATAAAGAGTATCATCTGTGTTTTTAAGCATTCTTACCGCATCCATAATTTTAACAATCTCTTCGTAGGGAAGATCAACCAACGGCTCAAGAATAACCAGTTCTTCGCTGACATGAGCTTTTTTCAATCCAACCAGGTAATCATGTAATTTGGATAGATTATATTTACCCTCAGAGTTTTTCTTGATTTGAATAGCAGTCTTTGCAGGTAATCCATGAGAGACAACAAGGGAAGACTTCTTAATCGTAACAGTAAGATTAAGTGGTTTCTTTTTACTCTTTGGAGGC
>JBFEUX010000157.1:0-7132 GCA_041547255.1 Bacteriovoracaceae bacterium
CAGGCCAATCATATCAAATAAGAAGGTCGCCCCACCATTTCCAATAATAATTTCATAACTAGCAGGTAGGTTAAAGTAACGCCTAATTCCTTCTTGCATCTCCTTAACCAAATTTTTAACTGTTGCCTGACGGTGACTGGTTCCCAGCAAAGTCGTTTTAGTATCGGCCAAATGCTGAAGGTGTTCAGCTGGAACCAAGGAAGGACCCACTCCAAAACGAGGGTCACTAGGAATAAGGTCTGAGGGAACTTCGAATTTTTCAAACATTAAACACTCCGTGTTAAGACAAGGGTATTTTACCTAATTAAACGGTTATCTGACAATTTTAATTGCTAAATTTTGCCTTCCGCAACTTTCTTTTCTAAAATAACTCTATGTTTAAATGGATTTTAACCCTTTTACTTATCACTTTTCAGTATCCTTACTCAGCGCATGCATTCGGACTGCAATCATTTAAGGATCTACATCTTAGCATTGGAACTTGGTTAGAAAATTATGGCCAGGTACAGATCAATAATTCAGGTGACACTAATGATGACTTTGAAATAAATCCCTATCTCACTGCAGGACTGGAATATGAGTTAAAACCCCAGTTCTCACTCTTACCAGAAGTAGGCTGGGTCATTCAACGAACAGAAAACGATATCTCTAAAAATATTTTCTTTTTGCGAGGTGATTTCATCTACAGTCCTTGGGAGTTTTTAAGACTACGGCTAGGTACCAGCTTTGTTATGACTTCCATCAGTGCCTCCGGTGGTGAGGATACTTTAAGAAATGGAAGTGGTACGGAGGTTTATTATATTCCGGCCGAAAGAAGAACGGCCACCAATCAAACTTTAGACTTAGGGGTTGAATACATTAAGGACAATATGGGAGTGAAGTTGCAAAACTATATCTTTGCCTGGAATGAAAGCAGTGAGCGAATGATAACTTACTCTCTTTCCTTTAATTACTATATTCCGATGAAGGACTTATTGTGAAAACTCTGCTGCTCATTTATGCACTACTTTCTATTTCCAATGTTTATGCTTTTCGTTTAATCACTAATACGAGTGCCACCTTTAGTAGCAAGGAAGTTAAATTTCACGTAACTTCTAATAGCACTTGTAGCAATGCTGGGATTAGCAATACTGAGCTTCTGAGTATTGCTGAAGATGCGGTAAACTCTTATTGGAATAAGGTCCCTAGCTCATCTTTACGCCTCAAAAAAGGCAGTATTTATAACACCACTGATGCTCTGTATTTGACTGGTGAACTATGTGCCAGCGATTCAGTAAGTAGCTGTGATCCGGCAACTACCGTGCCCACAGCTGGTGATATCATTATCGCCTGTAACTCTAACACGACTAATTTTCCCAACAGCGCTTATTTGGCAATTAGCGCCCCAAATAATGTATCTGGCTCCAAAATTACAGGAGCTGTGGTTTTAATTAATGATACCCCAACGACCGCCTTTGCAGGGCTTTCCTATGCTGAAAAACGCAGTGTTTTGGCCCACGAACTTGGGCATGCTGTGGGGCTTGGCCACTCAAATAGAAACTATGCCCTGATGTATTATCAAAACTCAGACAAGCTTTTTAGGCTCTCTCAGGACGATATCGATGGCATTACCTACCTTTATCCTAATCAAGTTATCGATAGCTGTAGTGGGATTTTAGGCAGTTTAGATCTTAAAAATGACCCTCCAGCTGGTGGCAAGGGGGCTTTGCCTCAACTTAAGATAAATAAAATTTTTTTATTTAATATGGCCATTGCTCCAACTATTGGATTTTTAATACTTATGATTGCTAAATTTTTTACAATCCTAAGATTTAAATTGGACAATCATTCTGTAGTTAAGTAGAAAATTTTCCATGGAAACAAAACAAGTGCAGAACAAAAAATCTTCACGATACTTTTTAATGGGCGTTGCCATGATGGCCATTAATCTGGTGCTTATTGCTCTTATGGCCAATTAGTAGTCTATCTAAAACTGGTTCCTCTTTTTTCACACTCTTTTTCGTATTCATTTAGCCAAATTTTTTCCTGCTCATTTAATAAAGATTCTTCAATTAGTAATGGTTCAAAACCAATATAAACTAAACTTTCAAAGCATAAGAATCCTTCAAACTCGGGATGCTCTTTTACCAAGGCAATATTTTCTAAACGAACACCACCAAAGCCCGGAATATAAATCCCCGGCTCCAAGGAAACCACCTGACCCGGCTTGAGCTCATAGCCACGAGTGGGCCCGATACCAACTCCGCCTTCGTGTACGTGGATTCCAACTCCATGGCCAGTACCATGAGCGTAATCATAACCCTTTTGATACAGAGGTTGCCTGGTGATAGCATCTAGCCCTGTTCCTTTTGTGCCAGATTTAAACACAGCATTTTGTGCGTTAAGTACTGCTTTAAGCACTAAAGTATAAATCTCTTTATGTTTCGCTGATCCCTCTTGATCTGCGGCCATAAAGGTACGCGTGGTATCGGTGGCAAAGCCCGTTTCGAAATAGCCACCCGAATCTAGAAGACACATACTATCTGCCGTAATTTTAACGTCAGCTTTAGGGTCTCCATAGTGAATAATAGAACCGTTGGCCCCAACACCTGCAATCGTACCAAAGCTTAGCTCAACTGCCCCTTGCTCTTGATAGGATAGCCAAGTTTGAGAATGTAAATCTAATTCGCTGATATCTTTTTTGGCCGCTAAACTGTCTTTGGCCCATTTTATAGTATTATAAATGGCCTTATCTGCGCGAGCAAAAGAATCTTTCATCACTTTAATCTCGCCAGCATCTTTAATGGAATGAAACTCCACTAATCCGCCTTTTTTATCAACAAATGTTTCCGCAGGGAAAACGCGATTAAGCATCAGAAAGTCCGCAGCGTTGAGCATGCCCTTATCAATATAAAGTTTTTCAATATTGCGATGGGTTTGAATGGCCGCCAATTTATGTTCCATCCCTGCGAGGTCACAGGCAACAAACTCTACGGCAGGATCAGAACATTCATACTCCACATCAGTTCCTACAAATACATAAAGCTTATCTCGTAGCGCCAACCCTCTTCCTAAAAAAGAACTCAGATTTGGCAGATGGTAACCACGACAATTGCTTAACCAGGCCAGGCTATCAATGGCGGTAATATAGTAAGCATGATTTTGTTCGGTGAAAATATTTGATAATTTTTCGCTGGTTGTGCTGCCAATTTGTTCCTTAGTCAAATGGGTAATCTTTGGCAATTTAGGCATTGGTTCAAATGCAACAATCTTTTCCAATTCCTTATGAGCATAAATCGTAAGTTTGTGATCCTTTTGCAAATACTCATAAAAAGAAGTAGCGGTGCGGTCTGCTTCTAAACCAACTTTGGCATAGTCGCCATTTTGGAAATCTTCTTTTAACTCGGCCAATAAACTTTTATTGCTTGCAACCTTGACCACTTCAACTAAGTTGCTATCGCACTCTAAGTCAGCTTGTTCGTGATATCTACCATCCACATACACTTTAGGTCTACCAGCGATGGGTATCAACACCTCTGCAACAGATCCACTAAAGCCTGTGAAATAATATCGATGACAATTACTCATAGGCACATACTCATTTAAAAACTCATCAAAACTGGAGATATAAAAAGCATCTAGTTTTTCATGCTGCATAAAGGATTTAAGTTTCTCAATATTCTGCTGTATTTGCTGGGTGCTTAGTTTAAATTTACTTGCCATAAGAAGCCTCTATTAAATAGGTAAAGTCAGTTGATAATGCCCACCCATCCTAGCGTAAGATTGGCCAAATTAAAAGTTACGAGATATTTTAAATTTCAAAAAGCATTAAACCTTTGGCGGAGCAGCATTTATGAAATATGAGCCTATTTACTATGGCGAGTACCTACAACTAGATAAAATTCTAGATGCACAAAAACTTAAATCAAAAGAGCAGGGCCAAGAAGCCCACGATGAAACGCTATTCATTATCATCCATCAAACTTATGAGTTATGGTTTAAGCAAATTATTCATGAACTTAATTCTATTTATGATTTATTTAATACCGATAGAGTCAAGCCCACCAGCCTAGGAACAGTTAACCATCGACTTAATCGGATTGTAGAAATACAAAGGGTACTGAACGATCAACTTACCGTCATCGAAACCATGACTCCAATGGACTTTATGGATTTTAGAGATTACTTACTACCCGCTTCTGGTTTTCAAAGTATTCAATTTAGAACTATCGAAGTTAAATTAGGACTAAAACAAAAATACCGCTTAGGTGTAGATAAACAATTTTTTAACTCCAGACTAAAACCAGCTGATAGAGATTATCTTGAGGCCCTTGAAGAAGAGCCCACTTTATTGGAGTTGATTGATAAATGGCTAAGTCGACTTCCATTTACCCAGATGGGGCGTTTTAATTTCTGGGAACAGTACCAAAAAGCAACGATTGAAATGGTTGAGCAAGATAAAGAAATTATTGAAAGCAATATAACTCTGCATCCCAAAGAGCGAGAAATAGAATTAAGAAACCTGCAATCCACGCTGGATAATTACAATAATTTATTTAGCGAAGAAAAATATAGAGGGCTGCAAGAGCAAGGCTTAGTTCGCCTCTCAAGAGAGGCCAAACTCGCGGCCATTTATATCCGCCTTTTTAGAGATGAACCCATATTACAAATTCCTAATCGCCTGCTTGACTTACTCACAGATATTGATGAAATGTTTACCACCTGGCGCTACCGTCATGCCATCATGGCCCATCGAATGCTGGGAACTAAAATTGGGACAGGAGGTTCATCCGGACACGAATACCTTAAGCAAAGTGCTGAGAATAATCGTGTGTTTACCGATTTATTTAATCTTGCCACCTTCTTGCTGCCAAAATCCAAGGTGCCAAAGCTACCAGCTGAGCTAAAAGACAAGTTGGGCTTTACTTTTGAGAAGTAACTCACATAAATAATCTTTATAAAATCTTAAATTTATAAGGCCTTCATGTACTTGGCCTTAATTAATGCCGATAATAATAGGCACTCAATATTTTTTGCCGTTTTTCGCCCCTCAAACTACACCTTAAAATTGAGATTTTTTCCTATCTAAATGACTGGAATTAATCAATTTGGAAATTTAAGCTCAAGTTTTTATTAGGTTGATCGATAATACTTATTGTTTAATAAATATCTGGCACACTAGGAGAGCTTGAATGAGTATTAAGTTTGGATCTATTGTCATCCTAATTGTTATGATCTTTGTCGCAAAGATATCTCTCGAAAACTTCAGTACGGCCCAAGCTACTGAAATTAAAGTGACTAAGCTAAAGTAATTCCATTAAAGTGATTCATCTAACAAGCTTGTGAAGGCTTGCCCTCTTGCCACGTAGTTATCATATTGATCGAATGAAGGAAATCCTGGACTAAATAGTACCACTTGTACATCTTGTAGCGCTAACTGTGCCATAACCTGGCCTAGATTCTCTTTTACCACCACATTAAACAAGCCAGCTAATTGTTGCGCAATAAAGTCTTTGGCCTCACCAAAAGCATACAATACTTCTATATTTCCAAAATCCTTAAGTCCTGCAGCTAAGTCTTGGGTATCATCCCTAAGCTTTCCCCCCATAATCAGGGCCACCCGTTTATCACTAAATGATTTAAGAGCTGAAACAGTCGCCGCGGTATTTGTACTTTTAGCATCGTTATAAAAGTCGACGCCATCTTTACTGCCAATGTATTGCAGTCGATAAGGTACTCCGGAAAACTCATTCACTAATTTTTGAATAATGGTTCTGCCCTGATCAAGCTTAAAATAGCTGAGTACTTTATCTACCACATCAAAATTTAATAGATGATGCTCACCAACTAATTTAGACTTCGAAAAATCAATTCCAGCAATGGGCTTAATACCAAATTTTGGCACCCCCTCTTTCCTACCTAGATATTTTCCAGGAGCAATAAAAAGATCATCCGCGCCCATATTTTTTAAGATAAGAAGCTTGGCATTTTCATATTCTGCAAAAGAAGCATAGCGCTCCATATGCGTCGGTTCTAAATTTAAAATCACGCCCACTTGCGGATGAAACTTGTCCATCAACTCCAATTGAAAACTGGATAACTCCAAGACCGCAATATCAAATTCTTTTTCCTGCAATAAGATCTCACAAAAAGGTGTCCCAATATTACCAGCGAGGAATACGTTCTTACCGGCCAGTTCCAGGGCCTCAGTAAGCAGAGTCACAGTTGTGGTTTTACCATTGGTTCCGGTCACCGCGACGATGGGAATATCCACCTGCTGATAGGCCAGCTCCACTTCACAAATCTTTTTAACACCCTTAAAAGGAACAAGTGCTGGCATCTTGGGATCAATCCCTGGAGACATCACAATAAGATCTAATTTATCAGCAAGCTCGGAGCACTGATCCTGAGGATAGCATTGAGAGGCATCCACCAAAGATAGAATTTCATCCTTATGCGGCCAACTGGCCAATTCCCCAGAATTAATGAGATAGATCTCATGATCTGTTTTCTTAGCTAAATATCTAAGCGCTCCCATGCCAGAAACGCCCATTCCCCAAATGGCAATTTTCATAAAATTAGTATACAGTAGCGCCATGAATTATGAAAAGCGATTTCACCAGATTCAGGACTTTCTTAGTTCACATCAGCGCTTATTAGATACTGAGGTCTTAGAGCAATACCCTAAGCTGCCAGAGCAATATCTTAGCTGGATTGATGACCTCAAGGCACTAGATGATAAAGAATTAATGGCCCTGGAAAATGAATTAGATTTTTCGGCGATTCGAAATACTGATTACCTCGCTTATCTCAATCAAATCAAAAAATTAAGTGAGCTGCCCCAATTTGAAGGCCAGTTGGACTCCATCCCCAGTTATCTTAGCGCCAGGCTCACTCCCAAGAAAAAGCACGAAATCCAAATCATAAAAAAACAAATGGAAGATAAGAATATTAAAGGATTTGTAGATATTGGCAGTGGGGCCGGCCATCTTTCTTCAGTGCTTATCGACAAAAATAACAAACGCAGTATTTGCATAGATTTAAAAAGTGACTACCAGGAAATTGGGAAAAAAAAGTTAAAAAAATTTGCTCCTGACATCCTGGAGCGCCTAGAGTTTATCAATCTGGAATTTAATGAGAAAACCAAGCTACA
>JBFEUX010000149.1:0-7405 GCA_041547255.1 Bacteriovoracaceae bacterium
GGGCTGGAGTACGATGTCTTTCAGTTGGTCTCGCTCGGTGAGAACCTCTATTAGAATTAGAATTTTGTTGCCGTCTTCTTCCTCTATCGGCAAAGGCGTCGACAGTCAGTAATATTAAAAGGATTGATAAGGCGGTTAATTTGGTTCTCATTTTTCTTACCCCTTTTTAAAAATGATCGCCCGAAATTATCAATTGGGAAGGAATGTGTATAATAAAATAAACTTACTGCGTTACAAAAATGATGGTGCATTTTGCATCCATGCTATCGTCTTGTTTTTATTGATTTTTTGGTTGGCTTAAAATTGTAATATTTTCATAACTGAAAAAGGATGTGAGGTTTTGAGTTTTTTTTGTTCTTAGGGAAATGTAATATTGCTTATATATCTCTGATAAATCTCTTCTGAATTTTTTAAAATAAGTTCTTTCGCTTCAATCTTACTTCGTTCAATATTTTTTTCAAAACATGCTAGATCGTATTTCTCAAAAAACTCTTGGGCAATAGGAGCATAGCTGAGATGCCATTTCTCTACGGCCACACCACCTAAGTCTTTTTCATAAGGACGAAAAAAGCCAAAACTATTATGACCAGTGATCAGTTCATCTAAAAATGTGTGCAACTTATAGCATGGCCCACCGGAGTTGCACTCGGAGGCAGTTAGTTGCACATCTTTCTTATTTATTTGATTAGCATCATAGATGTCCAGGTCAGTTCCCCAGTGGTGGCGGCTCGCTCCAGGAATTGCTGAAAAGCGCATGACTTTGTGAAGATATTCAAGTGTAGGGTAATCGTTTTTATTTACGATATTTTCGTTGTCATCAAAGACTTTGCGAATACCCTGGAGCTTTTCATTCCAAATAATGGTTTGTCTTTCATAATTTCGAAAGGAACTAATAATCTGCATATCAGCACCTAGCTCTTTTCTTACTAAGCGTTGTAATTTTTCTAAGGAGGAGATTAGAGCGTGGTGAACCAGATATCCTTGGTATTCAACCAATTCATTATTTTCTCTTCCTGTGAGTAGATTAAAGTTAGCGCTCATTTATATCAGTTGTATTTGCTGCATCTGCCTGGGTTTTACCTTTTTCATCAAATAATCTTCTTAGACCACTTCGTTGATAGCGTAGAGTGATAATTTGAAAAATACTATGCCCTGGATTCTCGTTAATATCATTATAAGCAAAGTCTTTATTCATTACTTTATTTAAGTCTTCTACATTAACACCAGCTTGTCCACTGCCACTATCACCAAAATTAAAATCACTCATTCCTCGTTTTGTCTTTGTCGCTGCTAGACTTTTTCCACGTTTAAACTGAGGAATACCTCTTTTAGCGTCAATTTTCTCTTTAAGGTCTTTAAGTACATCTTGGGCATTGGAAGGGGACCCACCTCCAAACATGCCACCATTAAAAGGTGAACTCAATTCGCCCGAGGCAAGCCCTCTTTGCATCTTTGCTGCAATTTGTTTTTGGATTCTACCTTGAGCTTCTTTAAGCTTCAGCATATTTGCAGCATATTTTGGATTTTTAGCAAGTTTGTCTTTAACTTTATTTACTCTTAGCGCTAGATCCTTAAGGCCAGCTTGGTCTAGCTCTCCGGTGCTTAAATTACCATTAGTAAAGTTCACCGTATCTTTCATCATATCTTTAAGCCCGTTGAGTTTTCCCATATCTCCCAGCTTTAATTTTCCATCTAGACGCAAACAGCGGTCTTTGCCTTTTTTATCTTTATCTTTTTTACAAGCACATTTGGGGTCAAAACGTTTTGTTTGAGTAAAACATCCTTTATTTTCATAATTACTTTTCGCATACGCGGGGTCGTAGTTGGAAGCATCGTAGTTTGTATCTGCCAAGGCTCTCTGGCAGGTGGGGTAGTTGGCCCTTTTTCTATTGGGAGCACCTCCGGAAACATAACAATAACATTCTGGTTTGGTATTATCATCACGATCTTTAGCAGAGCAATTTCCTGTTCTGGCGCCACCATTAGCAAGAAAGTCGTCACGTAGTTCTTGTAAAAATTTAATTCGCTCTTCTGCTTCTTTGGCCAGTTCTCCTGCTTTGTTAGCAACCATCAGACTATAGGCTGCCAAAACACCAGAGATAACCGCTCGCTTCCAAGGGGAATCAAATGCAGGTTTGATGAAATCTCCAGCGGCACTACTGGCATCTGAAAATGATTTAGGCATGGAGAAGCTAGATGCGCCATCGCCACTGCCTGCCGTTTCTGCTGCGAAAACAGGCTCTATAAACAGACCACTTATTTTTCTTATAACTAATTCTCTGAGTTCAGCAGCTGTTAGGTCTTCGATAAAATAGCTTTTTTGATAAAGTTCTGTATCGGCAACAAAAAGGGTGTTTATTTTTTTATTCGGATTTTGATCAAATGAGCTTGCAGCACATTCCGTTCCGCCAGTCGTTGTCATTGCTTCATAGATTGCGGCCAATGAACTTGCTGTATATAAACCGAAGGCCAGCATATAAGTCTTCTGTCTACTTTCATGAGCGCTTTTTCGTGCCTTCTCTTGCTCTATTTGAAAATCATAAGCAATTTTTTGATTCTGCGTAATGACGTCAATACTCTCTTCTTCGTTTAGTGGATTTTCCTGCATTTGTTTATGATAGCGCTCAATCATTCCATCAAGTTTTTTCTTGTAGCTCTTTTGTGCCATCATTTCTCCTAGAATGGTCGCAACTCCTCCACCCAGCATGAGCCAGGTTGACATGGAACTACAATTTCCTAGAACGTCTTTTTTGTTTAATAGAACAACACCTGCGCCAATGACGACTAAGCCAGGTACGATAAGGCTTGAACTGGGATCAGTTTTCCCTTTAATTTTGCCTTCACTTTCGCCTTCTTGCAGGGATTTATTTACATTGTTATCGAAGCATTTTTTAAATGCATCACCTTCAAGTCCTTTACAATTCAAGGTCTCCGTACGAGTTGAAATAACCTTTGAATCCGTGACACAACGATTAAGTGAGTTATCATAATGCTGTCCTCTTTTACATTTGCTTTTTCCAGCTTGAGCATAAGACAGGTTATGAGCAGTGAGATTGAAAATGAGGATCCCTAGTAGAGGTAATTGTTTTAAGTCTAAGTTTTTCATAATATACCTTGTATCGGTAAGCTATTGTATTTATTTAATTATAGTTCTAAAATCCGAAATTCTTGCCAATAGGGTGAAATTAGTTATAAGCTCTTGAAATAACGTAGGTTTGTCTTTGAAGGATGCCTTATATTATGGCCAAAATACTTATATTCTTGCTGATTTTACCTCTTAAGCTCAGCTTTGCAGTGGAACTCGCCACCGGAGATATCCTTTTACAGCCCTTGGACTGTTGGAGTTGTACTCTTATCGAGCAACAAGAATCTTCTGAGTTTTCTCATATGGGGATGGTCATAAGGCAGGGTGAAGAGCTTTTTGTCTTAGAAGCTTATGGCCAGGTTCAGTTGACTCGATTACAACACTTTCAAAAGCGTACGGCATCCAAGTCCCGTATCAAAGTTATGCGTTTAAAAAACTATAACTCGCAATCAGAACTTAGTTTGATTGCACAAGCGAAGAAGTTTATAGGTCATCCTTACGATGCTATGTTTTTATGGGACAATTATATTAAGGGTAAAGAGGCATTTTATTGTAGTGAACTCATTTATAAATTATTGAAAAGTTTTTATCACTTTGAAGACCTGACTACTAAGCCGATGCTCTTTGATGTGAATGCTCATCTATGGGATCTTTATTTTTCAAGTAAGACACCCCGCTATCAATATGGGCTTTCACCAGAGGATTTTCACTTAAGTCGTGACTTTGAAGTTATTGGCGATTTATGAATTGTACATTAGAAAAAATCAGACTAGAACTTAAAGTAAATTGGAAAATTTCTCGTAATGAATCGCTGTACAAGGAAAATTTTATTCTTAAATGTGGGGAGTACGCTTCAGAGGTAGCTCCCAATATTCGTTACGGTGAATCTTGTGAACGTATTGAAAAAGAATTTTCTGAGTTTCAGGCTAATCCTAAATATGTAAGTCCTGAGTGGTGTAATAGTTTTAAAAATGCGGTTAACAACCTACTTTTGAAAATGCGAACTCAGGGACAAATTTATCAGGAGCTAAGTCTTAATCCGGTAAAAAAAATCATCACTTCGTTTTCTATTCCTATTATGGATGTAACGCAATTAAAGGATTATCTAAAGCGTAATGAGCAGTTTGGAATTTATAAACTTAAAGTAGCAGGACTTGAACATATAGCGCTTTTAAAAGAGTTGAGCTCCTTAACGGATAAAAAAATCAGGGTGGATGGTAATGAGGGCTTTAAGTCTCTTGATGAGTATTTGCAATTCGAAAAGCAAACAGAGGGAATGAATATTGAGTTTATTGAGCAACCTTTTGCCAGTTCGATGATTGAAACTTATCAGAAATTAAAACCCATTTCACGCTATGAAATTATTGCTGACGAATCGGTGGAAACTGATTTTTGTGAGAAGCTATTTGCCACTAAGTTTCATGGAGTGAATATAAAATTGATGAAAGCTGGTGGAATTGAAAATGGCCGGCAGCTTTTACTTAAGGCTAAACAACAGGGCCTTAAGACCATGATTGGTTGTATGATTGAGTCGAGCTTGGGGATTAGTGAGGCTTTTTATCTGGCGGAACTTTGTGATTATTTTGATTTAGATGGGTCACTCCTAATAAGTAATGACCCATACCAAAATCTATTATCATTGGATGGCGAATATCTTTGCCTTAATTAGTTTCCTAATTAATGATGGTGTCCACCTGGCCCGTGAGCATGGCCATGTGCAATTTCTTCTTCTGTGGCATCTCTTTTTTCAGTAATTTCAATTTCAAAAAATAGATCTTGCCCCGCCATCGGATGATTACCATCAATATGTACGCTTTCACCTTCTATTTTGGTAACAGTAAAAATAGGAGCATTCGGTTCATTATTAACTTGGAATTGGTCACCTACAGCAACTTCACGATCTTCTGGGAATTGAGATTTTTCTACTGTAATTCTTAAATCTTCAATAACTTCTCCGTATGCATCAGCGGCTTTGATCTCCACATCAGTTTTATCTCCTACATTAAGACCGACGATGACTTTTTCTAAGCCTGGAATGATCTGTCCTGAACCGGCCAGGAAAACGAGAGGATCATTACCTTGGGAACTATCGATGATATTTCCAGTCTTGTCTTTTAAGGTGTAGTTAAATCCAAATACTTGCTTTGACATAATTTATCCTTTTTTATCTTTGGCCACTGTAATACAAATAGAGTGACCTTTTAATTTATTCTCAATGTCTTGGGTCGACAATTGCGCAAATAGCTTTTCTAATTTTGTTTGAATTTTTCCAGTTTCATCAAAACGCTCAGTGAGTGATAAACGAATTTTAAAGATCTCTTGGAATTTTAGCCAATATTTTTCTTCAATGGCGGCAAAGCAAACAAACCCTGCATCAGCAGTTTCGTAGACATTATAGCAGGGAAAAGCCCCTGTGTGGAGAAATTTTCCTCGATTATCAATTAATTCAGAGTAAAACAGATCGAAAATTTCTTTCGTAACATCCTTTAGATAAAGGGTCTGATGAATCAGAGTACTTTGCTGAATGCATTTATGTAGCGCGGCTAAGCTGATACTGGCCAGATAGAAACCAAAATTAATTCCAGCAAAAGGTAGATACGGGGGAGTCTTGGTATGGGCCAAATGTTGTTTAAAAGTCTTTGTTAAAGCAAGAGCGTTGAGATCGTGTAAGAAACGCCATTCGTTTCTGCCACCAGCAATCTTGATAAGAACTTTTTTATCGAGGTGGCATGACTTAATAAGATGATTAAAAAAGCTATTATCGGGATAAATAATAATTTGGCACTGTTCCAGATATTGCTTAAGTTTTGTTTGTTCTCTTTGAAAATCTAAATTGATAAGTTTTTTACCATCATTAAGTTTTTGGTACCAATCTAAAAAATTAGGAGCATACTGTAAGTGTCCAGCATCAATGAAGGGGTCGCCTCCGTGATTGTGATCTTCAATTTTGTAAACCTGGGCCCCAAAACTTGCTAGTAAATGGCCGCAAAAAGGACCAGGTAAGCGAGAGCTAAGATCTGCAACTTTTATATCCTGCAAAAAATCCATTAAGTATTTTCACTTTCGCTTTCAGACGGAGTTTTAAAAACATTGCTAAATTCTTCGATGCCGTTTCCTTGTAATTCACATTCTCTTAGAGTGCAAATCTGCCATTTATCGTCTTTTTCTGTTTGATAATAAAGTGCAAAGCGATTGGAGAAGTTAACCAGATATGGTTGAAAAGATTTATTTTTTAGCCAGGAAAGTGGAACTTCTATTTTGCGATAGGCTTCATCCGGGTAAGCTAAAGCGCGCAAGGTTTCACCAAACCCTAAGGGGTTTTGCAAACTGAGATGAGTAAGGTTTTCTATATTCGTATGAATTTGATCCCAGTATTCTTTGCATTCAGAATTTACTGTCCTCCACTTTCTAATAAGTGAGAGCAGGGTGGCATATGGCGCTTTATAAGATTGATCAAAAATTGGGGTATGAATATTATCATACTCATGGTCATCATTATGGGATATGGCCCGAGTATAAAAAATATTATCTCGATAAAATTCTTTGAAAATAAACTCGAGGGTAAGAAATCCATTCTCCAATGAATTTTTATCCCCAAAGACTTCATATGTTCTAAAAGAATATTCAGCAAAGAAGATATAATCTTCAATCAATGGCACATGTCCTTGCCTGGTTGTGGTCGATCTTATACGCGAATTGCCATTTTCCTCATACTGAAAAGCTTTTTGGATAGGCAGGTTCGCCGTTTGAAGTAGCTCAAGGGCCATATTTTGAATTGACTCTATTTTACAGTATTGAATAACATCTAGTAGGGCCGTAAGGGTTTGAAAATTCCAGGAAGCTACACCTTTGTTGTCTGTCGCAGGCGGAATTCTCATTTTACGGGCTTCCATAATGGCTTGCCTAATTTGTCTAACCTTGTTCCAACCTTCTGGGCCGTAATAGTCCTCTTTATATTGTGGGTTTAACGAGATGATATTTAGACCTCTTTCAAAATTTCCTTCTTCTGTAATATTGAACCATTTAAGATACTTTTCCATATCTTTGGCCAACTCGGCATCAAACTCAGTTAAGGCTTGGGTAAACTCCTCTTTGGAGAAGCTAAAGTAAAGACCCTCTACTCCTTCTGAATCGGCATCTTGTCCAGAAAAGAAAAAACCTTCGTCGGATAGCATTTCATGTCTTAGATAGTCTATTGTTTGTATCATAGCATCGAAAACTAAGGGGGAAGGGTAAAGTAAGCTTGTCTTCGATAATAGCTTTAATAGCCCAGCTTGATCGTAAAGCATTTTTTCAAAGTGGGGGACTTTCCATTCCTTA
>JBFEUX010000187.1:0-5860 GCA_041547255.1 Bacteriovoracaceae bacterium
AAAAAAAAGGATCCGTTGCGGATCCTAATTCGTTTTGTCTTACCCCTGTTTTTATACGACATTGTAAGAAGATTTAAGGCCTTCTTTTTAGGATTCGCATACGCTCTTTTCCATCGGGATAGAGTTCCAGGATTAAAGTTATTTTTTCTGTTTCTACTGTGTTGTTAGGTAAAAGGTTTGATTTTTGGGCCACAACGGCCGCACGAGGATATTTCGCTAAAATATCATTAATATCTACCTCTTTCGGAATTCTATTTTCAGTATCACGACCTATACTGGGATACATAACTGTTTGCTCAGCGGACTCTCCATGGTGATATAAACCCAAAAAGTGCCCTAATTCGTGCACTAATACAGTTTGCAAGTCATAGCCCCAGCTGCCATCTGTACTAAAGGTGAAATAATCATAATTTAATAAGATATCGGCGTGGGTGATTCTGATATTATCACTATCAATTGCTTCCCCATGGATTTGTGTCACGGCCAAAGCAGTAGGGGGAAGTTCACTAGGCCAGTGTCCAAGCTTATATACTCCAAGTTCACCGTCTTCAAACTCATTTAGATTTTGATAGCTATCTTTATTAGATGAACCGACTTGAAATAAGTCTTCACCTACACCTTGATTCCAGTTGGTGGTTGATTCTTTCAGTGCTGAAACTTCATCAGTAGTAAGATCACTTCCATGCTTTAATTGTACAGGAAAGCTGTGTGACGATGGCCAACTAGATTCCATATGGGAGGAATAATAGGCCGGTGAACGGTCATTATTACTACGTACCACTTGAATTGGTGGTTGGCAGGAGCATAAAGCTGCAATACAAAGACTTAATAGGAGTTGTTTTTTTGGCATAATTATTCCCAACTAGTTAACTTACTTAACTAGTCGGAAATATTATTTTTTAACTTGAGCTATTTTGTATGTTTTGTTTGACGTTATTTTAATGACTTAGCGTGATCGGCCAAAAATTGTTCGAGTCCGCTGGTTGTTAGAGGGTGGTTAAACAGCTGATTTAAAACCTTCATGGGAATGGTCGCTACATCAGAACCTACGAGAGCACTGGTTTTAACGTGATCAACGTGTCTAATTGAAGCGGCCAAAATTTTGGTTTGAAATGCATAATTATCAAAGATTTCTCTGATTTCATTTATAAGTTGAATACCGGTCTGCCCAATATCATCCAATCTACCAATAAAAGGTGAAACGTAAGTGGCACCATTTTTTGCTGCCAAAAGTGCTTGGTTCGCACTAAAGATTAAAGTTACGTTAGTTTTTATATCTAATTTACTAAGCTCGTGACAGGCGATTAAACCATCTTTAGTCATAGGTAGTTTGATCACTACATTTTCGTGAATTGCTGCTAATTCTTTAGCCTCTTTTAACATACCAACATGGTCAGTTGCAATGACTTCTGCACTGATAGGGCCATCTACAATTTCAGCAATTTGAGAAATAAGAGTTTTTTGGTCAACTCCTGTTTTGGCGACAAGGGAAGGGTTGGTTGTTACACCATCAATAATACCCCAACTATAGGCTTCTTTGATCTCATTAATATCACCAGTATCAATAAAAAATTCCATAATAACTCCTTAATCCCTTTTAATAATTTTAAATTTGCTTCATAATAAAAGCTATGAATAAGTTTGGCGAGTTTCTTTTAACATTAATTTTTTGCTACACTGCAACTTCTTATGCCAATGTCTTAACTCCGGCTCACCCTGATGAAGGGGTGGTAGGGCCTGCTAATAATAGTTTTATGGATCCTAATGTAGACTATTCCCGCTTTATGGGAAGAGTTACTGATAAAGATGATACTGGCAAGGTGCTTAAAGTACATGTTGAAAATAATAATACTAAATTTCTTAAGACTGGCGACATCATTCGTTTTACGGTGAATAATCAGTCTGAAAGACGTTTCTGCAAAGCATCTGTACGCACAGTAGAAGATTTTTATTTCAGCATGTATGTGCTCGATTTCGATGCATGCTGGGAAAAGGATCGCTATTTCCCAAGAGGAATGCAGTTAAATTTTAAAACAAAAAAATTGGCCGATAGGGTTTTTGAAGCAGCGAAATACAGAGAACTTCTTATATTGCGTAAAGAAGGCTTTATTAAACAGCTTAATGATATTAATCATTTTTTATGGACATATGATCAGCAGCGACTTAAAGCTGTACAGAAATTTGATGAAAAAATTAACGCCTTAAAACGAGAGAAGCGCCTGGCCTTAGATAATCTTATTTATAAAAAACAGGAAAACATTCTGCTCCAAGCTGAGTTAACAAAAAAAATTGATTCACTAGACGAATCACTCGATCACTATAAAGTTGAAAGACAAGAATATATGCAGGATAGGTGGGCCATGGATCATGATCGAGACTTACCTTTTGTCCGCCGCCCTCAAAAAATTAAAAATCCTTAATAACAGGAGTTTTATTTGAAGTTAATTGGCTCATTTGCATCCCCCTTTGTGAGACGTATTCGCATCTCAGCACAAAAACAAGAACTCAATTTTATTCCTATTGACGTGTTTTCAGATGAAGGACAGGACTATTTAAAACAGTATGGGCCGATTCGTAGAGTTCCTATTCTAGTGGACAAAAATCAAGTGGTATGGGATTCCATGCTTATTCATAAATACCTCTTTCATGAAGTATTTGGATTAGCTTTGGAAAAAGAGTTGGTACTAATTAATGAAGCTAATGACACCGCACTTTTATTATTGCAGTTTAAAAATTTTAAACTCGATCCCAACTATAAAAATGCCTTATCTCTTAACTTACTAACTCGACTAAATGATATTTTACAATACTTTGAGCTGCAGGCAGAACGCAAAGAGCTAGCATGGGACACCAAAGGTATCTGGCTTTTTTGCCTACTAGATTGGCTTAGCTTTCGCAAAATTATTCCATGGGAGAGTTCTTTTAGGCATTTATTAGCATTTAGGGATGATAAACTCGATTTGGAAATAATAAAAAGAACCGCTCCTGAGATCTATACTTGATGAAAATACCCTAGGAATAGGGGGTAGTCCTTGTCATTTTTATGGATGGTGTGAATGATTTTAAAGTCGAACATTTTAAAATTGGATTCAACGGACCATAAGTTTAAGTCCTGGCGACTGAAACCATAATGCTTTACCCCCATAGCTGCATTGTCAGGGTGAAATGAACCATCTTCTGTTTCAAGATCTACGATTGCGATCTTACCTCCCGGATTAAGCATTTTAGATAATTTGATTAGTACTTTCTCGGGGTCATTAAGGTGATGAAACGCCATACTTGATACAATTAAATCAAACTTTTGATCTAAGTCAGATTCTTCTAGATTTATATTTAGCGTGTGGGTTTTTACATTTGCTAGCTGCTTATTCTGCATCACGGCGAGCATCCCTTCCGAAGTATCAATGCCGGTAAGTTCAAACTGTTGATCTGGCTTGCTCTCGAGTAAGGCCAGGCTAAACAAACCAGTACCACAACCAAAGTCCATGACTGTCTTTACTTCAGATAAGTCTAATTCTTTTAGAGCGCCTTGCGCTATATTATTAAACATAGTAACTTTTTCAGTAGTATCCCATTCATTGGCAACTTCATTAAAGTGCGACATATTTTTATCCTTTGTTAACTTAGTCGATTTAAATGCATACATTTTCTTACATCTAGACATTTGTGCTAGCGCTCGGGCCGTAACCTCTTACAATAAAATATATACCTTATAAAAAAGGAGTTTCAAATGTTTAAAGTCAAGCATGTGACGAAATTAGGTTTATTAATATTTTTGTCTTTTAGTCTAAATGCCTTCTCGGCGCAAGATCTGTCATCATTTCAAAAACGTTTTTCTTTGGTTAAAGATGAAACGGGTAAACTTACCTATGTAAGAATGAATATGATAAATAAAAACTGGTCTATTAGTCCTTACTTGTATCAAATTCGAGACGATATTAAACGTGAGATTGAACGCATGCAATCCAAGTCTTATCAAGAAGAGATGGATGCTTTCATTACTAAATTAGAGCAGGAGAGTGATAAATCTAGCGAAGTACAGGAAAATATCATTGCAATTCGCGACTCCCTGGAGAATTTAAAAAATGTTAATGTAGATAAATTTTTTAAGTTAGCACAAAGCAAGGGCGTGTTAAAGAAATTTCAAGATGAATTGAAAAAAGCACTTATGATGTTAGATCTTTCTGTAATCGCTTCTACTGAAGATCCTAGGTACTTTTACAAAAGAAATGTTACCTATAATGTAGTTAAGAAGGCGATCGAGTTTGCCCAGGATAGATTTGATAATATCCCAGTTTTAAACTTGGTATCATTTGTCATTGTACGAGTGCATGAATTGGTTTTAGAGCAAAGATTGTTTCACCAAAATATGATGTTGCACTATCTGGAAAACGTAAAAGAGGCTGAAATTGGTCTGACGACTGACGAAGCCAATAAAGTGTTTTCTTCCATTTATGAATCAAGAATTGATGTAATCAATTATGGTGAATCTAATAGGGCCGCAAATACATGGGCGAAATATGGACTGTCTAAGTTTTATGCTATGGTACGAATTGGTAACAACCGCTTAAGAAGATCAAGACACACTATGGATAGCGTAGGGGCCCGTTATAATTTTGCTTTTTTTGAGGCAAAAGAAGATGGGCAACGGGTAGTTAAAAACTTAATATTTAAAAAGCATGCTTTCTCTAAGAAAATGGCCACCGCTTATAATTATGATAAACCAAATGAGGTACGTAGATTTAGATCGCTTTTAAATCTAGGTCAAGTTGGTTTAGCCTTTTTACCTATCCCTGCATGGCTTAAGAATCAAGTAGACGGGTTTATCGAGTCTTATTATGTAGAACAAAAACGTTTGGAAGGAGCTCTCATCGCATATTTCGATATTAATGGAAATAAGGAAATGAGCCAAAATATCCAAAACCAATTAATTAATCCGTATATTTTGAGATAAATTTCTTTCTATAAAAATATAAGTATTGGGCCCTCTTTAGGGCCCTTTTTTTACTTTGAGTCTTCGGTAATTAGCATTTTGCTTAATTGAGCTTTGTGTTCTTTTGCCTTTAATACACAGATCCGTAAGCGCTCACCCTTGGTACGTTTCTTCTTAATGACATTCATGCCATCGATACAGCCTTTAACATAACTGCTTCTTGCTAATTCTATAATAGAATCAGCACTAATTTCATCATGTTTTTTTTCTTGTTTGATTTTCTCTACCGGCGATAGAGCGCAACCTTGGAAACACAGAAACGCAATGAGTGGCCAATATTTAAGCAGCATGAGGTAGTTCTTTCTTCTCAAAACCAAAAACCAGTAGAAACCCTGTTTGGATAGCAAAAAAGCTTCCTAAGAATATGGCCCCACCTTCAGAGAACCCGTAAGAATGTAATCCAGATGCTAAAATATAGTTAACGCCAAACCATGCCATCATGACCGTCATAAAACCTGCGGCCGAAGCAACGACAAATCGATGTGTATTTATCCAGCTACTATAACGTCCGTGAAGTAGTACCATATAGAATAGTAAAACGATTAGTGACCAGGTTTCCTTGGGGTCCCATCCCCAAAATCTTCCCCATGAATAATCGGCCCACACGCCACCTAATATAATACCGGCAGACAATAGTACAATACCTACTTTTATCGAAGTATATACCAGGTTTTGATAATAGCGGTATTCTTTGGCGTTAATTTTGTTCATTTTCTTTTTAAATAGGGTAATATTGGCCACTAACCAGCTTAGGGCGAGGGCCGCATAGCTTAGAATAATGGTGGTCACATGAGTTGATAGCCAGAAATTATCTCTTAATACTGGCACCAAGGGACTTATAGATGGATTAAGCATATTGTTTGCAAA
>JBFEUX010000077.1:0-12009 GCA_041547255.1 Bacteriovoracaceae bacterium
ATATTGCTGACTTGGATTTTAAAAAGATTACCGTTTATACCGGTAACTATGATTTTTGGAGGACATCGAGTGAGCTTGCTCAAAGATTGCGTTCCGACCAAAAGAAGAAAAATGAAGACAAGGCCAAAGAACTTAAGGCCTTTATCCAAAGGTTCTCTGCCAATGCTTCTAAATCTAACCAGGCCACTGCAAGACAGAAACAATTAGAGAAATTGGAATTAAATGATCTCCCTATTTCTTCTCGTAAGTACCCATTCATTCAGTTTGATCAAGAGCGTGAAGCAGGGAAAGATATTTTGCGAATTGATGGTCTAAGTAAAACAATTGATGGGGTTAAAATTTTAGATAACGTAAGCTTTGTCATCAACAAAGGAGAAAAAGTTGTCTTTCTCAGTGACAATGATCTCACTATCACAACTTTATTTGAAATCATCGAAGGACGTATGGAGCCAGACGCTGGTACCTATACTTGGGGTGTTACTACAAAACATAGCTATTTCCCAGCTGACAACTCAGAATACTTTGCAGAAGGAAAATACACTTTAGTAGACTGGCTTAGACAATTCTCCAAAGACCAGACTGAAACATATATCAGAGGCTTTTTAGGGAAAATGTTATTTTCAGGCGAAGAAGCTCTCAAGAAAACAAATGTTCTTTCTGGGGGAGAAAAAGTCCGCTGTGTTCTTTCCAAAATGATGCTAGAAGAGCCCAATGTCATTACTTTAGATGGGCCAACCAACCACTTGGATCTTGAAAGTATTACCGCAGTTAACGATGGTCTTATTCGTTATAAAGGAACGATTCTACTAACGACCCATGACCACGAATTAATGCAAACAGTGGGAAGGCGATTTATTGAAATCAACGGAAATGTGGATGAAGATCGTTATAGTAGTTACGAGGATTTTCTAGCAAGAAAAGTGAAATAAATCTAGGCTGCCTTTTTCTTTTTACCATTTTCTTGTTCCATTAACAGATAGAAAATATCGGCCATGGGGATAGGCTTACTGAAATAATAACCTTGAATATAAGAACAGCCAAAGCGCTTTAGAATACTCACTTCTTTTTTATTTTCTACACCTTCGGCAATAACCGTAAGATCCAGATCTATGGCCATTTGTACTAAAGATTTTACAATACTTTTGGCCTTATCTTCATGCTCCATTTTTTCAACAAAAGATTTATCAATCTTGATATTGTTTACTTCCAAATTGGCGAGATAACCTAAACTGGAATAGCCGGTACCAAAGTCATCTAAGGCGACAGAGTAACCTTTTTCACGGGCCTTATGGATCCAATCAAAAACAAAACTACCGCCTAGTAAAACTCTTTCCGTTATTTCCAATTTTACTTCCATAGGCTTTATACCGTAGTATTTTGCCGTTTTGTTTAAAACATTGAATAATTGTGGATCGTTAAATTGCTTAGCAGCGATATTAATACTTAGAAAAAGAGGATAGTCTTTTACTCCTTCTCTAGTTAAATTTTGTCTAAGTTTGGCAAAGTCTCTAAAAGTCTTTTTAATAATCCAATGTCCAATAGGAACAATCAAAGAAGTTTCTTCGGCAATTCCCATAAATATATCCGGTCTTACCACACCTCTATCAGGATTATGCCAACGCATTAATGCTTCAAAGCCGGCAATCTTATTACTTTTGACATCCATTACTGGCTGATAATGTATACGAAATTCATTAGACTCTAGAGCATTTTTTAAACTTTTTTCTAGTTTAATTTTTTCAACAACATCTGCATTTGTTTTATAATCACTTAAATTAATAACGTTGGTGCTTAAGGCTTCTACAGGAAGGTTTGTAGTGGTGGTATCGGCCGCATCTCTTAAGGATTCGCGCAGCCTATTTAACAAAATAGAAAGTAGAAAACGCACAACTGGGTCTGCATCTTCTACTCTTTCATTTAGTTGTTCTTTGGAAACTTCTACTAATTGAGAATCTTCGATTGCTACGGCAGTAGCGCTACGGTTGGCACCATCAATAATTGCCATCTCACCGAATATATCACCTACTCCAAGAATGGCCACAGGCGTTCTACCATCTATACTCTCAATCTGGATCTCCACACGGCCACTGTCAATCAAGTAGGCACAATCACCAGCATCACCTTCATTAAAGATGATCTCACCTTTTTTGTAGAATCTTGTATAAGTATTTTTAGAGTTTTTTGGCACTCTTATCTCCTTATCCAACTACTTATCGGAATAAAAAAAACTGTATTTAATACTTTTTTAAAAAATTTGCGTCCATTACCTGAGATGACTTATTCGTTTCGGAAGTTTTTTCCATCACCGGAGCATCGATTAAAGCCACAGCAAGGACTTTCCGAGTTTTTTGACATCAGAAAACAGGAGAGAACTATGAAAATATCATTGATTATTATGGTCAGTTTCTTTGCCGTTATTTCGGCATATGCTACCACGGTAAACCTACCACCAGAAAAGTTGCAATTTGCAAAAAACCTCAAATCTTTGGATCATATCGATCATGGACACCTAAGAGTTGTACCTGAAAATATTTACTATACACATAGCGCCACTAAAGATGAATTGCAGCAGGCCCTAGATATGCTAGAAGAAGTTGTTAATAGTGAGGAGTTCAAACAAAAAGTTATTGGATATGTAAGAAACTCTAACGGGAAAAGGGAGTATCAAAAAAACTACCTCTGGCGAAACAGCAAAATAAAATTATCTAATGAAGATATCTACAAGCTCTTAATGGAAGGAGATGAGAAAATGCTTCCGGGAACTGTGGGTGAAATGAATATCAATGTAAAACGCTACTGGAGCCCATGGTGGAATGCTGGTGCAAAAAGAGTTATTGGCTATACAAATCCAAGTTCATCTAAATATATCTACGTTAATGGACGTTGGTATAATCGTTTTAAAGTCAGTAATATGGTAAGTAATCTGGTACACGAATGGTGTCATTTACTTGGCTTTCTACACGGAAGAGAATATATGCGTGAAGAAGTTCCTTATATTGTGGGACAAATTGCCGGAGAAGTTGCCCAGAATATACTAAATAAACGTAAGTATATTTATAACTAGTCAATTTGAGCGCAGTTTGTTAAGCTGCGCCCCGTTATGGGAAATAAACGTCGCTTCAAATGTAATCAAAATAAATGTGAAGTCCGAAGTGAGGGTCGAATAACCCTTACTGCGGATCGCAGTGAGTCCAAACAATTTATCAATTGGTTCCCAGGCCATATGAATAAGGCCCTCAAGCAAATAAAATCAAAACTTAAATTAATCGACATTGTACTTGAAATCAGGGACGCCAGGCTTCCCCTCACCTCTGGTAACCCGGCAATGGATGAAGTGTTAGGTAATAAGCTAAAACTTATCGTCTTAAACAAAATGGAACTAACCACCCCTCAAGGCAAAAAAGCCTGGGAGGAGTATTTTAAACAGAATACGCAGAATTATATTTTCATCAATGCCCTGGATAAGGATAGCATTCAAACAATTCTCGCCAAAACAGAGACACTATTTCTAGATAGTTATTACCAGCAAAATCCGCAGGGCACGCCTCCCGCCAAAATCAATATGATGATGGTAGGACTCCCTAATACTGGTAAATCGACACTTATTAATCGTATGTCTGGCAGAAATGCTGCCCGTACAGCTGATAAGCCAGGCCATACCCAAAGTCAGCAATGGATAAAAATTGCAGATAAATTTGAGCTACTTGATACTCCCGGCATAATGCCTCCGAAAATTCATGATGAACAAGATGGATTGCGCCTGGCCGTCATTCACGCCATTCCAAGCAAAATAGTTAGTGAAGAAGATAGTGCCTGCTATTTAGCGAAGTACCTTATAGAACAGAAGAACCCACAGTTTCAAAAACGCTATAAACTTGAAACGCTTGAGAGTGATTTTCAAACAATCTTGATTGAAATTGGCCGTAAGCGTGGTTTTTTAGTGAAAAAGGGTGAAGTAGACTTTGATCGTGTATACAAAACCTTATTACAGGATTTTCGAGAAGGCGAGCTCGGCCAATATTGCTTTGAACTTCCATAAGCTGCCTTCTGCTTGTTACAATCCTTTTTTCTCTAATGCTCTTTGAATAATTGTTGCAGCAGAAATATAGCTACTGCGCTCACAAACCCTACGACAGGCTTGTATCATTGCTCTTGTTAAGCCTAGATTAATATCAGAATATTGATCCAAGTATTCTCTACTTTTATAAACCAATTGATCTATATCCACTAAAGGTTTTAGCCCCAAGGCCACACGTTTATTATTTTCAGCTTCCAAGTCTAAGCGAACTCTCCAAAGCAAACTTATAGTAAAGTCTCTATCTGATAGATCACGATTTTCATAAAGTGGATCATACATATCATTATTAAACTGATTTTTTGGGCGATTGGTAGATATCCCACCTAATTTATTAAACATAGTTCCTGGGCGGTCACTAATTCTCGTCGCAAAATAATCGGCCATCCCTTCAATAACAGGAGTAAAAAATCTAGTCGGCAATTTTTCCGACAAGGCCACATGGCCATACTCGTGATAAATAATATCAGGCACCATTGCCGAATCAATAAAGAAATAATCTTCATAAAACCATGAATCTGTTTTATCAGCAATTCCCAGGACAATGGCATAAAAAATATGAAAAGAGACATTCGTAGTAAACATATCTTGGAAGCTAGATGAAGTAAGAATAGGCTTATCCTGTATAGTTCTTCTTATCACTTCCCTTTCCATATCATCCGTAATTTCACCATTTATGGTTCCTTGTAAACCTCTTAACATCTGTGATACCGGGTTATTACCAACAGTATTAATCAGCTCGGACGTAGGTATCTTTTTGGGAGGTGCAAACCAAACTTCATAGCCCCACTCATCTTGTACTCTGGCCCTACGGGGAGTTTTACCCGGAGCGATAGTCCAAGCATTATTATAGCTTTCACCATTTTTTGTATCCATAAAATGTGCATAGCGCGAATATAAATTATTAATTTCAACCCGAATCACAAGTTGCTTCATATTGGCCACGTATTCAGATTTAATTGTATTCGTCCAAAATCGTTTAGACTTTTCTAAGTGAAAATAAACATTCGATGCTTTTTTTACTAAATCGGCATCATCAGTAAATTTAATGGCCTCTTTGTTTTTACCAGCTACAATCTTAAAGTTTTTACCTTCAAAACTAGTTGCAACTCCATTTTCACATAAGAGGTTTTCAATCTTCGCATCTGATATCGTATAACCGCTCTTACCAAGCCTATTTAACACCTTGACCTCTTGGTCACAACTATAATCATTGGCAAAACTAAGACTGGGTAATAAACCTAGTGCCAATATATTAGCGTATAAGCGCATTTTCGTTTTCATGACGGGCTCCATCGTTTTTATTTTTGTTGAATTGGTTTTCTATCACAACTATAGCAATCGACCCTAAAATGCTCCAAGGTGGTGCAATATAGAGTGTCGAGACTTTTAGAACATGGAAAAAGTACTTTTTAGCTTTTTGCCATGATGTTAATTCTTTAGTCGTAAAGATATCATCGTACATCAAGACCTGATTGATATCATTATGGTCAATATAGCCAGTTTCCAGGGCGGCCATAATAACATCGTCATATTTTATATTAACACCTTTAAAGATATCCATTGCATTAGTAACACGTAAATCCTTTCTCAATAGATTTCTCGCCAGGCTGTATTGATCTTGCATAGAAAGATCATATGTCTCCACATAGTTCTTTCTTTCAGACACATTTCCTTCATATGTAAAAGAAAGAACAATTTGTGCACTTGAAAGATTATAATCAGGATCGGCGCCCATTCTTCTAACCATATTACGAAGAATATTAGAAAGCATTATAATCTGTGTCTGAGTATATTTAGTTAAAAATGCCTTTCTTCTAGTCACTGTTTTTTCTTCATCTACAAACTCAGAAGCAAAGTCAAGTTCAAGCTCAGGTAGTAAAAACTCTTCACGCTCTACCGTATCAGGCACAAGTATATTTTTAGATTTTTGAATAGTATCAAAATAACTTCTGACAAATAACGGATTAGAGTATGATTTAAACTTAGTCATTGCAACCAGCCGATGCAGAACATTTTCAGTGATTAAATTATCTAGTGCCGCTTGCTCGTGCATGGCCATGAGATCCCTTAATTTGTTATTCCCATTTGCAAACTTTATATCCTTAATAAGTTGTGAATAAGCGTCATACAAGCATGTAGAAATACCGTCTGGCCATTTATCAAAACGCTTATAAAGTTTGGGCAGCTTAAGACGATTTAGTTCAACTGTAGCGTTCATACTAGGATTATAATCAAAGCCACGGTCATCTTTTCCAAAGGCCACTTTCCATGCTTTATTTGGCTTTCTACTCTTGCTTAGAATAATCTCATCTACGCTCATTTGGATTCTGTCAGCTTGAGCAAGTAGTCGGTAATCATGAGTTGTGTTTAATATAATTTCGTAAAATATATCATCAATACCATTTTCTACCCGAGCAATTTTAAGGTAATCATTAAACAAATGGCCATCTACTGAATCTGCTGTTTCTCCATACTGAGTATAGTGAAATTGCTCATCTAAGACACGGGCAAAGTCCATATCACATCGTTTTTTACCTCTTCGCGAACGGCTATTAGTTAATTCATCCCAGCGTGAAAAGGCTTCATAGAAGCGAGAAACAACATTTCTTCTAAAACTATCATCGGGATATTTATCTAATATATCATTAGTTCCCCACTTATCCATTACGGTGTTGCGAGCTTGCTTATCGTTACTGAAATAAGAGGCTTTAAACTCTCTTGCATTGACAGTTGTCAAAAAGCTAGACACCAAAAATAGAGCTAACCATCGGTTTTTTCTTTTCATAATTATCCTTCCTTCAATATTTTTAATTTATAGAGCAAGCAACGTGCCAGCTATTATCATGAGTACAAGCGGCCCGATTCAAAATAACTATCATACAGTCGGTTGATAAATGTCATGTAACAAGCATATCGGCGAGCGTATGTTTACAACGACCCAAAAACAATGGTTTTAACGAGGAGGATTGTATGACATTATTCAAAAGAACCATGACTTTAATTATCACGCTTGCCCTGTATGGCTCTCAGGCTTTTGCATTTAACGTGCCAGCTAGCACGCAAATGGAAGAGTATGACAATGGCAAAGCTTTAGTGCAAGAGGCCCTGGACTTCTATCATTACCAAGTTGACAGTGGTGAAGAGACCGCAGCAACAGCTGGTAATCAACTAGAGGCCAACATTAAAGAACTTCTAAATCAGGGAGTTTCTACAGAGGTTATCAAAGAACAACTTACCCAAAGACTTCCAATGGACAAACAAGTGGAATATCAAATGCGTCTGGAAGCGCTTAAAAGCCAGGGTGCTAACGCTAATGAAGTTAATGAATTAGCTGCTGAAATGGCAATTGCCCACACTGATACTGGTGCTGCTTTCAGCTCTAGACCAGGTGGAAGTATGTCTTCTATTGGGATCATCATTGGTGTTATCGTAGTTGTATTAATCGCAATTTACGTTAAAGATGAGCTAGATGATGATGACGATGATGACGATGATGATGATATGCACCACGGATGTCGTAACGGCCATGATTACGAATATGGCCTTTACAGCAGTTATAACGGTGGTTATGGCTGTGACTATATAGACTAACATTACTTACTAATTAATTTGGGGGGAGAAACCTATGAATATCAATACTATTAAAAGATCAGTTGCCCTTATTGTTGCTCTGAGCTTTTACTTTACGCATGCCTTTGCCTATTCACCTAGACATCTTGATCCTATGGTGGAGTCTGGTTTAATTACAAATGAGTCTCAGGCTGAAGTACAAGAGGCCATTAGTTACTACCATTATCAAGTAGATAGCGGGGAATACTCAGAAAAAGCTGCGGCCAATACCTTAGCGGAAAGTATGCATTCACTTATCGCTCAAGGCGTACCAAGCTCAGTTATCGAATCAGAGTTAACTGCTAATCTACCTAGCGATATGCAGGTAGAATTCAATGCTAGAATGGAAGCCTTAAAGGTACAAGGAGCATCTCAAGCAGATGTCAGCGAACTTGCCTATGATATGGCCGATGCCCATACTGATACAGGAGCAGCCTTTAGTTCTTCTCCAGGTGTAGGTGGCAAGCGTATAGCGGTTATCATTGGAATCCTCATAGTAATCGTTATTGCAGCAGTTATTATTCATAACAATGATGATGATGACGATGATGACGATGATGACGATGATGATGATGATGATGATGACGATGATGATGATGACGATGATGATGATGATGATGATGATGATGACGATGATGATGACGACGATGATGATGATGATTGCGAAGAAGATGAAAAAGAACGCAGTAACAATGGACACGGTAATAATGACGATGGTGTAGATACTTCTAATCCAGGAAATGGTCCACACCATGAATATGATACTGATCCAAATGTTGATGATGAAGGCCACGGTGGTGGTAGTGTTTTTAGCGGAAACAGATAATTTTCCGATACAGAAACAAATACAAAGGGCCCTGCTAGACAGGGTCTTTTTTATTAAAAGCTAATCAAGATCATACTGTAAAAATTGCCATAAAGGTTAGTTAACTTCATAATTTTTCTAAAAATATGCTATGACCTCAGTTAAGCACAAAAAGAAAAAGGTTTATTGATCACACTGATCATCAATTTGGAGGTTATATGAATATTTCTTTGTTTAGAAGAATGGTTACACTAGTCGTATCCATTGCTCTCTACACTACCCATGCCTTCGCTTACAATTCTAACAGCAATAATCCTATGGTTGAAACTGGAATGGTTGGAAGTGAAGAACAGGCCCTTGTACAAGAGGCCATCAATTATTACCACTATCAAGTAGATAGCGGTGAGTATTCTGCGATAGAGGCTCAGTCTACATTAGCAAGCAACATGAAGAATCTTTTAGCGTCAGGAATTTCTGTTAATTCTATTAAATCAGAATTGACCGAAAATCTCCCAGTAGACAAGCAAATTGAGTTTAATGCAAGAATGCAAGCTCTTGAGACCCAAGGGGCCGACGATTCTGAAATAAGTGAACTTGCCTATGATATGGCCACGACTCACCAAGATACTGGTGCAGCATTTACAGCTGGGGCCGGTGGAGTTGATAGAAGTAAGATCGCAATGATCATTGGTATCATCATAGCAGTCGTTATTATAGCAATTATCATTAAAAACGGTGATGATGATGACGATGATGATGATGATGACAAAGGTGATGATGACGATGATGACGATGATGACGATGATGACGATGATGACGATGATGACGATGATGACGATGATGACGATGATGACGATGACGACGATGATGACGATGATGATGACGACGATGATGACGACGATGACGACGATGACGACGACAAAGATAAAAAAGACAAAAATAACAATGGACACGGTAATAATGACGATGGTGTAGATATGTCTAACCCTGGTAAGGGTCCACACCATCAATATGATTCTGACTCTAGTGTTGATGACGAAGGCCACGGTGGTGGTAGTGTTTTTAGCGGAAGAAGATAAAGAAATTTCTTAAATATAGCTAAATCATAGATGGGCCCAGTATTTTTACTGGGTCTTTTTTTGCTTAATTAGTAAAAAGGAGTAAACTAAAGTAGTACACTATTATTCAAAAGGTCCACTCATATGAAACAAAAGATACTAAATCGCCAAATTCTACTGGGAGGACTAGCTTTAATATTGGCCATTATCGCTTATTTTTTCTTTTCAACTGAAGCTACAAATAATATTAATGTTAATGAGGCCATAATTAAGGCCAATGACTATCTTTACGCACAAATGTTACCTGATGGTAAATTTGTCTACCGCAAAGACATGGATCCAAAGCGAAAATTAAAAGAAAAGTATAATATCTTAAGACATATGGGCGCACTTTATTCCCTATATATGATGGAAGAATATAAGCCAGGCTCGCTTCAAGAGGATAAAATTAGAAAAAGTATAAAATATATCAAAGATAATACCTTTAAGAAATACACTGAAGATAAAATGGGAATCTGGTCCCAAGAATCATTTTCTGGTAGAAAGGGACAAATAGCTCAAACCAAATTAGGGGCAGCTGGTCTCAGCTTAATCGCACTTTGCCCAATGCTTGAAAAGTTTATGGATGTCATCTCGTTAGATGAGTTAAAACAGATAGGAAACACAATTCTGCATATGCAAAAAGAAGATGGTTCCTTCTACTCTATTATGTATCAAGATGGAAAATTTAATAAGGAATGGGTTTCTTTGTATTATCCAGGAGAGGCCATCTTCGGCTTAGTGGAATTGTATAAGGTATCACAAGATATTCGTTACCTTAATGCAGCTCTTAAAGGAATACTTTATTTAGAAGAGTCTAGAAGAGAATTGAATATACCACAAATGCTACCAGATCATTGGGCATTAATTGCCTCTTCTAAATTGCTGGCCCTACCTAATATAAAAGAAGAAGATCGCCAGCGAATTAACTCTCATGCAAATAAAATTATAAAGTTGATGCTGTCAGAGCAAATTCACTATTCGAAGTTCAAGTCATTAGTGGGAGGTTTTTCTAGTAAAGGTAATACGACCCCAACCGCCACTCGTGTTGAAGGCTTAAATGCAATGTATCCCTATATCACAGATGTGAATTTACAGCGGCAAACAAAAGAATCTATAAAAAAGGCCATCAATTTTCTAATCAAAAATCAATTAGATGCACCTCCCTTCACCGGGGCTTGGCGGCGCAGCGTGTTCCGCTATGATGTTGAAGGCTATAGAAAAATTAAGGGTAAAGATAATATTTACCGCAAACAGCAGGCCCATAACAAAAGAGTTAATGAAGTTCGGATCGATTATATTCAACATGCACTCAGTGCGCTAATTGGTTATGAGCAAATGATAAAATAAGTTGTCGTTAAGAGCTGGCCATGCCATCATTTAAAACACGCTTATATTTCTAAGGATAACCATGCAAAAACTTGTATTTTATTTCTTAATAACTTTTCTTACAATCAATAGTAATGCACAAAGTAGCAGTGACTTGGATAATGAGCTTCAAAAGCTGCTAAGTGAGCACAATGTAAGTGCGCTAGAATGGCCTGAGCGTGACTTAAGCTCCGCTAAATACAGATTAGGATCCATGCTTTTTACCAGCCCTATTCTTTCTGGCAATAAGAATATTTCCTGCATGACTTGCCACTCACCTGCCTATGCGGGAGGTGACTCCCTTCCCTTACCAATCGGAGAAGGTGGTAAAGGCATGGGAATTCATCGAAAATTAGGCACGGGGAATATTGTCGTTAGACACTCTCCCGCTCCATTTAACCTAGGCTTTGAGGCCGTAGATAAATTATTCTCTGATGGAAGAGTCAGTTTTAATAAAGAAGATAAAACCTTTGAAACTCCTGTAAAAGAGTTAAATGGTAAACATCCTATCCGCAAAGATTATACAGATGTTTTAGAAAATGCCTTGGCCGCCCAGGCAATGTTTCCAGTATTTGACCATTTTGAAATGCGTGGAGCTGTGGGCAGTAATGAGCTTGCTAACGAAACAGACCCATTTAAAGTTTGGGATATGGTCATGCAAAGAATTTTGCAAAATCCTAAGTATACTGAATTGCTAAAAAGAATTTACCCTAACACCACCAAATTCAACTTTGCCCATGCGGCCAATGCCATCGCTCATTTTCAGGCCAATTTTTTCTTAGCAATTAACACCCCATTTGATCAGTACATGCGTGGTAATAAAAATGCGTTAAGTAGCAGTGAGAAAAGAGGCGCTATACTATTCTATAACAAGGGTAAATGTGTCTCATGCCATACAGGTTCCCATCTAAGTGATTTTGACTTTCATGTTGTGGCCTTTCCTCAGATCGGCCCTGGTAAAGAAAAAAATAATGACGATAAAGGTCGCTATTACATTACCAGACTTAAAGAAGATATGTACAAATTTAGGACTCCCCCCCTACGAAATATTG
>JBFEUX010000145.1:0-7570 GCA_041547255.1 Bacteriovoracaceae bacterium
CGAAATTAGGTGCTTAAGATTTTTAGAAAGTTCGCTATGCATAGAGTTCCAACTTTCTAACCCACTTGCATCCCGTAACTTCTGCTTCATTAATGTTCTTAATGCAAACTTATCCACTTTTACTGTGGAGAAACCTGCATTGAACCAGGTGACACTTTCTCTACATAAGAAAGAGCATCTTCTACCCCAGCTTTTAAGGCAAAAATACTGTCCTTAAATTCAGCCTCAGTATCCAAACATTTTGAAGCAAGGTTTAAAGCACTAAGTACCGCAACATCTGAATCTTTTAAGCTAGGCCGACTGGCCTTTACTTTGCGAATTTCTTCGTGAAGAAGCTCGATGGCGCGTATTGCTTTAGTATTATCTTCATCCGATGTAACTCGGATTGAACAACCTAATATATTAAATTCCGTTTGATTTTTGGACATGCATTAAGAGTATGAAAAACTACACTTTAAGTCAATTAATGGATGGTTTTAACTAGCTATATATCAGCTTACAGAGCCTCTATAAAGCCTTTATACCTAGCAGTGCATCAAGAAAAAGATCAAGATTAAAAATATCTAAATCTTCCACATCTTCTCCCACACCGATATAAACAATAGGTACATCTAGTGTTTGCACAATACTTACTGCACTACCTGCTTTTGATGACCCATCGCACTTAGTAAAGATCAAGCCCGTTAGCTTTAATGCCTTATTAAATTCCTCGGCTTGCTTCAATGCATTTTGACCAGTAATAGCATCCAACACCAAAAGTGTTTCATGTGGCGCATCAGGTATCACCTTACTCATTACTTTTTTTGTCTTGGCCAACTCATCCATCAAATTGGATTTGGTATGTAACCTTCCCGCAGTATCGATAATGCAATAATCAGCATTCACTTCCTTTGCCTTGGCGACCGCGTCATAAGCAACTCCACTTGGATCGGCACCTTCGGCAGCTTTTACAATATCTACTCCAGCTCTATTACACCAAACTTCTAACTGTTCTACAGCTGCGGCCCTAAAAGTATCACAGGCTCCAACGACAACTTTAGCCCCTTGCGACTTTAATTTAGTCGCTAGCTTACCAATCGTTGTGGTTTTTCCTGCACCATTAACTCCAACAATCATAATAACTTTTGGCCCAGCAAAATCTTTTTTAAAGTCATAGAGCTCTGTGTTCACTTTTTGTTGAGGCGCAAGCATCTTAGACTTCATGAACTCTTTCACATGGCCAAGATAATCTTCGCCCTCAGCCAGCTCTACCGTCTTAAGTTTTTCAAGCATTTCATCTACTAACACAGGAGAGAGATCGGAAGTAAATAACACTTCTTCTAACTCTTCCACCACTTCATCATCAAGCTTTCTACCAGCAATAATAGAGCTAAGCTTACCCCAGACTTCAGATCTAGTTTTACTTAAACCATTGAATAACCTTTTATCCCAGGAAACTTTTGGCTGCGTAGGTTCAACTACTTCTTTCGAAACCTCTGAAACTTTTTCTGGGACTGCCGGTGCTTCTTTTTTTAATTCTTCGTCTAACTTTTTCTTCTCTAGCTTAACTTCTTTTTTTGCACTAACAAGATTAACGATACTTAAAAGTACCAAAACAACTGTCGCCAGAACCAACAGATAATCCACTGTGGTCAAAGGTTGACTTAAATTCAAAAATTTCGCTATCTCTATTGAAATATCGTTCATGTATTCTCCAGAATAAGGCCATCAATTACGCAGGTTTTGTATCATCATCCAAATGCTTTTGGAAGAAGTTCAAAATCATTTTTGCAGTGGCGCCCCACAATAAATACGGTTCTGACTTGTGCTCGCTTAAATAAATACAGTGCTCTTTCATAAGCGGAGCAAAATAAACATGATAAGGATTTTCAGTCGTTACTCTTCCCCTGCTCCAAAGCTCAGTGTTGGATAAGTACTCCAAAGGGACCAAAACAAGATCATTCCACTCTCCATTGGACTGGGCCAGGGACAAAAAGTCTTCTTTTGCACCTGGATAGCTGGCCAGAACAGGAATAATCAAACGCTTAGCAGTGGTTAATACGGGATAAATAAGACCATGAATCTCTAAATCGCTCGCAACTAGCCCGGATTCTTCTTCAAATTCCCTGAGTGCCGTTTCAAATGGGTGAATTTCCGATTTCTTTTTATGTCCTCCCATAAAGGCCATTTGCCCTTTATGAGTGGGCATTGTGTCACTTCGTTTAATTAACACCAAATAATTTTCAACTACCAGAAAGACCACCGCACCAGACCAGTTCTCTACTAGTAAGTTCTCACTGGTTATGTTAGACAAATCATTAATATTTTGTGGGAGTTTTAAACTTTTCAACATGGGAAAACTAAAATATCAATTTGAACTTATTCAGGCCATCAGAAACTTCTTTACTAGAGAGGGCTTCTCGGATGTTCTTACTCCCCCAGCTGTTGAAAATCCAGGTATGGAAACACATATCCACCCTTTTCAGCTTTTTCACAAAAAAACAAACCATCTTTCAAAGCTTTACCTTCACACTTCACCAGAATTTTATATGAAAAAAATTTTGGCCCAGGAAGAGCTAAATAAGATTTTTACCATCAACTATTGTTTTAGAGATGAACCAACTTCTGCTATCCATCGCCCCCAATTTTTGATGCTGGAATGGTATCGCAAAAATGAACGTTATGAACGGATAATGTCAGATGTGGAAAATCTTATTGGATATGTTCAAGAAAACTTTCCATCCAAAGCAATGCTAAGAAATAAAATATCCAGTTTTCAACAAACAACAGTGCAAAGTCTTTTCCAAGATTTTTTAAAAATGGATATTTTAAATTTTCTAGAAACGAAAGATTTAAAAGAAAAAATACAAAAGGACTTTTCCGAGGTTCCTCTTCCAAGTTCAGAGTGTGCATGGGATGACTACTATTTCCTACTCTTTTTAAATAAAATCGAACCCCAATTAGTAAACTATCCGTACCTTTTAATTAAAGAGTTTCCCGCTCCTTTAAGTGCCTTATCAACTATTTCAAATATAGATGAGAGAGTATGTGAGCGTTTTGAGGTCTATTTAAATGGAATTGAACTATGTAATAGTTTTAATGAAGAAACTTCAAAAGAGGTACTGTTAGAAAGGTTCCAACAGCAACAAGAAGAAAAGAAGACATTATATAATTACGAACTTCCTTGGCCTAACGAATTTATGCAAACAATGAACTCTTATCCCACATCCAGTGGCATAGCCTTAGGTGTTGAAAGATTACTGCTCAGTCTAACCAAGGTAGAAAACCCATTTTTTATATAGAGGAAAAAATGAAAAAAATTTTTGATAATATTCCCCTCCCCACACTCGTTTTCGCTTGTTTAACCCTAGGGCTGGCCCCCTTCGCCCCCCCACATGTTTATGAAAAGTTGGTTATGCTTTTTAACGGTGAATTAGTTAAGCCAATCGATTGGGCTGATTTATTTCTACATGGAACCCCATGGGTGCTGCTAGACATAAAATTAATTCTTATGGCCTTAAACAAAAAATCAAACAATTAGAAAGAATTCATTACCTTGTGTAATTTTACGATAACTTCTGACTTGATATGTTGAAAGGGAACGCTTTGTGCCCACTTATAGTGATAGGCAGCTTTCGTTTTTTTTCTTACAGATGTTTTCCAAACCTTTGCGTAGTTTTCACTCAAATCTTCACTTAATATAGCATACCAGCGATAAAGATCTTCGCCATCCTTTGGAAATTCATCCATAACTTCCAAACTCTTTTCTACAATAATTCGTTTAATGCTAAACAGATTCAACTTTTGAATATCATCCTTGTTAAAACGAAGTGCTAAATACTTTTCTCCATAAGAAACAGCAAAGTCCAAAAGCTCCGGTTCAGGAATATCCTGATATGACTCCAAACTGGCGTAGGTTTGATCTAGAACAAGAGAGCGATAAACACTTTCTCTAGAACCACCTTGTTCTAATACATTCAGGTTCACAATCAATTCACTCTCCTTCGCCTCCGCTCCCCGAACTGCCGGATAAAGCTCTCTTAAAAATGCCAAATTGTACTTACGCTTTTCTTCATTTGATAATTTATTAAACTCTACACCCTGTTCATAAAGCTTCCCTTTTTTTTCGTAAACCTTGGTAGAGGTAGCTTCCATTTTTACTTCGGGAATTTCTGGCATAGTGATTTCAATCTCTTTAGGTTCTTTACCTAAAATGCGGTTCACTTCTTTTTTCATTTTGTTGATATAGTCACGAAAATCCACGGCTTCAGCATTCCAAGAAACCAACACAAATAATATTAAAATATATTTCATAAATTCCCCCTAAGTAATATGTTAACGATTTTAGCTATTTATGCACGTAGAAGCTTTTTCCTCCTCTATCCAGCTTGCCTCAAATCACCTAAAATTAAAGTTGGAGGCCCTATGTTTAAATTCCTATTAAAAGATAAAATCATTGATACGATCGTTAGCAAGATCACAATGGAAGTAAATCAAGCTTTAGGAACATTTCAGGCCCAACAAGACGAAAAACTGGAGAAAGTATTAACCCATCTTGAATCGATGAGAATTGAGCTTAAAACCATCGATGATCGTCTAACTACAAAAGAAATGCGTGATAAAATGGATTACGGACAAATGCAATATAAGATCAGCTCACTGCAAAATGAGCTTAATGATAAAAATCCAGACAAAAAAAGACAGGCTAATTAAACAATGCGACCGACGAGGTCATAATCAAGCACATCAGTGATTTCAACTTTAACAATATCACCAGCACTTGCTAACCCATCATTAATAATCACTTTGCCATCTATATCAGGGGCTTGTCCACGGTGACGACCTTGTAAAAGAAGATCAGTTTCTTCATGTACACCTTCAACTAGTACCTCAATGGTTTTGCCAAGGTATTCTTGATTAAGTTCACGAGCAATTTCTTTTTGAACTTCGTAAAGTTTTTCAAAACGCTCATCAATTATTTCTTGTGGAACTTTATCCTTTAAACGAAGAGCTGGTGTCCCTTCCTCATCAGAGTACTTAAATACACCCAAGTGATTAAAGCGAACTTTCTTCACCCCTTCAATCAATTCCTCAAAGTCTTCTTCTGTCTCCCCAGGGAACCCAACAATAACAGAAGTTCTAAGAACAATGCCAGGAATCTTCTCCCTTAGCTTTTCTATTTTTGAATGAATAAGCTCATTAGTAGCTTTACGATTCATTCGCTTAAGCACCTTGGAAGAGAAATGCTGAATTGGCATATCCAGATAACTACAAATTTTTTCGGAGCCAGCAATAAGATCCATTACATCTTCAGTTAAATCATCAGGATAAAAGTAAAAAATACGAAGCCAGTCAGCACCACTTTTTTCTTCCAGCTCTTTGAGCATATTATAAATCACAGGATTTTTATTATCCTGTCTTTCAAATCCTTCAAAATCGGAACCATAATCTGAAAAATCTTGTGAGATGAGATTTAATTCCTTAACCCCACTTTCTACCAATGCTTGTGATTCTTTTACCAGCGAGTCGATCGTTCTAGAACGGAGTTTTCCTCGCAGAGTTGGAATAATACAAAAAGTACAGTTACGATTACACCCTTCACTGATTTTTAACCAGGCCATATAGCCGGGGCTAGTATTTAAACGGGGATCAAATTCCGTGTGAATATATTTAGGTATTTCAACAAAAGATTTTTTCTCTAATTTCCCTTCTTCGAACGCTTTAAGCAAGGGAACTATTTTGTGATACTCGCCTGTCCCAATAAACATATCTACTTCTGGCATCTCATTTTCAAGCTCACCATAATATCTTTGGGCCATACAGCCACTCATCACCAAGGCCTTACAATTTCCCACTTCAGGATCCTTATAATCGGCCAGATCCAGCACTGTTTCAATGGACTCTGCTTTGGCGGCTTCCACAAACGAGCAAGTATTGACGATTATCACCTCTGCTTTTTCAGGTTCAGTTGCGATGGTAAAGCCATCCAAGCCTAAGTGCCCTAACATAACTTGAGAATCAACTAAGTTTTTAGAGCATCCCAGGGAAGTGAAAAACAGTGATTTTTCAGTGAACTTATTTGTTTGTGTTTCCATTTGCGTCCTAATCTTTAAATATATATCTTATTATAACTTTGTGGATTTATCACATAGCAGAGAGCTAGTTAAGCCCTATTAAGAAATTGAAATTTTTTCATCATTTTTATGTCAACTTATTTCGCGTAAAATTAACAACTTAGCCCTTGAATCTCATGCCATTTTACATATGATTAAAGCCAGTAAATGTAGCGATATAAAAAATGACTTAGAAAAAATAAAAGCTATGCTTTATAAAAGATAAATTATGCAAACTTAAGCGATAAGTCGACTTGGGGAGCATTATAGGTCAAGCTCCCCGAGCTTATCGCATCCACTCCATTAATGGCATATTCAGCTATATTCTCTATTGTAATTCCACCAGAGACTTCATAATTCATATCGTTTTCTTTAATTTTGATGGCCTTTTTTATATCACTCACAGAAAAATTATCTAACAGAAAATTCTTTGCTCCCACTTCATAGGCCATTTTTAATTCATCTAAATCATGTATTTCTACGATAATGGGTTGATAATAACAGTGCTGCTCTTGAAAAAAATTAATTGCCTTATCCACACCACCAAAAATTTTCTTATGATTATCTTTAACCATCCAGGCGTCAGTTTGGGCAAAACGATGATTAAAGCCGCCACCGACTTTTACGGCATATTTCTCTAGAAAACGTAGTCCCGGCGTAGTTTTTCTGGTATCTAAAACCTTTATCCCCTTCGCTTTTTCGACATACCTCTGGGTATTAGTGGCTATCGCACTTGCTCGCTGAAGCAAATTCAGCGCAATCCTCTCCCCTGACAGGGCCACAGAAAATGGCAATGTAAAGTTGATCTCCTTCCCCTCAGACTTACTAAAGTTAAATCCTTCAAACCCGCAATATTCAGTATAATCAATTTTAGTTTGGGAGATAAAATTAAAAGCCTCAAAGAAAAAAGGCAAGCCTGCCAACACCATATCGTCTTTTATTTTTAAAGAACACTCGACCTCTTTATTAGGCAATGCTTGTAAATAGGAAAAATTTCTTTCAATATCATCTTCTTCATAAAATAGAGAAAAAGTTTTTTGATAAATCTGGGCATGGTCAAATGACATAGACGCTTCCTTTGCTTAAACGCTCTTTTTTACATGTTAATACTTTATATTAAAAACGCAATTGTACATCGCAAAATCACTTAATAAATAGAACCTGTAAGTGAAACTTAATAATATAAACAAGTTAGCCATTCCTAGTTTGCATGGTGACCTGCATATAAAAGATTATGAAGTTTTATATCTTAATTTTTATCTGCCTTATCACTTATCATTATATTCCACAGAAGCGCACTTATTTGCCGGCGCCAAAGTTTCAGCTTCATCTTTCGCCAAACCAGCTGTCCCCAACTAATTATGCCCTATACCAGGGATTAGTCACGGGTAATAAAAAAGCGATCCCTCATAAGATTAAGCATAGCTTTAAAAGATATGGTCTACTGCATTTACTAACTCCTTCAGGAATTCATCTCA
>JBFEUX010000403.1:0-1237 GCA_041547255.1 Bacteriovoracaceae bacterium
AATATCGGTATAGGAACAAATACTCCTGGCGCGAGACTTCATATCATGAACTCGAGCATTATCGAAAATGCTGAAGTCAATGGCAATGGCTCGACATTTGGCTTTTGGAAAACCAGAAACTATGGAACAGTAAATTTAAATGATGAGATCGGAGTCATGCGATTTGATGCTCATGACGGAACTGCTTTACAGCAAGCAGCCTATATCGGTTCGTTAGTAGATACCACTCCTACAGCTGGAAGTGTCTCAGGTAATTTTATGTTTGCCACAACTACTCCTGGCCAAGCTACACCGACTGAGAAAATGAGAATTACATCTAGCGGAAATGTGGGGATAGGAACGGCTTCTCCTGATGCACAGTTGACGTTGAGTAGTGCAGACGGTGATATTCATCACTATGTAATGAATAATAACGGATTTACTGCTCCCGATTATCAAGGGATGCGAGCAAGAGGAACTCCCACTGCTCCTGCATTGGTTGGAAGTAATGACAAGTTGCTTGGTCTTCGTGGAATGGGTTACGATGGATCAGCTTATCAATATGTTACAGGAATTTATATGGAAGTTGATGGAGCAACAGGCCTAGGGGATATTCCAACACGTATGGAGTTTCATACTACGGCAGATGGAAGTGCTTCAGAAGTAGAGCGAATGGTTATTAAAAATAATGGTAATGTTGGAATTGGGACATCGACTCCTTCATCATTGCTTAATGTCTCTGGAGCGACAGGTACGACTGCCCCTGTTGTTGTTTCTGCTACCGGATCGGGAACTTATAATGAGGCTGGCCGTTTTGAAGCACCTAATATGCCAGTAAATGGTCAACATTATCTAACAATTGGTAAGAACACTGGAAACTATAACCGGGCATCGATTAATTTCAAGTATGTAGGAAATAATAGCACCAGTAATAGACTTGCATTTCAATTTACCGGTATTAACGAGATTTTAAATGTTCTTGCCAGTGGAAGAGTTGGGGTTAACACAATTACACCTTCATATGACTTTTTTGTAAACGGGACTTCCGGGGGGACAAACTCTTGGCAAGTATCTTCAGATAGACGCTTTAAAAAAGATATTCAAAAAATTGAATCGGCCCGAGAAAAACTACATAAGCTATCTGGGGTTGAATTTGTATGGAGACGTGATGAGTTTCCTGATAATGGTTTTAAAGAAGGTCAAGATATTGGGGTAATCGCTCAAGACGTGCAAAAAGTTTTTCCTGAAGCGGTCGTGA
>JBFEUX010000064.1:0-13101 GCA_041547255.1 Bacteriovoracaceae bacterium
AATCTTAGATAAGACATCATTTTTGGCCATCGCATTCCCCTTTTTAAGGAGCATACTTTTACCGCAATTTGTCAGGGATTACAACTATTTAAGGATATTACTCAAGGTCTTGCGCTCTTTATCATTGAAATGAAAGGCACCACTTTTTAAAATTTCTCTTAGCTTTTGCTGAGTTTCTTCGCTATTGGGGTCATTTTTACCAATATCACCAAAGTTTTCCTCATTGGAGTTAGTTACACCTTTTTTTGAATTAAGCTCTACCTGTTCTTCTGGCAGCGCTTTAGGCTTTGGCTTCGTCAAATCTTTACCAAACTTTTCTTTTATTTTGGCCTTGATTTCATCTGGAGACGGCGCTTTCTTTTTGGGCGCCAAATTCTTTGCTGAATGTGATTGAACTTCCATGCCACACCTTTTAGTGCTAATATACACAATAAATTATAGCAAAGCTTTCAGCTGGGAAACACAAGGTAATTAATGCATATCCTCAAAACCATTCCTACTTTCAATGAGTTAACGGCCATAAAGACTGATCTTAAGGCCATTTTATGGGATTTGGATGGGACAATTCTCAACTCAGAGCAAATTCACGCCAGCACCACCAAAGAAAGTATTATCCAAATAGCAGCAGATGATCAGCTCGCCTCCGTGTTAGATTTTGAGCAATTAGAAGCAAATTGCCTGGGACAAACCGACCAATTTATTTATCAATATGTGAATGATTTAGGATATTTGAAAGGTATCACCTTACAAGAATTCATCCGAATCAAAAATATCCATATGAAAAATGCACTGGATACTCTTAATCTTACTGGCATTTACTCCAAAGAGATTGGATCTCTTATTAAAGAAAGCTGTGAACAGGGTATTAGAAATGCTGTGGTAACTTCGAGTGAAAAAGAAGTTGCCCATCTCATTTTAGGTCATTTACAGATCCATTCATATTTTGACTTTGTTTTGACGCGAGAAGATACCAAGCTTAATAAACCCCACCCTCTTCCTTACCAAACAGCTTGTGAAAAGCTAGATATTGCACCTGAGCATATCCTTGTATTTGAGGATTCTCCAACTGGTATGGAAGCTGCGAAACAGGCCAATCTTTTTACTTGCCAGGCCGCTTGGTATTATTAGCGACATTCACACCAGTTTTGACATCGATCTGCCATCTGAATTGAGTTGTGTGGTCATTCTTAATCGAAATATATTCAGGTTTGGTTGCTTCTTTATCAATATCATTAAGCACATAAAACTCATCACCCAATACAAAAATGATATTAAATAACCCTTGGTGCAAATCTTTATCGATTAAATATTTAATAAAACGCAAAGGAATAGGTGCGGCCTTAGTGCCTAATTTATCATATGCTTTCATATCTTTTAAAGACTGTTGTGAAGCGAATTTATTAACGATTATGTCGAAATCATTTTGTTGTGACAAAGTAAAGGTATAATCGTATTTAAACTTATCCATATCAACGGACACACTATTTAATGAAAAGTTTCTTCTAAACATAGAAGCTGTATAAAAGGCAGAACGACGAATCTCTTTTTTTTCTGGAAGAATAATTTTAATTTTTTTCCTTTTCTTTTTCTTCTTTTTTAATTTGGGTAAGATAATCTCTTCAAATTTAGGCCGTGGTAGTTCCGGGATCTCGACTTTTGTTATCAAAGTTGGCTTAGGCTCCACTTCAAAAATCTCGTCTAATCCTTTATCTACGAACTCCTTCAAAGATCCGATACTGAATAATCTCCCTCTTTCATGAGCCCCCCCCTCATTCAGGTAATGAGAATATAAAAAACTAAAAATTTTACTTAAAGCTAAGTATCTCTCTTCTTGTCCTTTATAAACTTGAATAAAACGGCGTAAACAACCTGCTTGATACTCCTTCTTTCCAACGGCCCGCATCGCATTGGATCTTAACAGCAAAGGATATATTTCAGGCACATAAGATGCTCCATAAAACTGATCCTCTTCTGAACAAACATTTAAGAGCAACTCTTTTTCTTGCTTACAAATATTATCAAATGCTTTCAGGGCTTCCTGTTCTGATTGATAACGACACCCATGCTTACGACAATACTCTTTCAAGCGATGTTGCCCCAGACTTTTCAAATGATTTTTCTTAACGTCAGCAAGCCATTTTTTACGTTGACTGGACTTGGATAATTCAAAAGGTACCAATACATCTTGAATCCCTTTCAAAGGATGCTTTAAATTCTTTAAGAATAATTTCATTTCCTCAGATTTTGGTTGGCATTTTTTAAAGGTTTGCTGCCAGTCTACAAGACAGCTATTGTTCCCGACCAGTAATTTGGTACTAAACTCATACTCACGAAAGGCTTCAAATAGATAACTTATGATCAACAATCTTGTCAGATATCTGTCATAGAATTCTACTTTTTTAAATTCACTCTGGGGACAATACGCTCCCACAGAAAACTCCCCCATTAAAAAGTTATTGAATTCAAAAATGGCAGGACCAGTTTTCGAAATAAAATAATATTGCTCATCATAATCATCTTGAGAAATCAGCCTACGTTGATAGCGATCAAAACGAAAAAACGGGTGATTTGGCCCAGAATAAAGGCCAGCATCAGTTTGTCCAGTATCATAAACATTTGCAAAAGCAGTTACGGCCGAACAAAAAAAATAAAAATATAATAGACTCTTTAAAACCATACCAATGTCAACCAAGGTATATAAGTTATTATTAAAAGGGCCACTAATAATAATATCAGATAAGGAACAGCAACCCCATATAAATGCAGAACAGATTTTTCAAACCTAAAACTACTTATAAATAAATTTATTCCCACAGGAGGAGTAATGTAACCAATTTCTAAGTTGGTTAAAAAGATAATGGCCAAATGTATAGGATCTACTCCAAACTCAGAAGCAATTGGAAGAATAAGGGGCACCACGACGATAATCGCACTGAAAATGTCCATCATTGCCCCAACGGCCAATAAGAAAACATTCAAGAAGAGTAAGAAAACATATTTATTAGTAATCAACTCGCGCATAAGATCAAGAATTTGCAGTGGGATCTCTTCATCCACCAGATAATTTGTTACACCAAGAGCACAACAAAGAATAAGTAAGATCGCCCCCACCAAACTCATACTCTCTTTGATAATATTAGGAACATCCTTAGTCAGCTTCAAATCTTTGTAAAGAAAACACTCCATAATTAATACATAAAAAGCACATATAGCAGACGCCTCAGTAGGCGTAATAGAACCTGAATAAATCCCCCCTAAAATAATAATAGGTAGAGGAATCTCATAACGAGCTGCTTTTATTCCCTCTTTCAACTCTGTAAAAGAAAACTTTGATGCCTTTAAATTCGTTCCTTTAAAAATGGAGTAACTTGAAAGAATTAAGATCAAGAGAAGACCTGGCAGTATTCCAGCGAGGAAAAGTTTATCAATATCAACTTTGGCGACGATCCCATAGAGAATAATGGGGAGACTTGGCGGAAAAAGTAAGCCCAGAGAGCCTGAAGTTGTAATCAGTCCCAAGGTGAAATTTTCATCGTATTTTTCCTTAATAAGCATGGGATAAATAACCCCACCTAAAGCAATAATCGTGACTCCGCTTGCCCCAGTAAATGCCGTAAAAAAAGCACATATTGTTAAACTCACAATGGCCACGCCACCTGGTAGCCATCCCAAAGCGGCATGGGCCAGCTTCAATAGACGTTTAGGAGAATTGGACTCGGCCATCAGGTAACCAGCAAAGGTAAACAGAGGAATCGTCAGCAAAGTTGGAGCTGAGGCAATCTTGTATATTTCAATCGCAATAGCGCTTAATTCAATATCCGCATAATGAAATGCGACTGCAGAAAACAGCCCCATCACAGCAAAAATAGGGCCACCAACTAATGCAAATATTAAAGTTACAATATATAACAATAATTCCATGAACTATTTAATTCCTTCTTTAATGGTCATTACAGTCCTTAATATAAACCTAAAACTCATCAGTCCCAGGCCAAACGGAATGATACTTAATAGATAGCCCGTATGAATTCCAAGAAAGACTGTCTTGCCCTCTGCAAACTCAATGACGGCCAAGTTATAAGAAGCAATGACTAGAACAATAGTCACTGTAATAGTAATGGTGGTAACGATTATATCTACCCATTTCAATGTCTGTTTACGATTCGTTCTTTCCAACAGACGACTAAGTAAATCTATTTTGATATGATGCCTATTACCAATAGCAAGGGTCCCTCCTAAAAAAGCACTCAAAAAAACCAGATGACGAACTGCTGGATCTATCCAATGCAAAGAAACTTGAAACCATCTCATCACAATATTTAGCAAAGTAAGAGAAAGCATTAAAAAGACGCAAATGATAATGCCCCATTTAGAAAAATTCTCAATGAATTTATCCAGGCTTTTAATCATCTCATGCTCTCTAATTTTTTAAGAATACTCTCTGAAAGGTATTTACCTTTTAGTTTATTGATAACATCTGAACGAATTTTTTCGGCTTGCGCCTTCTCTTTTTCAGAAAACTGAACAAACTCAACTCCAATTTCCTTTAAGGTTGCTAAAGATTTTTTATTATCTTCTACGGCAAAATCATTGGCCTGTTTTACGTACTTACTCGCCACATCTTTAACAATTTTTTGCTGATCTGCTGAAAGCTTTTTCCATCTCTTATTTGACACTAGAAGTGCTCCGATAGAATAAGCAGTAGGATAATTAACAATATATTTTACTTTGTTTTGCCACTGCAGAGCTAAAATCCCCAGAGGTGGAGCATAAGCAGCTTCAATAATACCTGTCGAAAGTGAGGACATAACGTCAGGTAAGGCTAGTGGAACCGATACCAATTGAAGACTATCCATCATCGCTTTAACTAACTGATCGCCTTCCCAAGCCCACATCTTTACGCCCTTAAGCTCTGCAATATTCGAAACCTTTTTAGTGGAAACCACATAGACTTTTCCAATTCCATAAAAGCCCAGGTTTTCAAAACCCTTCTTGCGAATCTCATCAGAGAAAAATTTTGCATTGCTATTAAGTGCGGTAAGGGCCTTTTGTTCGTTATTATAAAAATTAAAAGGAACTTCCAAAATTCTTACGTCTGAATAAATATCTCCTAGCGTATTGCCAGTAAAGACTCCTCCATGCAGCTGGCCAACTCTTATTTTACGAAGAACATCTGGTTCATCTCCCTGGCCACCACCATAATAAATTTGAACTTTAACTTTTCCAGCAGTTTTCTTTTTGATCTCTTTAGACATTTGCTGTAATGTCTTTGCCCAATTAGTTCCTTTAGGCACAATCGTCGCTAATTTTATCTTGAGCGCATAAGCATTCAAACAATAAAAGCTTAGAGCAATAAGTGTTAATTCTTTCATTTTATATCCTCTTAAAATAATTCTTTCTTTAAACTTTTTAAGACTTGGTACCTTTGTCTCGCAACACTATTATAAAGATTGAAATATCTGACTTTCTTATAAACATAATTCGACTTTGACTCTCTTCCCAGCTGAAAATTATACCAATCATTTACTGCATTTTTTAACTTTTTCATTTCCACAGCAAATTGATCCTCTTCTAACATAGGGATTAAGTGATATTGAATGAAACTTGCACGGGCCAATAAATTCTTCGGTTGTTCTTTTATCACCTTTAAAAAAGCTGCTCTTGCCTTATCCTGGCTCCCACCCATCATTCCAGGGGTACTGGCTTGTAAAACAGCACCGAAAAGACCACAAGCTCCTCTATCTAGATCTGGTTTTTTTGTACAAGCCCAATCAAACATGGATTGTACGTGTCCCAGGTAAGCTAATTTTTTTATATTGGTTCTTTGTAAATTAATAGAACTTCCCATGGCCTGCGCAAAATAAAAAATGGCAACCACATCTGTATCACTATTCATTTTTGAATCAAATACCTTTGGAATTTGCAGGGCAAAGGACTTATCAAAAAACATTTGCTCAGTTATACCACGTTCTTTAAGCAGCCTAAGTCCGTAGTAGCTAGCTTTTTCGTAATTGAGTATCGCCTGTTGTAAGTGAAAAGAATCTTCCTTTTCTGTCAGTAAATCTTTTAAGCCTAATGTTTCATGAGTTGCAAAACCGTACGCTCCATAACCTTTGATCAGTAGGGTTAAGAGTTTTTCGTTGTCCTGATCACCATACCACAAGCCTTCTATTAGTTTTAAGTTGGCCGGTGCCGCTTGATTGAATTGATGCCAATTAGACTCAGTAAATAATTCGTCACTCCCATCATAAATGACATTCGCAGTAGTTTTTAAGGCCACGCTATTAACCATTGAACAGGAATTAAGTAGGAAAGAAAGTACTACCAAAATAATTTGGCACTGATAAAAAAGCTTCAAAATGTCTTCTCCTTAAGATACTGAAATTACATAACATTTTTAGTAGAAAAGCAAATTTTCCTTGGCCATAGGCAAAGATAAGTACTGGATTTTATAATGAGGTGCAAAAAAAAATAAATTGTGCTATACTGCCTTTTAAGAAAGGCTTTAGTTAAGCCTGAATGTTACCGACTACTTATAGACTGAAAAAGCACAAGGAGATGTTTATTGGGTTTTTTTTCACGTTTTGAGAGTAAAGGTCAATTTCTAAGAAAGTTTTCATAACCCCTCTTTGAATTGATCTATAGAAATCAAACAGATATAGATCAATGAATATAAGGAATGTTTATGAAAACAACAGAACAATCAATTTCAACTAATGCACAGGAAAAGCTTGAAGACAGCTTAAAGACAAAAGAGCTCTGCTCTAATTTTTTTGGGGCAAAGAGTATTCGCCCTCAAAAATCAATGGCAAGAATCAAAAGCTGTCGTCCACAAAGAATGAAATTAAGCAAAAAAGTTGTGACTAAAAGAATCATAGTTAAATAACTAATGTTTAATTTCGAGCTTTATTTATACTGTTTAGCTAATTTTTCCAATTCAAGGAGAGCCTTCTTCTCCATTGCCTCTAATTCCTTAGTCTGACTAAGATGTAAACTCTGTAAATAAGTCTTGCGGGCCTTAAACATTAATCCGGTTATCTTTCTTCTAAATTCAATTACCATTAATAGACATTGATTCTTTTCGTTACGGTTAAGTTTTTTACGTTTGAGGACTTTCTCCCCTTTTTCATTAATCACGAAACTTGAAAATTCTCCTGAGCATTGGTCTTGTCTATTTTGCAGGTAGGTTTCAGTAAGTTTATCGATTTTTGTCATCTCATCCAAGAACAGATTCATATCTGCCTGCATGGCTTGTTTAATACGTTGGAATAGTTCATCTTCGGTTACTTCATTTTCCTGTGACCACGTATTGCCACTTAAAATAAGCAAGCTAAGAAGAATCATAAATTTATTCAAAACATTCCCTCCACTGACCTTTATTGTCAGTTTCATAACCTAAGAACTTCTTTAAGTTTAAAATGACTTTATCAATAGGTAAACCAACAACATTACTATAACTACCCTCAACTCTATCAATAAAAGCAAGACCCTCTCCCTGGATTCCGTAAGCTCCTGCCTTGTCTAAGGAGTCTTTTGTGGCCAAGTAGGACTGCATAAGATCATCTGAAATTTCTTGAAAAAAGACATCTGTCTGTTCAAAAAAAGTGTATTCTTTTTTATCTGTAACAAAAGCAACGGCCGTGATCACTTGGTGCCCACGTCCACTTAAGCGGGTAAGCATTTGTCGGGCTTCATCTTCGTCCACAGGCTTACCGAGAATCTCATTATCTAAAATAACAATGGTGTCAGCACCAAGTACAAAACTTTTTGGATCTTGCACATCAGAAAAGACCTTTCTTGCTTTTTGTAAGGCCAGATCCTGTGCGAATTCAGCGGGGTTCTCTTCAGCACTATGCTCTTCTATATCTGCTGTTTTAATAGAAAATTTTATAAAACTCGCCCCTAACAACTCTTTTCTACGAGGCGAAGCACTACCCAGGATTAATTTATATTTTGTTTGTTCCATGTCTTAAAACCCACACATAAAAATTTGTTATATTCATTTCTCTTATCATTAGCTTATCCTGCTGATAACGCTTTTTTAGAGCAATAAAATGTTTTTTGAAAGCCTTTGTATAAAACTCTTTTGTAAACCCGTGTTTTTTTCTTTTATAATACAAAACTTTTAAGGATTTTAGATTTGTCGTTTCTACCCGACGAATATAGTTTCTAATATAACTTACTCTTTGCTCTAATTCATCACTTTGTGAATAATTCCACAATCGATAACCAATATTTTCTGCAAATTCTTTTTGAGTTAAATTATTTTGATAAATACCTTTAGAGTACTTATCGATCCATAGCTCTCTGGCGAGTAAGATACCTGGGATTCTTTTTAACATCGACTTGTTTACGTTTAATTCACTCAATTGCTCTTCCAAGGGAGAAATCAGCTCACCATTAACATCCATTTGATACCAGTTTGCCAACTGCGGAACAAAGTTTTCAGTCGCAGTATGGCCACGATAAGTAATATTTTGCTGGGAAACAGTTTGAAATTTATCTCCCGCTCCAATAGATTTGTCATAACGAAAATACGCTTTACCATTGGGTTCATAGAAAAGGTCAACATCACTATTTACCCCTTCTAGAGAGACATTAGGTGTAAAGATAAACCAACGTGATTTTTTGTCAGCAATAAGTTTATTATTTTGCATAATTAGCTCATTTAAGCGGGCGTATTGTCCTTTATGCCCGGGATTCTCTTCCACTGCATATTCCAAGCGCTGGACTTCACCTTTTTCCTGATATTCCTTGAGCATATAATACTCGCGATTAGCTTGTGTTAATAAAAGTGGATACATGGACAAGTCAGTTTCTGGTCTATCTAGCGCTTGCAGTTTCTCACTCCCACGTTGTAAATAATTGATATGGCCATTATTTAAACGCAGCAAAACAAATATTTCTTTTGGTGCAATATTAATTTCATGAAAAGTAAGAGAGGTTTTTGGAGCAACTTTTACCAAAGAGCCATCCACTAAGACGACCCAAGCGTAAGAGTCCTTTTCAGTTAAAATTTCATCTCCTTCCTTTATGACAGAAAGATAGCGGGCATTTACTGGAGAGCGGCCATGAAATTTCCGGCATACTCCTATACATTTTAGTACCCTGCCCATAACTTCTAGATTGCTCAAACTGCGATATTTTTTGCGCCATTCCATATCTTGATCTTTAAGATTTCTTTCCCGTTCCCAATTCTTAAAATCTAACCATTCATAAGCATTCAAATTTTCCCAGTCTGTGATATTCCTGTCTTGATCTTTATATTTATACAAATCAATATCTAATTTCGATGGGTTAACCTTCCAATCTTCAGTAATCTTACGTCTTTTAGAGTCTAATAACTCATACTCTTCCATCAACAGAAGGTCTTTTTCCTCTAAAGCATAAACTGGCAGGCTAAGACAAAATAATATGAAACAAAAAAACCATCGCATATTATGTTTATCGGTGCTGTAATTTTAATTGTTTACTATTCATTTAGCCGCAATTTTGTTATGGTTTTTTGGGCAAAAATTACCTTTCTTTTTATGAAATTTTTGAAATCACCTAGTAGGAGATAAGACAAATGGCCAGTGCTGAAGTAAACACATCAAGTAATGAGAATTTTTCTTTTGTTGAAGAAGAGAAAAACATCCTTAATTATTGGAAGCAGAATAAAATTTTTGAAAAGTCTTTAGAAAAGACAAAGTCTCAAGCTCCTTATATTTTTTACGATGGGCCTCCTTTTGCAACAGGACTTCCCCATCACGGACATTTAGTGGCATCTACCATTAAAGATATCATCCCACGTTATTTCACCATGAAAGGAAGATATGTTTCCCGGCGTTGGGGATGGGATTGCCATGGTCTTCCTATTGAGCAACAGATTGATAAGAAGTTTGGAATGAGCGCTAATGATTACGTAGAAAAAAATGGAATCAAAGCCTATTGTGATGCTTGTCGAGAAATTGTCTTAACTTATACTTCTCAATGGGAAAAAACCATCAACCGCATTGGACGTTGGGTAGATTTTGAAAATGACTATAAGACCATGGATAAAGATTTTATGGAGTCTGTGTGGTGGGTATTTAAACAAGCCTGGGATAAAGGACTGATTTATGAAGGAAACAAAATCGTTCCTTACTCTGTTGCACTCCAAACAGGTCTTTCAAACTTTGAGGCGACCTCCAATTATCAAGATGTGCAAGATCCAGCCGTAACCATCTTATTCAAAGTGAAAGATGAAGATGCCTATTTCTCTGCCTGGACTACAACTCCTTGGACCCTGCCATCCAATATGGCCCTTATCGTGAATGAAGATATTGACTATGTTTTAGTTCATGAAAAGACAAAAGATATCAAAATGTATATCGCCAAAGAACGATTAGAAGCATACAAGAAGGGATTCGAGTTCGAAGTACTCAAAGAGATGAAAGGAAAAGATTTAGTAGGGAAAAGATATGAACCTCTTTTTCCTTATTTCAAGGATCAAGAAAGCCTGGGTGCATTTCAAGTTATCAGCGATGACTATGTCACCACAAGTGACGGTACAGGTATTGTTCACGCCGCTCCAGCTTTTGGGGAAGATGACAACCGCGTGTTAAAGAAACATAAAATTGAAGCCTTTGTCCTTCCGATTGATGCCAAAGCCGAATTTTGTCCAGAAGTAACAGACTTTGCTGGAATATATATTAAAGATGCTGACAAACTCATTATCAAAAAACTTAAAGATGAAGGGAAACTCTTTCATCAGTCAGTCTTGGTTCACAGCTATCCATTCTGTTATCGAACTGATACTCCACTTATCTATATGGCCATGCCTCAGTGGTATTTAAAAGTGGATGAAATCAAAGAGCAATTACTAGAGTCAAATGCGCAAATTAATTGGGTTCCATCTCATATAAAAGAAGGTCGTTTTGGTAAATGGCTAGAAGGTGCAAGAGATTGGGCGATTTCTCGTAAGCGTTACTGGGGAACCCCACTTCCAGTTTGGAAAAATGATACCACTGAAAACTTCATTGCAATTGGATCTGTTGAAGAACTCAAAAAATATTCTGGAGTCGAAGTTAATGATCTACACCGAGAAATTGTTGATGAGGTCACTTTTACTATTGAGGGAGAAGAAGGTATTTATAAAAGAATCCCAGAAGTTTTTGACTGCTGGTTCGAATCAGGATCCATGCCATTTGCTCAAATCCACTACCCTTTTGAAAACCAAGATGTATTTGAGGCAGGATTTCCTGCGGAGTTTATTGCAGAAGGTTTAGACCAAACCCGGGGATGGTTTTATACCCTAACCGTTCTTTCCACGGCATTAACCGGCAAGCCTGCGTTTAAAAATGTTATCGTTAACGGAATGGTTATGGCCGGCGACGGTAAGAAAATGAGTAAAAGGCTTAAAAATTATACTGAGCCTGATATCATCATGGAAAATTTTGGAGCAGACGCTTTAAGACTAACCCTTATTAATTCTGGTTTGGTTAAAGGTGAAGAGCTGCGCTTTACCGATGATGGTGTCAAGGATATGGTGCGAAGAGCACTTCTTCCTTGGTATAACTCTTTTAAATTTTTCCAAACTTACGCTAAAGTAGATAACTGGTCGGCTAAAGAAAATTATCAGCTAGGTGATAATATCCTGGACCGTTGGCTTATTTCCAAGCTACAAACTCTCGTTAAAAATGTTACGACAGAAATGGAAGGATACCGCCTATACAATGTGGTTCCACAACTTTTCCATTACATCGAAGACCTTACGAACTGGTATATTCGTCTTAACCGCCGTCGTTTTTGGGAAGACAAATTAACGCAAGACAAGGCCAGTGCCTACTCTGCTCTTTATACAGCATTAAGAGAAATGTCTAAGATCATGGCCCCTTTTGCGCCTTTCCTATCAGACTATATTTTCCTAGAACTTAAGGAGTTTGGAGAAGAGCTAGACGAATCTGTTCACCTTTGTGATTACCCTGTATTTGATGAGAGTAAAATTGATACAAACTTGGAAGATGCAGTCACTCGTATGCAAGAACTACTTCTCTTAGGTCGTCAAAAAAGAAGTCAAACAAATATAAAAGTTAAAACGCCAATGCAAAGTCTGACAGTGATTCATCAGGATCAAAAACTACTTGATGGTATTGCAGAACTGGAAACTTATATAAAAACTGAACTTAATGTTAAAGAGGTTAAATATAATACTCAGGAAGATGACTATATCACTCTTTACGCTAAACCAAACTCACGCGTATTGGGTAAACGTTTAGGAAAAACTTTTGGTAAATTCATGGGGCTTATCAAGAAGCTTCCATCTGCGAGCTTAAAAGAATTCGAAGATAAAGGAAGCATGACACTGGAAGGAGAAATTCTTGGTGCCGAGGATATTTTTGTTTATCGTGAACCAAAAGAAGGAACTGATGCCCTCTCTAACCGTTGGATTACCATTGAAATGGATACCAAGTTAACTCCAGAACTTATCAACGAAGGATTAGCACGAGAAGTCGTCAATCGAATTCAGCGAACGAGAAAAGAACTTAATTTTAATGTGGAAGATCGTATAAAAATAAAATACTCATCTTCTGACGAATTAAATCAAGTTATTCAAGATTTTGCAGATTATATCAAGAAAGAAACTTTAACTACTGATATCCAATATGGCGAAAAATTGTCTGAACATGCAGTTAGCTTCAAAGTCGAGAACTTTGATTTAACACTTGAACTTAGCAAATAACAGGTAAAGGGGAAGTATAGCTTCCCCTGTCGCATTTTCGACTTTTATTTTATAATAACTCTATGAAATATATATGGATAATATTCTGCTTTCCCTGGTTAAGCTTTGCTTACACCCAAAAGGATATTAATCTTAGTGATTACGGATTTAACCGTTATGTACGCCCTAATCTTATAAGTATCAGTCAAGACTATCAAACCTTGATGGTCATGATGAACCCAGAGTTAAAGCATTTTAAACCGATTAATGGTATTCTTAATCAGCTAAAAAAAAGATTTACAGACGCATCCCAGTAATATCCATATTTGAACTACCAAGTTTTCTCAGCGAATTCAGGGGACAGATGGAATGGCTAGCTAAATACACAGTTGAACTGCCAGCTCCACGGCTCATGTTGA
>JBFEUX010000306.1:0-2918 GCA_041547255.1 Bacteriovoracaceae bacterium
ATACACTCTAACTGATTTTAATATTGGCAAAGTACTCTTTTAAAAAATCATCAAAACTTAATTTATCTTCGCTTTCGATACGCTTTTGTTCTTCCCAGGATTTCTTGGCAAAAGCCTCATAAGTTTTAACCTGCTCTGGAGATATAGTATATTTAGCCTTGTTTTGTATAGCTTTTTTCAAATTGAAGTCAACAAAACTGTGCTCACCAATTTCTTCCAGTAATCGATTTGATGGCAAGCTTTGTGGGTTATCAATTTTTTGATGTTGGGCTTGTAAGCCCTGAGCGTAATCGTCTTCCAATTGAATGACCTTCGCAAGCATAGTTTCAATTTCATTTAATACCATTTTAGCGGCGTCATGAACAAGCACCTGTTTGCCTCGAAATTCAATTTCTGCCTTGGGATCTCTCCCCTTGCTAACAACTGTCGCAAAGTTCTTATCAGTAAGCTTACATTGCTGGGCATCCATAAAGGGTGATTCACTTTCCAAACACCAAAGCAAGAATAAGTGCATAAAAGCAGTTGATTCTTTGGCCATTCCCAAGTGGTGAAACGGATCAATATCCAACAACCTCACCTCAATATATTCAATCCCTCTCAAATGCAAAGCCTTAAGAGCAGACTCGCGAGTTCTCGCTATATTTTTAGGACGAATCGCAGAATAGAATTCATTATCGATTTGCAATAAATTAGTATTAAGCTGCAAGTATTCAGCACCTTTTTTAAGCCCAATGTTTTCGTAAGCAGTATAAGGGGTTAATCTGGCCTTCTCCAAAGTCTCTATATAAGCAGTTAGTTGATTAAAACAAACACCGATATCAATTTGGGCGCTACTAGTATAACCCAAGCCTCCCATTCTTAATGAGGTACCAGTTGGAGTATAAAAAGTACTATGGTTTAAGCGCTCAAGATTATGAGTCTTTCCTTCTAAAAAACTTTCATTAACTGCTGAGGAAGCCCCAAATAGATACACGAGAAGCCAGCGATAGCGTTGGAAATTGCGAATGAGACGAAAATACTTTCTATTCTTAAATTCATGGATTCTAACATTATTACCCTTACGAGTAGCTGCATACTCCCAAAAAGCATCACTAAGCGAAAAATTATAATGTAACCCGGCAATAGACTGCATGGAGCGTCCATAACGGAAGCCCAAGCCTTTACGGTAAAGTGTCTTTAATTTGCCCACATTTGATTCACCATAATAGGCCAGAGGAATTTCTGCATCATGAGGCAACATGGCCGGCATGCTATTGGGCCACAAATATTCATCATCAATTTTAAGTTGAGTAAATCCATGCAGATCTTCAAGCTCTTGATAAAGATCTTCTGTATTTTTATGCACATTGGTAATAAATTCAAGTAGGTGCTCACTGTAATCAGTAGTTATATTGGCATGTGTTAATTTTGATCCAAGAGATACTGGATGCTCCCTCGTAGAGACTTTGGCCGAGCCATCAACCCTCAAACATTCTCTTTCGATCCCCTGCCGAATCTCATAAATGAGACTGGGGTCTTCATTAAATACATTTTCCATAAGCTTTGGACCCCCAATAAGTGGAATCAGCTGATACTATAACTAATATTTTTCTTAATGTATAACGATACTAAAGCGAAACTTATTTTATTTAAGAAGATCTATTGGATATAATAAGTAAGAATATAGAGGCTCCAGTGACTTTAGAAAAAATTAAACGTGGTTTTTATTTTATTATCTTAATTACAGTTGGCACCCTGCTATTACTGGGTGGCTGGTGGCTATATCTGGTTTTTAAGTTGGCCAACAAATTAGACCAACTCAACCATCCTCTTTTAGAAGGAAACCTCATTCGCATGGTAAAATGGGAAGGCGCAACTTTTATTATTTTACTTATCACCCTCACCATTATCCTTGTCTATATCTATATCCAAGATCATAAAAAGACGATATCGCTGCAAGCTTTTTTTGCTTCTTTAACTCATGAACTTAAAACACCTCTTGCCAGCATCAAATTACAAACTGAAGTGCTTACCGATATTATCAGCAAAGTGCAGATAAGCCCTCAGGAAAGAGAAAGGATTAATACTTATACCACACGACTTATTGACGATAGTATACGACTGGAAGACGAACTGGATAACCATTTGCAATTATCGAGAATCGAGCGAGGGGCAGTCCTGAATTTAAGAAAAATAGAACTCGTCTCCTTTATCAAAAAAGAACAAAAGCGCTATGAACATTTAATGCAGTTTGAGGCCATAGAAGATGAAAAACATATTTATATTCTAGCTGATGATTTTGCCTTAGAAACAGTACTACGTAATCTTTTTGAAAACTCCATCAAGCACTGTAAAACCAAACCAGTTATTGGCCGTTTCTCCTTTGTCGAAAGCCCCAAAGAAACTCAACTTATTTATCAGGACAATGGCCCTCCTTTTAGTGGTGAGCTCAATAAGCTAGGGACCCTGTTTTATAAACACGAATCTCCTCAAGGAAGTGGTATCGGTGTTTATTTAATACATAAAATTATGCAAAAGATGAAAGGCGAACTTAGCATTAAGCATGGACCAAATTTTATCTCTATACTAAGCTTTGCTAAAGGAGAGCACTCCGATGACGAATAACCAAGTTCTCATTGTAGAAGATGAAATAAATTTAGGTAAGACGCTTTGTGAATACCTCAATAATAATGAGTTTAGTTGCAAACACGCTGTTACTTGCCAAGAGGCAAAATCACTTACCAAAGAAGAAAACTTCACCCCGCAAATAATCTTAATGGACGTACAGCTGCCCGATGGCAATGGCATTGAACTAGCAAAAGAATTTAGAAAAGAACGCAAAGACTTCTTATTACTCTTTCTTTCTGCTCAAAATGATCCGGAAACTAAACTGGCAGGGCTGGAAATGGGCGCAGAAGATTATATCACCAAGCCCTTTG
>JBFEUX010000038.1:0-16615 GCA_041547255.1 Bacteriovoracaceae bacterium
AAGCGTTCAGGACGTTATGGTGTTAAGGCCAGCAATGGTAAATGGATTAATGGCACTGATAAAGCGCAGATCCTTGCAGATGAAGGTTTGATTAAACTCACTGCTCCAGCTCCAGCAGAAGAGCCAGCAGAAGAAGCGGCTGAAGCACCTGCATCAGAAGAAGCTGCAGCTGAAGCACCTGCCGAAAGCTAATTTACAATATTTTACTCATATAGGTGTGGAGGTAATATCCCACACCTAACAAAACGACCCCACTTATATAGCAGGCCCAAAAACCAAGATTCAATTTTTCTGCCAATAAAAACGGAACAAAAAACAATAATGAAATTGGAACAGCAACAAAAATGCTTTTAGCATAAGTTACAGATTGCTTAGCATCTCCCCATTGCACATGCGAAAATGCCAAGGCCAGTAAAGTTGTCAAAGGCAGTGCAGTAATAAAACCGGCCATTGCTGTTTTTTTTCCAGAAAGCCAAGAAACAAAACTAATTAGTATAGCTGCTAACACGGTTTTTCCAATTGCTAACCACATAAACTCTCCCACCAAAGAATTGTAAACCCTAGTAATAACAGCGTATGGCCGCTACCAGAATAAAATAACGAAACACTCAATTATAATTATATTGATATGTATCAGTTATGCAATATTGATCTAGATTATGCTCCATTCTTAAACTTTCTTATTACAATAAAAAAACTTTCTTGTTCACCGTTTATTCAAAGGAGTTTTAAGTGAAATTCAAAAACCCAGTTAAAAAATTTGTACTAGGAATATTATCCCTAACTTTAATTGTCCCCATGCTAAGCCAGGCCCAAAGAAGAGGTGGAGGTGGAGGTGGTGGAGGTTCGACCTTGGATAGTATAGAGCAATCTCACCTAAGCTTTATGCGAGAGGAAGAAAAATTAGCAAGAGATGTCTATTTAACATTGGCCGACTATTACCCGAACCAACCGGTGTTAAGTAATATTGCTACCGGATCGGAGCAAGCACATACAGATACGGTGAAGGCCAAATTAGATCAATACAATGTGCCTGATCCTAATCCAGATACTAATAATCTCCCAGCAAGTATTGGAGTTTTCACAGGTGCTGAATGGGGTGCTTATTTTGATTCAAAGTTCAAAGCTCTTACAGGACTAGGTCAAGAAAGTGAATTGGCCGCTCTTTATGTGGGCGCCTTTATTGAAGAACTGGATATGAAAGATATTGGTATTTGCCCTCAAATAATGATCGATAATGGCTACCCTTCTCCGTGTGGTCTACAATATACTGATGAAACTGGCATACAAAATGCTTATAACAGTCTTATTAGTGGCTCAGAAAATCACTTACGCTCATTCGTTGGACAAATTGAGGCCATTGAAGGTGAAGGAACTTACCAGGCGCAATATTTAACCCAAGAGGAAGTCGATATCATTTTAGGACGATAGATAATTTACGAAAGGAACAAAATGAAAAAACTGCTTAAACTAACTCTCCTCTACTTACTAGCTATAAATATAAGTTTTGCACTGGACCAGGACAACGACGGTGTAGATGATAGCAAGGATAAATGTCCAAATACTGCTCAATTAAAAATGGTAGATCCAAGCTTTACTTACGCCATTACCGTTAATCCAGAACGACTAGGAAAGAAACCAAAAGCCTGGCCAGTATTAGCAAATGGTTGTGAGCCAGATAGCGATGGTGATGGAGTAAAAAATAGTCAAGACTACTGTCCACAGGATAGCAAACTAGCGATTTCCAAAGGTGTGGCAAAAAATGGATGCCCTATTCATAGCGATAAAGATGGTACTCCGGACTATAGGGACAAATGCCCTAATACATCAGTAGGCGTTGTCACTGATCAATTTGGCTGCCCTAAAAGTAAAGCTAATCAGAAAAAAGAGATACATATCTCTAAACGCATTCAAAAAATATTTGTAAAAAAGAAAAGCTAATTAAGATATTTGTCTAATTGAGATATAAAATCCTTAATTTCGTCTCGTACACGACGATAGACTGAGAGTATTTCGTCCTCAGATTGCATATCTTTGGTTAAATAAGGTGGGTCATCAAAACCCATGTGAATAATTTTACCACCTGGAAAGAATGGACAGTTCTCATGGGCATCCGAGCAAACAGTAAAAACATAATCCATCGTAACGTCTGGAAGCTCTCCTGTAGTTTTTGAATCATGCTCCGAAATATCGATTCCAACTTCATGCATAACAGTGATAGCATGAGGATTAAGTCCATGCTTTTCTGTGCCCGCGGAATAAAAATTATATTTTCCAGCCTGGAGAGCTTTGGCCCAACCTTCGGCCATCTGAGAGCGACATGAATTTCCGGTGCATAAGAACAAAACATTTTTCATTACAGAACAATACAGCACTGAACTTAGCTTATCTAGCCATTTATAGCTTAAATTTTGCTAACGCGAATAATATTTAACTAGGTTTGAACTAACTGGCATTTGAAACGGGTTTTTCTCCTTGTTTTTCTCTCATACGTTTATAAGCTGGACGAACTTTTAAACTATGCACATATCTTTTTAAATGAGGAAATTTGTCCAAATAACAATAATTCCAGTTCAGATTATTAAATAAGACAATATCGGCCATCGTAAAGCCACAAGGAACAATGAATGATTGACTCGCCAATTTTTCATTCAAAATCTTTGCCGTTTTAGAAAATTCCTTAAACGCTTTTTCATCATAAATTGACACTTTACCGGTACTATCTTTTTTTGTAGATAGCATTAACTGGAAACTCGCTTTATCAAATGAGCCCACCGCCAAATTAAAATAATACCAAAATAACATGCGATTATTTCCCATATTTTTTGGAATAAGGTGTGCAACCTCACTATACAGTTCTGCCAAATTAATGAGGATGGCCGCAGACTCGTTTAAGATTTTTAAATCGTGAACTAGGCAAGGAGTTTGTCCCATAGGATTAAGTTTTAAAAACTCTGGGTTTTTATTCTCCCCTTTTCGCAAATTAACTTTAAGAAAGTCATACTCTAAATTTAGTTCTTCTAGTGCCCATTGAATGCGGTCTGATCTTGTTCCAAATATTCCATATAATTTTATTTTGCTCATGAAACATATTATATACATCTGCACAATATGAAATGAGCTTTTATATACTTAGATCATCCCTTCTGATCTAAATCAATATCTGGTGTCAACAAATACAGGCACTGCTAAATCCAAGCTAATTAATAACTGGTAAATATGCTTAAGTGTATAAAATTGTTGTGTTTTAGTATGCCTCCAGGATTATTAAAATTTGTGCAAAACTACACACAATCAAAACGTTTTATAAAGGAAAGTTATATGCTCATTGCGTAACATAGACACAACAACAGGGAGGTGTTTATGCATGCAAACTTTAAGGCTAAATTTAAAAATAAAAAAGACGCGGAAAGTGCCATCCGTTTTCTTAAAGAAAATTATCCCATAGAAGATATTACAATTGTTACCAAAGATAATGTGCGTGACTTTATTTCCAAAACCAAAAAGAAGGATAATACACTTAGTACCATCATAGCGACTGGTTCAGGTATCATAATTGGTTCCGTTACTGGTTATATTATAAGTGTTACTAGTTACGAATATTTACTAAACCATACAAATTATCTAAGTGAAGGGCCAAATATTGTGTTTTCTATACTCTTCATTATACTAGGTGCAATTGTCGGTTTGTTAGTCGGGCTTGCCTTAATGGTTATTTATAGAGAGGATTTTCCTGCCATTAGTGAGGACGATGTGAATACAGAAGAAACACTTACAGTTTTCAATACCGGTGATGAAAACAAAGAGCAATTAAGAAAAACATTACGTCGCTTTCATGCTGAAAATATTCAATGGACATAAAGAGTAAAAACATAAAAAAAGAGGGCCATTGGTCCTCTTTTTTGTTGAGTAATTTTTATTAATCTTGAGCACCTATTTCTCTATAACTGGCTTCATAAAATAGATTATTTTCATCATCCTGTAATTTCAGAGTCATATGGAGTATGTTTTGCAGCTCACTCACTTTATCATTCATATTATCCTTATTCATCGTAAGGGTTAAATCAATTAACTGAAGCAGAACTTGTTCTTTTCGATTTTTGATGAACTCATATTGAGGATAAAGATGAGGAGCTTTACAGTTTATTTCGTCTGCAAGGGCAGGCATAAGGTCATCGTTTTTCAATACTTTATTTGCGATGAATACATAGGCTAAGGCATCATAAAGAGTAATTTTCCTCCAGTCCTGCTTTTCTATTCTATGTTTCAAAGCATTTATATTTTCCATACCTAAAAATAGCACTGTTAACGCTACAAAGCGTTAAGCATAAATCTAGCAAATGTTTAAATATCTATACATTTAAAACGCTCAAATTCTGAAAACGACTTTACATTTAAAGACTCACTGAGGAAAATCATAAAATGAGTAATAATATATACATAGGTGTTGATTTAGGTGGAACCAAGATCGCAATAGGCGCCGTAAATGAAGCGCCACAAGCTGAGCAAAAAAAAATCTTACTCAAACACACAATCCCAACAGTTTTCAGCAAAGAAGGTCCAACCAGCGATCCTGCAATCAGGGAAGCCTTCCTGGAAAACCTTGCAGAAGAAATCAGTAAAGTCATCACAGAAGCACAAAACTTGAAATATCATGTACATCAGACGATTGGCTTTGGAAGCCCGGGTTTGTTTCAGGACGGCAAAATTGCCCCGGAAACCGCTGGGCAATTAGGGCCGGCATTTTTTAATTATAATATTGGCGAGGGACTAGAACATTATTTAAGGACAAAGCATCCTCATATAAAAGTGAATGTCAAAAACGATGCTTTAGCACAACTTGCTTTTGGAGTACATGCCCTCGCGCAAGATCCCAAGCTTAAAAAACTTTTTTTATCTAATAATGTCGGATTTATTGGACCTGGTACCGGCCTTGGTGGAGGGTTTGCCCATGTAAAAAAGTTAAAGGATGGCAATATTCAAACTGAGTTTTTCACCGATGGGCATATCTTTGATATTCTCCTAGATGGCAAAATGGCGGAAGAACTTATTTCAGGTCGTTTTCTGCGAAACAACCTTGGACTGAGCGGAAAAGAAGTTGCCAACAACTTGGAAAAATATCAAGCTTATATAATTGAGATGGGACACAATCTAGGAAAGCTTATTGCAAAAATATATAGTGGTAAGTTCGAAAAGCCAGCTAACCACATCCAGTGGAGTGATAAAGACCAAGAGTCAGTTGCTGGTACTCAAATTTTTATTTTAGGTGGATCTATTGCAACGAAAGGAGATATGGGTAAAATAATCAGATCCAGTGCCAAAGAATATCTTGAAAAACATAATATTAAAAATATTAAACTGCTGACACTTCCTTCGGATTCAGCAGATGCAGCCATTCTCGGGGCTGCTTCTTTTGCAGGTTTAACCCGCCTTACGAATTAATCACTTCTTTAATGATTTCAACTTCTGATAAATATTTTTGAATGCTTTCCAATGCCCCCAATTGCGTGCCTCTAGTAGTTAAAGTGGCACAAGAAGCCGCCAAACCCCAGCGCAACAATTCATCAGTTTTATCTGTTTCGATGCCCCACTCATTTAACTTGGCACACATAACGCCTACCATGGAGTCTCCGGCACCAACAGTTGTGCGAACTTCAACTGGTGGGATTTTTCCAAACCAGCCCCCCTCTTTACTAAGCAGTAACGCTCCCCCTTCAACCGAAGAAATACATATAAGTTTAACCTTTTGTAAAAATGGAACGGCAGCCTTGATCACTTCTTCCTTGCTGGTAAGTTCTTTTCCCACCAAATCCTGAAACTCTACAAGATTGGGCTTAATCAGAACCGGTTGGCTATCAATAAGTTGTGCTAATGCTTTTCCTGGGACATCAATAATGTGATAAATTCCCTTATCCCTTAGAAGAGTTAACATTTCTTTCACTTGAACTAAGTCAATTCCTTGAGGAAAGCTCCCCCCCATGACGACCAATGATCCCTCGGGAAGAGATGACAGGTAATTAGTTAAGCTCTCAAACTCTTCTTTCTTTATCCAGGGGCCAGGAAAACTTAAGCGTGTTTGTAAATGAGAGTCTAAGTTAGAAACAGTAATACCAATACGAGAGTGACCAGCAATGCTAATAAAATGAGTAGGGATATTTTCCTTTTCTAACAAAGCTCTTATCTCACTACCAATACCACCACCTAAAAAACCAGTCGCAATTGTGGGGACACCCAGGCGACTAATCATACGGCTGGCGTTGATAGCATTTCCTCCAGGGAAGCGCGTTTCATTTTTTATGTAATTTTTCTCATTTGGAATAATTTGATCAACATCCCCTCCTAAATCAAGGACAGGGTTCATAGTTACACTTACAACTGGCATCATGCCTTTACTCCTGGTTTTATTCTTCTAAAGGAGTCACAGGGGTTTCTTCCGGACCACGCCATGGAATATCACGCTCAGGCTGAGTCGGAGATTCTATGGGGTTTTGCCATGGATTCTCCTTGCCCGGTCTTGTTGGAGTCTCCTTAACAGGAGATACCTCTTTTTTCTTTTCTGGACTCTTTTCCTTTTCTACCATTGTTATACCTCACTTTAAAGTCCTTTAGAAAATTCTTTAACCTCATTTACACTCATAGGAAAAACATTTTTTACTAACTCTTCACTAACAACTGCGGAAACATTTTTACTCATTGAATTTCGCATATGTCCCATGAATTCAGGTCCTGAAATCAAGGCGAGATTATCATAATGCCCCTGACCTTTTTCTTTTTCCAAAACAGAGTTAATCTCATTTGCAAATCTACGATTTAATTCTTCATAAAAATGAGTTTCACTAATCGCAGCTTGATTACTAGTTGCTGAAGTCATGGCAGTACCAGAGCGATCTGAAAAAAATTTCTGATGTTTTTTCTTTTGCTTCTGGATTTTCCAAAGAATATTTTTGAGTAATTTGTCCACGCTCATCTTCATAAATATTACATGCTGCTTTGTTTGCAAAAACTAACCATTTTTTCATAAGGTCCCCCTTTGTTTACATTTAAATATTAGACCTTAATGAGCGTGCTTATAATGATATTTATCAGGTAGATAACTGTATTTATTTACATAAGAAGATTATGAACTCAATGCGTTAGCATTAATTCAATTTCTGTACTCTGTGATATCAATATCTATCAAGTTTAATTTTTCATAGATCTTTCTTTGATCAATTAATGGCCACCATTCATACAGAAATATATTAACTGGCTTCCACATAGAAACCCAGCCGATCAGAATAAGACCTTCTTTAATAAATTTTCCCATAAACGTCCGGGTAAAATCTGGACTGAGAGTCGCAGAAACGGCAATGGCCATAGAAAGAAAAAGTAGACCAATAAATAATGTCTTTACCCCTAATGAAAGAATCGTTCTTACTTTCTTTTCAGTCATTTCCTTGCGGTATAAAAAATGATCGCGGATGGCCATGCTAGCTGTCATTTTTAAATCTTGTGATAAAGGATTAGAACAAATCAACTTTAGCTTACCAATCCTATGTAAACCAATTTCCTGAGCGGAGGAAAATATATAATCTTCTACATCCTCATCCAGATCTTTAGTCCGGTAGGGATTTGGATCTCTTTTATCAAACAATTGCTCCAGGCTGGCAATTTTGATCTCAATTACGGATTTACCATTCTCAACGGGATACCATCGTTTGCGCCCCATAATCTACTCCTTAATTATTTATTCTCCCTTTAAATGACCGTTTTGCCTAGAGCACGCTCATAACCGACCCTTACACTCCAGTACATTGGACGTTGTCTTGATTTTTCTTTAGCATAGTAGTTAATGCATATTTTAATTTATCTTTTTCTTTTTGTTACCTGTAATTTAGCTAGCGCACAGGATAACACTGTGCATTTCCCCGTAACAGGTGATATGCGTACGCGAGTTGATTTTTGGAAAAAAATATATACAGAGGTCACTTCCCGTGAAGGCTTAGTCCATGACTCTGAAGACCTAAGTATTATTTATAAGAAAATTTCACTCAGCAAATCTAGAAGAACACGTATTCGTGAATCAAAAAAGATAAAAAATAAAATAAAAAAGCTTTTACGTTCGATAGCGAAGAAAAACTATAAAAACCTCAAGCAGGAAGAACAGGAACTGGTTGAAAAGATTGGTAAAAGAGATAAAAAAGAACTCTACCGCATGAGTAAAGATATTCGCATTCAATATGGGATGCGGGACAGATATTCTCAAGGTCTCATTCGCTCATACGCCTATTTACATTATATCGACAAAATATTTGAGGATTTAAACCTTCCCCATGAACTGACATATCTACCTCATGTTGAAAGCTCATTTAATTACCATGCCTATTCCAAAGTCGGTGCTGCTGGCATTTGGCAGTTTATGCGCAGTACGGCCAGGCATTATCGCCTTAAAGTCGGTTATATCATTGATGAAAGACGAGATCCGATTAAGGCAACCAAAGCAGCAGCTAAACTCTTACAAGATAATTATCGCAAGTTAAGAAGTTGGCCATTGGCACTCACTGCTTATAATCATGGCGCACGAAGTATGGAAAGAGCGATTAAAAAAGTTGGATCCAATAATATCAATACCATTATTGAAAAATATGACGGCAGGCGATTTGGTTTTGCCTCCAAAAATTTTTACGCAACCTTTATGGCCACAGTAGAAATTTCTAGAAATCCAGAGCAATATTTTCCTAGTTTTAAGAAACCTAAGCCATATATTTTTTCTAGCATCAAGCTTGACCGCCCTTACACCATCAATCAAATTATGAAACAAACAGGTCTGACCAAGCAAATTATTAAAGAGTATAATCCGGCCATTAGAAAAATCGCTTACAGAACCAATCTATATCTCCCCAAAAAATTTGAATTCAGAACGCCAAAAGTAGATAAGAAGCAACAGGATGAATATCTCTTCTCTCTAAAAGAGTTAAAAACAACTCAGAAAGATTTACGAATAGCAAGTACACATATTATCAATCGAGGAGAAACCCTCTATGATATCTCTCGGATCTATCGTGTGGCGATGAATGACATTATCCAGTTTAATCAAATATCGAACCCATCTCGTATCTACGCGGGCATGAAAATAAAAATCCCGGGTGAAAAAGATAAGGTCCCCACCAAAGTAGCGCTTAATGTAACTAAGCTGACAAAAACAAAAGAACTTCCTAATCTAAAAGCTAAACACGTAGATATTGGTCTCGATAAAAATGTGGCCAATTTCGTGGTAAAAAGAAAAAGAGTAGCAAAAGCAAAACTCCCCTCTTTAAACAAATACGCTCAGAAGGAAGGATCGTTGTGGAAGCCACAAATCAGTTTGGATTCTTATTTACTAGGACTTAGGGATCTAGGTCAGAACATTTACCAAATAACCATTGAAACGGAGGAAACTCTTGGCCATTATGCTGAATGGGCCAACGTTAGAACCCAAAGCATTCGCGATCTTAATAGAATTCGGAGAGGGAGAAGTATTCAACTGGGAGGCAGGCTAAAAATCAAACTATCTCCCCAACAAAAAAATAAATTCATCCAGCAGCGCGAGGAATATCACTTATCTATACAAGAAGATTTTTATGAGTCCTATAATGTGGCAGGCTCAGAAGAATATACTGTCCGTAGAGGAGACAATCTCACTAGCATTCTACAAGATTTAAATTTGCCTTATTGGCTTGTTAGAAAAGAGCAAAAAGATAAAAAGCTTTCTAGTCGTATCTATGTCGGGCAAAAAATTGGCTATCCTAAAGTCACAGCTAAAAATGAAGAAGCATCACAAATACCAGAAGACAAAGAAGAAATATAATTTTATGAAAAGTAAGTTGGTAGTTCAGCTTTAATACAAATTTCTTGTTTGGAAACAGGGTGGATAAAAGCTAGCGAATGAGCATGTAGCATTAACTCCCCCTTTTGCTTTTGTGGATGATAATGAAAATCTCCCTGAATCGGAAGACCTGACTCCGCTAGATGTACCCGAATTTGATGCAAACGTCCGGTTAGAGGGCGACACTCGACAAGCGCTTTTTTGCCATTTCGTTTGATTAAGTTAAATTCTGTTATGGACTCGTCACCTTTATTGGAACTTTTGGCCTTTTTAAAATGTCGTATTTTATACGTTTTAAGTTTATTTGCGATAGTCCAATGATCCCGTAACGATTCATCCTTTAAGATATCAACGATCGCCAAATAAGATTTTTGAATCTTCTTTTCTCTAAAAAGATCTGTGACATATTTATTATATTTTCGATTCTTGCAAAATAAAACCAGGCCAGATGTCGCCGCATCTAAACGGTGATGTAAGGCAAGATACACAGTTTTCCCTTCCCGCAGGTTAAGTTGCTCTTGCAATCTTGCATACAAATTTGGTTTCTTCGGATTTTGAGTATTTTGAGTGGCAAGGCCAGCCGGTTTATTTACGATCACAAAGATATCATCTTCAAAAACAATTTCAATCGCAGCAGTATAATCTGTGCTCACTAAGCATACCTCTTTACCAATCTAAAATGGACATATACTTAATTATAGCATTTATTATTTATGCTTCAAGCCTACACTATAACAATTAAATTATTTAATTTCCTTTATCCATTTTTTAGCATGGCCATAAGTTATATTCCCAAAATGACTTATAGACAGCTCTTGAGCAACTATTATAGTAAGTCCTTGTACGACGATTACTTCTTCACGATAACGATTATACTTGTTTTGCATGATACAAGCCTTTCCATAGACCGGGAGAAAAGAATAAAGACAAACTTTTAATAAAAATTTCCATAGGGATTAATCGAATATGTACATGCCCATCCCACTCAAAAACCTCCTGGTCAAAATCCGGATTTAAAATTAATTTATCCCCAATATTATCACAACAGGCATATTTTACGGCCAGCATTTGTCCTAAAATCTTTCCGGTTTCTCCTGGGTCACGAAAACCAAACTTGATCGCCAACTTTCCACTCATAAAATGAATCGTCTTTACCAAATTCAATAAATGATGAAACAATATTGTTCTTATTTCATAGTTAAATACGACTCTACGAGCGAATAGCATATCAATCTTATTTTTATTTTTCTCTTTTTTCTTAGTAATTTTTATCGCCTTAACACGCGAACTCTCCGGAGCATCCTCTAAATGCATGGCCAAAGGCCAAAACTTGAATAAACCGAAGAACCATCGTATTTCGACATCCACATAGTTCTTAAAATTTTTATTGGATTTAAAAAACAAATCCACGGGAACAGACAACAGACCCATTATCAGAAAAAATATAATTGCTAAGGTGAGCATAGTCTAGCCTTGCGTGTCAGTTGTTGTTTTCGTTCCACTTTTATTAATAACATCTCCAATACTCGTGGCCAATTTTCCAACAGCATCTCCAAAGGCTCCCGAAATAGGCTCAATTCGAGTGTGTCCCTTCCTATCGGAAATCACTAAGGCGACCGGTTTTATACCTGCGCCAGCACCGCTGCCACCGCCCTCTCCTGCTCCTTTAGTATTATCATTCCCTTTTCCACCTCCTGCTCCAAAGCCAAAACCAAAACTTAACAAAGGAACAATTGTCTCATCACCAAGCTCAATAGGTTCACCTACAATACTTTTTGAACTTAAAAGCTTGTCAACTTCATCCAATGATGTTTTTAATAATCTATCTGCTGTTTCCATAGCTATCCTCCAGAATAAAATATTTTCTTTCCTGATAAAGCTATTCCTATTGAAGTAAATTATCTCTGATTTTTCTCAAGTTTATAGCAGATAATATGCGGTTTTTTTCCTTTAGAATTTAGCATAACTACAAATAGCTCTTCAGGTGATTCTTATCATTTCCGGGCAAACTAAACCCATCTAACATCCAAGTTACCAAAATATATAAATAACTAAGGAGTTTATTATGCAAAGAATTGATGGAAAAAAAATGAAAGAATTACTTGAAAAGAGACAAGCATGTGCTGTAGACGTTGATACCAAAAAAGATTTTCAACAAAACCATATCCTGGGAGCAATCAACATTCCTTACAACTCAAAAGAGTTTACCCAAAAAGTAAGTCAAAAAATGTCCAAGAAGAATCAAGATGTGGTTATCGTGGGCAATAGTAGGCTCTCCGCCCAAATGCAAGGCTTATGTTCGGAACTGGAAAGTGCTGGCTATCAAAATGTATATCAATACTCGGCAGGGCCATCTGAATGGCAATCTGCCGGCTTGAAGATTCAAGGCCAGGCTTAAAACGAAATAAGCCCTCCCCCCTGCTAGAATTTTTTTTACAGGGGGGAATAACATTTTTTCAAAGTTCATTATATTATCCTTTACCAATAACGCACATCAAACTACTTCATTTTTACTTTAGACAGATAGATTCCTAAGACATCACCTTTACATTCACTATGTCCGCTATATATAAAGCAAAATTCATGGACAAAATTAACCTACCATTTACATCCTTATCAAAAGTCTCATTATTCCTGTATATACTGGTATTTCTCGCCGGGACTGGTTTCATCCTCCATTATTCACTTAATAAAGTTGAAGAAAGTCAGAGAGTAGAGACGATTAGGTCCCTTAAAACGACTATTAACATTATAGATAAGGCGATAAATATATATTCAAAACATAAAATTGATGAATCGAGAATCTATGCTCGTAACAAGGTTATTTATAGAGAGACACAAAAGCTTTTAAAGCTAAAAAATGCCCCACAACAAATTTTAAAATCTGAACACCTGAAAAACTTACGAACTTATTTACGTCCTATTCTTAAAGCACAACGGGATCAAAACTTTTATATCATCAGTAAAGATTTCATCAATATCGCTTCTCTTAAAGATAAAGATATTGGCAAAACAAATGCCCTCTATAAGCAGGATGAAAATCAATTTATCAAGGCTTTCGATGGTCAAATTTCTTTCACATCCCCCCTAGTTAGAAAAAATAAATTTTCTATGTTGGTCCTTGCCCCAATTCTTAACATGGATGGGCAAGCACTAGCTTTATTGGCCATTGAATTCGACCCCTCTTATATTCTGATTCCAATGTCAAAAATCGGACATTTTGGAGAAACAGGAAAAACATATTTAATAAATAGAAAAGGCCAGTTAATCTCTCAAGGCGATCATAATAGAAGTCTCATAGAGATAAATTCAAAACAAAATAAAACCACTAAAGAACCTATGCAAATATTAGATACTGAAGTTAATTTAGTACAAAGGTCTACTCTAGAAAAACCACAGCAAAAAATAAATCTAACTAAAGCTGCTGAATATCTCATTCAAGGGTATAACAAATTCTCAACCGAGTCCTATATCGACTTACGCGGAACTCCAGTACTTGGCGTATGGCATTGGTCTGAACAGCTGGATCTAGGCATCATATCTGAGATTAATGAAAAGGAAGTTTTAAAACTTACTCGCACACATGGAAATATTGTTCGCAATATTTTTATTTTTATGAGTTTGTTTTCTATTGCTTTATCAGTAATCATCCATATCATTCGAAAAAAGGCCGTTGAAAAACTAGAATTAGAAAAAGAAAAAGTCGATCGTGCCAATCAGATTAAAGATAAAATGCTATCTCTGGTTGGACATGATTTAAGGGGCCCGATCACTAATATCATTAATTTCTGTGAAATTTTCCTTCTTGAACATACAGCAGATTCTCCTGATAACAAAGTTATACAACGTATAAATATCATCGCCAGAAAAGCACTTAGTCTATTAGATACGGCCTTTAAAATTGGACGAAGAAATATTGGATCACTTATCGTTGAAAAAAAATGGGTAAAGCTTAACAAAATATTTTCTGATATCCTACCGGAGCATACAGTCTATGCTGAACAAAAAGGAATCACACTCAAAGCACAAGTCGATGAAAAGGCCGTCATATTTATGGATCCTATTCTTATGAGCGAGGTCTTTTCCAATCTAATCTCAAACTCAATTAAATTTTGTAAGGCCGGAGACACTATTTCGATTCAAGCTTCAGCACAACATCCTGATTTTATTTTTATTTCAGATACTGGGCTGGGAATGGACAAAGAAAAAGTTACCAGTATTTTTTCTTATGGTGGAAACAACTCCACTCTGGGCACAGCAGGAGAAAAAGGCACTGGCCTTGGGCTACCACTTTGTCATGATATTATAAGCGCCCATGAAGGAAAAATAGAAGTGAGCTCTGAACTGGGAAAAGGAACGAAAATTTCAATTTATCTCCCACCTGAGAAAAAGGATTAGCTAGTGTCCCTTAATGACCAGATAGATAACCACAAAATGTAAAAAAGCTCCAATATTGACAAATAAATGAAAGAGTTCGTGATAGCCAAATATATGCGGAACTAGTTTCGGCCGTTTCAATCCATATGTAATAGCACCAATTGAGTAACTAATCCCTCCGGCCAATAGCAAAGTAAATTTCGTATTTCCCAATGCTCCCCATAGTTCTGGAGTATAAAAAACCGCAATAGAGCCAGCAATAAAATAAAGACCTGCCCGCAGATAATGTGGAAGATTTGGCAAAAATACCGATTTTAAAATACCCAAAATGCTTACAATTATAAGAACTGATAATAAACGAGGTCCGGATGATTCATCCATAGCGAGCATACAGATAGGCGTGCCCGTCCCCACCATAGAAATATAAATTGCGCTATGATCAAGCCTGCGCATAAAGGCCCGGGTCTTAGCTTGCCAATTGATACGGTGGTAAAGAGCGCTGATTCCAAACAAGGTCAAGGTGGTTAAAGAATATACTGCACTCGCAATCATTTCCCTTTGGCCATCACTACTAGCAATTAACAAGGCACATGCCCCCAAAGCAACAAAAAACATCGCCTGGTGTGAATGGCCTCTAAAGTAAGGTTTAACTGTGTCCATAACAGATATTATACACAAATAGTGTGACTCACCAAGTTGAAAAATCACTATTTCTAGCTCGTTTCCGATAATATTTATGAATAAATGATTATATGAATATTTTGTTCTGCTACGAGCTTATCTCTTTTTACATTTTCTTAAGTGCTAGATACAATCTTAGCCTATGTATAAGCTTAGATCCTACCAGCAAGAAGCAGTGGACTCAGTCCTCGCCTATTTTCGTAGAAAACGAGATCCCGCAGTGATTGTGCTACCCACTGGTGCCGGTAAAAGTTTAGTTATTGCCGAGCTAGCTCGCATCGCCAAGGGACGTGTCTTAGTGCTTGCCCACGTTAAAGAACTAGTAGAGCAAAATCACGCCAAATATGAAAGCTATGACCTCCATGCGGGAATTTATTCTGCAGGATTAGAACGCAAAGACAATTCACAAAAAGTCATCTTCGGAAGTATTCAATCTGTCGCCCGTGCAGATGATGACTTCTTTAACGATTTTACCATCGTCATTATTGATGAATGCCATCGGGTAAGCGACGATAATGATACCCAATATGCAACAGTGATAAATAAACTAAAAGAAAAAAATGAAGGACTCTGTGTTTTGGGCCTCACCGCCACTCCCTATCGCCTAGGCATGGGATGGATCTATGAATATAATCACAAAGGGGAAATGAAGACCCAGGAAAAACGCTTTTTTAAGCACTGCCTGTATGAACTCCCACTTAACTATATGATAAAAAATAAATACCTTACTCAACCGGTTAAGGTCGACATTCCTGTCACTTGTTATGATTTTTCTGATCTAACAACCAAAGGTAAAATGTATAGTACCAAAGAAGTAGAGAGCTTACTAAAAGAGCAAAAAAGACTTACCCCACTTATTATAAAAAATATAATTGATATTACCGACAGTTATCACCGCCAAGGAGTGATGATTTTTAGTAGTACCGTTAAGCATGCTAAAGAAATTCTATCTTATCTTCCAACTGGAGAGGCGCAGATTATAATTGGGGATACAGAAAATAATGAGCGAGATCAAATCATTCAGGATTTTAAAGATAAGAAGTTTAAATACCTCGTAAATGTTTCTGTTTTAACCACTGGCTTTGATGCCCCTCATGTAGACGTAATAGCCATTCTTAGACCGACAGAGTCAGTAAGTCTATACCAGCAAATAATTGGACGAGGTTTACGTCTAGATCCCGGTAAAAAAGATTGTTTTGTCTTGGATTACACCGGTATGGGACACGACATATACTCTCCAGAAATTAGCGATAAAAAACCTAAAGAAGAATCAGTAGCTGTTTTAGTAGAATGCCCTCAGTGTGGCTTTGAAAATAATTTTTGGGGCATGACTGATGATGAGGGAAATGTTCTCGAACATTATGGACGTAAATGTCGAGGTGCCATTCACGATGCGCATACCTTGGAGATTACCCCTTGTGGATATCGCTTCCGCTTCAAACTCTGTAATCAGTGTGGAACGCAAAATGATGTCACGGCCAGAGAGTGTGAAAGCTGTAAGGCCGTTTTAATAGATGCTGACTCAAAACTAAAGCAAGCTCGTCTATCTAAGAATGCTCATATTATGAAACCTGATTCGGTGGAGCTTATTGAGCGCACAGATAAAAAGGGTAATCCCTTTTGCCGGATCCTCATCTTTTCCAGTCCGGGCCGCATAGAGCATGTAGTCGGATACATGTGCGTTTTCAACAAAAAGTTTGGTGCCATTAATGA
>JBFEUX010000235.1:0-4316 GCA_041547255.1 Bacteriovoracaceae bacterium
CTGGTCTTACGTTTTATAGAAGTTATTCCCGGCCTAGACTCGCAGATAACAAAACAGTTGCGAGTAGACATAAAAAAGATGTGCGAGCTGCAATGGGGCCAGGCTCAGGAAAAACAATCAAATAACTAATCTAAGTCATACAAAATACGCCCCCAAAATAATATTTAAACTTCTCGCACAACTAAGTTAGACTATTTAAGGATCTATGATGGGGAGAAACCAATGAAATACTTAATTATTACACTTATTTTCATACCGACTTTATTTGCAAGTGATGCTAGTTTTATGAAGGAGGCTCAAGATATTTTAGCTCCCATCAAAAAAAGTTTTATGAAAGAAATCACAGTTGGTTTAGAAAAAGGTCCTTATAATGCCATCGAATCTTGCCACATAAAAGCTCCTCATTTAATTGAATTTGAAGCTAGTGATCGCTTAGAATTTGGCCGCACTTCTTTAAAGATTCGAAATGAAAGTAATGCTCCTAAAGAATGGATCAAAAGTATTCTCAAAGAATACCAAGACTCCACAGCAAAAAATCCCAAAGCCCCACATGTATATAAAGTGGCAGGAAAAAGAGTTTATATTGAACCTATTTATATCAAAGCTGTATGTTTACTCTGTCACGGAGCTCCAGTGGAAAGTGTTCAAAAAAAGCTTAAAGCTCGTTACCCGAAAGATAAGGCCACTGGCTACAAAGAAGGTGAATTTCGTGGAGTTTTCTGGATTAAAGAAAAATAATCTGCTTTATCTCGCATCTAATTGACCTTCATTTAGAGCACCAAAAACTTCTCTACTAGTTGGTGATACCATTAAATGCTCTTCAAACCATTCTATGGAGTATGAGGCTACCTTATCTAGTGTCCCCGGTTCTTCAAATAAATGAGTTGCACCGAAAACTAATTTCATTTTTCCCTTTGGTAATGCAGCTAAAGCATCTTGATTTAACTCAATCACACCAAAATCATTACTTCCTACTAATAAAAGTGTAGGGGTCATCACTTGTTCAAGATTATCCTCTCCAGCCAGATCTGGTCTACCTCCACGACTAACGACTGCATATAAAGGAACTTCCTGACTCATGCGAGCAGCTGTTACCAAAGCCGCAGCTGCACCGGTACTTGCCCCAAAAAGACCAATCGGTGTATTCGTTTCATAATAAGCTGAGCCCATTAACCATTTGATGGCTGCATCCAATCTATCCGCCAATAAATCGATATTAAAGCGGTTTTCGTAAATTCTATCCTCTTCAGGAGTCAGAAGATCAAATAATAAAGTAGAAAAGCCTGCCTTATTCAACTGATCTGCAACCCAATTGTTACGACGACTCAAACGAGAGCTACCGCTCCCATGCGCAAAAACAATCCAAGCTTTGGCATGGGAAACATTCACCATCCTGGCCAACAATTTTAAGTTAGCTAAATCCATCTCAGGCTCCGAGAAACTGCTTTCACTAGCTTTGAAGTTTTTCGCTTGTTTTAAAAGCTCTCTGACTTCTTCATCATCAACTTGCTCAAACCTTTCATACCACTGTCCTACGGCCCAGAAAATCTTGGGCGTATCCAAGAAGATGACTTTGTCTGCTGACTTTGAAAACTTATCAACTGCACTTAAAGGGGCCACTGGTGCTGCAAGGATAATAGCTGTGGCCCCTTTTTGTTGCAATAGCTTTAATGCTGCCTCTACAGTGGCACCAGTAGCAATTCCATCATCAATCAAAAAGACAGTCTTATTAGCAACATCAACTGAGTGCCGAGTTCTCAAGCTATTCGCTTGAGCTTTGGCCAATTGTAATGTTCTTTCCCTCAAGCTAGCAATGCGCTCTTGGGACAAACCAGAAGAGTTTTTTAGCGATTCGTTAAAGAAGGTATCTCCATCTTCAGTTACAGCGCCCAAGGCAAGTTCTGGATTGCCTGGGTAACCAATTTTTTTTACACAAAGGATATCTAATGGCAGTTGTAATTGTCTGGCCACCTCATAAGCAACAGGTACTCCCCCTCGCGGCAAACCAATAACAACTGCATCCTTAGTAGAAAAATGCAGTTTTTTCAACTCTTGCCCCAATAACTCTCCTGCGTGTTCACGATCTCTAAACATAATTAAGCTCCAAGTTAACAACTTTCTGCTTCCATTTTTCATCCAGTACATCTAACTCTTCAGCATAAACTTTTTCCTTATCACTGAATTTATATGCCTCTTCTAGAATCACTTCTGCATTTAGTATTCCCCTACTGTCAGATTCCATCGATGAAATTTTAGCAGGTTGAACAATTAAATGCCTTCTTCCTTCATAATGATCAATATAATAATCATTCTCTTCTAGAACGATTTCTTCTCCACCAGTAGTATAGAGCTTTTCTATCAGCATCGTATTAGGTCTCAATGCAAAGTCATCTAAGAGTCCTAAAAACTGTTTGTCTTCGTTATAAATTTCAATCCCACGCAATCGCATTAGATTGTTAAAATCGCGACTTTCTCCAAAGAACTCAGGAGTTTTCCAAGAAGGGATGCTAAGAGGTCCCATCATAATTTTTCCTGCATCGACAGAAGCAACTCCATCATGTACAGGATAGTATAAAAGCCTAGTAGGGTTTCCAATTAATTGGCATAAAACACCAACTAACTCACCTTTTTCATAGTTTATATATGCATCAACGACGCGTCCGATAAACATACCCTTATTACCCGGAACACCTAAAATACTTCCGACCTTTCCCATAGCATCCTCCTTGCTAAATAAAACTTAACAAATAGCACACCTTTGGTGCATGATTTTGGAGTTGCTTCGCTCTGATATTTATCACTTTTCACTCAAACTTCTAACAAGTCCAATGGCTATTTTGTAAGTTATAGTTCACAAAAAGGAGAAAACCATGAGCAATAATTTGAATCCACTTGTAGAAGAACTTAAAACTTTAAAAGATGAGATAAACCTGCAAGCACATTTATTTTCTATGGATGCCAAAGATGAATTAACTGAACTAGAAAAGGATTTTAGTCAATTCGAGCATAAAATGGAAGACTATATGATAAAGTTCGGTCAACTAAACGAGCAATTTTGGGTTGGTAATAAAGAAGAAATAGAAAAATTCAAAAAAGAGTTCGAAAGCTTCAAGAAAAAGCATATTAACTGAGAAATAAAGTGGAAAAATCAGACTTTACTCTTAAGCACAATTTCATGCTACAAGAGGCTTAATTCTCCCTTCAGAGGCTTAAAGCATGAGCTTACTCATTTGCAGACACGGCCTTATTTCCAATAATACAGTACTACCTGCAATAAAATTAAAGGAGGATTTTTATGCAAGTTTTAAATCTGGAAGCATATTGGATCATTGGCCCTATCCTAATCATAGCTGCCTTTAGCCCAGTTCTATATACTCTTTTTATACTTGCTGAAGATGAAGTGGAAGCTCCACGAACTCAGCGTTCAAAAGTAAAAGGAAAAAACCTTTTCGTTAAACTGAAAGCAAAAGGAAAATATTATCATTTTCCAATTGAGGATATTTCCCGCATAGGACTCAGTTTTAATACTGAAGAAATCCCGGAACAGTTACTCCTTGAACAGGGGCTCACAGTAAAAGTTTATTGTGATAAAAACAAAATAGAATGTTCTGACTTAGCATCCCAGTTAACCTATATGCACAAAGATGTTCTACGCAACAACGTTAAAGTTGGCTTAAAGTTTGAAAAAGCTATCAGCAATCAAATGCTTTCAAATATTATTAAAGCTGCAAACTATAGACATGGCCTGAACCTCTTACAACACTCACACCAGGGCAAGGCTAAGCTTGGAAATGCTTGCTAACTAATCACGAAAGGGAATTAATTACTTTTTTCATTAGAGCTTGAACTTCTGTGGCCACCGTCCCCAAAGCAGGATTATCCACTGCCTGCATACTGGAAATAGGGTCGACGCCCGAAACATCAACTTTTCCTGCTTCTTTCTGTTGTAAGATCACATTACAAGGCAACATAACTCCTATCTTATCCTCAGCCTGAATAGCTTCATAGGCGATAATAGGATTGCATGCACCTAAAATTTTATAAGGATAGATATCTTTATCAATCTTTTTCTTAAAAGTCGCCGTGACATCAATTTCAGTTAAGACGCCAAAACCATTTTCCTTTAAAGCATCTCTCACCTTTGCTTCTACACTTGCTAAATCACCATTTAAAGACTTCGTAAAATAATAGGCCATAAGCTCTCCCTTTAATTACAAATTCATATTATATAATAGACATAATTAGGAAACAAAATAAGCACAAAAGTACGGTTATTTGCCCCCCAGATTACGTTTGGAGTTAAAAAATGCCATATC
>JBFEUX010000233.1:0-4345 GCA_041547255.1 Bacteriovoracaceae bacterium
AAATGTACCACTTGGTTTGGCCGAGGTCTTTGAGCTAAAGACTAATCCCGAGGGGGCTGAGTTATTTGTGCGAGATGATTTTAAGGGAAAACCGCAAAAAGTGGGTAAGACGCCTATTAAAATGGAACTTTCAGAATTATATGGTTACACAGCCTCGAAAGATTTTTTCACTATTGAAATTCATAAAGAAGGGTTTGAAACATTTCGCCTGACGTTAATGAAGACCCCCGGTGCAGATTTAAAAATGGATTTACTTTTATCAGAAAGCAATAAGTTAAAAATAACCAAAGAACATGATCTTCTAGTTTCCGAACTGTTTAATGTGCAAAAAATGATTCGAACAAAAAACTTTTCTGATGCCTTAAACAAGCTTAGTTCTTTAGAAAAAAAATATCCAAATTTCTCAGTGATTCCTGAGTTGAAAGGAATCACATATTATATGAATAGAGATGTAGAAAAAGCACTTTCTATGTTTCGTGCTGCATTTGCCATTAATACAGATAATGCGGATGCTTATAAGATGAAGTTATACCTTGAGAAGAAAATGGGTATTGATGCGGAGGTTAGGTGATATTTTCGGCACTTAGAAAATCTTTTTATTTTTTTATTGCTCTAGTTGCTATTGTGTCGGTCAACTTTGCTCGAGACTTGGAATGGCAGAAAATTGAGCTTGAAGATAAAATCGACTTTATCTACCGCAAAAATCTTTTATCACAATTTAGTGAAAGTGATTTTATTATCAAGACCAATATCAAATATAACGATCCTGGAATGCCTAGGTTTGATGATCTAAATAAGGATACGGTAAAAATTTCTGATTTTAATTTTGATGACTCAAAAGGTGACTATATTGCCTTTTCTAAAGTGGGTTTAGAAGTTCCTATCCTAGATAAGTACTATCAAGATCATCAAGCCAAGCTTAAAGAACTTTATCGATATAACGAGTCATTTAACCTTTTTAAAAATATTGAATCGATAAAAGTAAGTGTTATTTTAAGTAAGCAATTATCTGATGCCCAAGTACAGACAGCTAAAAATGTTGTTAATAATATTGAGTTTACCATAGGTGATGTGAAACCCAGTATTGAGTTCAAAGTAGAAGATATTCAACTTATTAAAAAAGAAGATACTAAATTAAATGAAAATAAAGAAAAGCAAATTGGGCTATGGGAGATTCTACAACTACTAGGTAAATTTGGTAATGCCATTGGTATGATTGTAACGGCCTTACTGTTAGGGTTCCTTGCTTTTAGACTGTTAAATAAATATATAGAACTGCTAAAGGATCTGAATCAACAAGAAAAAGAACCTGAAGAAAATACTGTTGATAATAATGATGCAACGGAAGCAGATGCTGACGCAGAAGTTGGATCTGATCATGTTATCGATTACTCTTTTGATCGCTTTGAAAAAATGCTTGAATTTAATCTAAAACAAGCAGTTGTCATGATCAAAAAATGGATCAATGCTAATGATCTAACCTATGAAAAGGCTTTAGCGGCTGTCGCTCAGCAGGCCCGACCTGAAAAGCTTGAAAAATTATTTGCATACCTAAATACCCAAGAACGAGAAATTTGGACTGCACATATTGGTGCATATCTGGAATTGGAAGAACTACAAAAAACAAACAAATTCATCACTGAAGAAATAATCAAAGAAATGGTAAGTGGTTCTTTCGTAGATGATTTTGAACTGGTAGACCTAATTCTTAAGCTTGATCTTGAATTAGCGAAACAATTTATACACGATAATAAAGAGTATGGCCCGTATCTACTTAACTTGTTGAGTTCTTCACTTACTTCCAGAATTCTAGATGATTTGGATAATGATGAGGTAACTGAATATATTAAAGCCTCACTAAGTATAGATACTGCAGAAATAATGGCGAATAAAGATGCATTTAAAGATGTACTATCTAATTATTATGCACAAGTTAAACCAAAACCATTTAACTTTAAAATTCAGCAAATTATTTCTGATGTTTCTCCGGAAAAAGAGGCGATTTTATATGAGTTTATTTCCAAACAGAAAAGTAAGGCGCTTATCGTGGAAACAGCTCTTAAAAACTTGCCAGGACAGCTTATACTTGACTTGCCTAGAGAGTTATTAAAACAAGTTTTACAAAACTACCCAATGGAGAAGAAAATTAATCTTATCCAAATTTTAGAAGAGGAAAATGCTGGAAAGATTATGTCCTGTTTTCCTGAGGGCAGTAATGCTAGGGAAATGATTAATATGGAACTTCAAAGCCTTAGGGCCAATGAACTCCAGTTAAAGCGTGTTGAGTCTCAGCGAGAGGATATTTGGAAGCACTTTGTATCATATGTACGGAATGCGATTAAGAGTGATCGTGAATATAGCCAACAAATTAACTCAATTGTTTCAAGTTGGGCAACTGAGTTACTAGAAAAGGAAAAGAAGACAGCGGCTTAGAAAATAATTCCTCCTTTTTTGGGCTTGATATTAGATGTTAATATATTAAATGATGAAAAAAGTTAAGCTTCCAAACATTGATTTAAAAACTAAAACCAATATTGATGAAAAAACCATGGAAGTTTTCAAGCTTTTTGAAGATGCTCTGCTTCCTCTATTTAAACAAAGACCTGTATTCATCTATGCACAGGCATTAGACTCTCTTGGTGTGGTACAAATGTGTGAAATGGCCCTTATTTTCGAACAGTTGTCTTCTGATCTTGTTTTGGGAATTAAGGCCAGAAAAGTAAGTGTGGTTACAGGAAAGAAATTTTCTTTAACCATCCAGTTTGAGGATACAGTAGATGAGATGCAAGCTAAATTCTTTACTCTGAGAGAAAAATTTAAAAGCTTTAACAATATTGAGTTGAATTTAAGCCCAATTCATAAATCATTATATATTCTATATAACTCATCACCTCAACCAAAAAGAGTTGCTTATGAAAGATAAAATTGTCCAGTGGATTTATTTTCGTAAATTTAATAAATACACTTCTGCGGTATATATTGAAAAAGATCAAAAACTGATATGGGCCAATAAGATTGCAAAAAATACTTATGGTTTTACGAAAGGTCTATCAACCAAAAGTATAATAACTGAGTTAAGTGAAGCTTTTGATGTCCTTTCTTTAGACGATGGTAGAAATGATATTAAAGTCTATATTGAAAAGTCCATCGACTCTGTTGAAAAAGTTCTTGCTACTCCTTCTACGACAACAAAAACATCGCATGAGGATACGAGTAAAGAAGAACTTATGAATTTTAAAAATATTAGTAATGCCAATGCTGACTTTGATTTGGTTTTAAACAAACTTGATTATCTTTTTAAATCATCCAATATCACTTTGTTTGTAAGACATGAAAAATCTAAATTCAGATTAAAAAATGAACAAAGAAATATTATTGAAGAATGTATGAGGATCTTACATTTTATTCAAAAAGATAAAAATCATTCGCATATAGATATTATAACAAAAACGATTAATGATAATCTTCTTTTTGAGTTTCAACTTCAAGATGTCAACGCCGAGGACATCCCGTTTGATGCGGAATACTCAGTAAGGGGTATTGGTACGCAGACAATATCTTATCATTTAAACAGGCTTGAACTTCTTTTAGCAAAGTATGAGGGACGAATGTCGTACTTTACTACGCTTGAGGGGGCATTTGTTGTAAGCTTATCTATGATGGATGCCTTTTTTGAGGTAACTACATTCAATACAAGTCAAATAAATTCAAATGCCACTGGATTGATGCTAGATAACTAGCACGATGACTAATCAATCAGCTACTAATTTATAGATGATAGGTATTTCTACCACCAAATCCTTCATGTTGAGTTTTCGAGGAAATTGGGGGAATTTATTAATACGTTTAATAACTTCAATGGCAGCATCATCTAAAGTTTTAAAGCGGGATGTCTTATTGAGTTTAACACTTAAAATTTCTCCATCGTTCTTAACAATAATACCTAACCTGACTTCGCCCTCCTGTTTTAGCTTGCGCGCGACAAAGGGGTAGAACTGATAGCTTAATACCAGCTTTCTTAGCTGATCAAGATAAAGTGCCAGTAAAGTCTTCTGTCCCTGATTTACTTTGGCATCAGAGATCTCTGCTATTTGATCCGCTTTCTGTTTAAGGTTTTTTTTCTTGGTAACACCTTGCGTATTTTTAGAACTGCTGTGCTTCTGTTTTCTGGCAGAAATAAGCACCGCTTTAATTAATTGTTTATCCGTATTGTGTTTTGAGTATTTAGTTCGTTCACTATTTGCTGTGAAATTAAGGATAATGCTCACATGCATACAAAGTGAGATAGTTATTCCAAGCAATAAATAGGAGCGGCTTTTTTTCATCATATAATCAAAAGTTTAAC
>JBFEUX010000025.1:0-21120 GCA_041547255.1 Bacteriovoracaceae bacterium
ATCCTTTCCTTTTAAGGCATTGGGAAGGGCCAGGGCATCAGAAGAGTCTGATGGATTAATTAAGGTATTGGCAGATCCTAATACTGATGAAATATTGGGAGTGCATATGATTGGACCTCGCTGTGCAGATCTTATCGCTGAGGCCGTATTGGCCATGGAATATCGGGCGAGTGCTGAAGATATTGCCAGAACTTGTCATGCTCACCCAACCTATACAGAAGCGTTTAAAGAAGCATGTTTGGCGGCCACTGAAAATCGAGCTTTACATATTTAGGTTTTTCCTGACTTTAAGGCCCTAAGAAACAAGAACAAGGTTAAATATTTAGACAATTTTCTCCTTATGCCATAAGCTTAAGACTTATGAAAATACTTATTGTTTTTTTATTAATTTTTGAGATCTCGATTATTTCGCCTTCTATGGCAGAGACACAAAATTCAACTGAAGAACAAAAAACTGTTTCAAAGAAAAAAAGACGCAAAAAGTACAAAAAGAAACGCAGAAGAAAATCAGGCTATAATAAGCTCTACTCAAAAAAAAGAAACAAGGCCCAGCCCCGAAGACCAAAAGTTAATGATAATGACCCAAGCTACTATGATAAAAATACTGTCGATCTAACCCATGAGTCAATTTCCTCCAGTATACTTTCTTTTTCACAGACACTAGATACATTTTTTTCCGATACGAAACATAATCAGTATGGCCTAAAAAATAAATCCAAGCTTAAAGTCACTTTTGATACTTTTTTTAGGGAAGCTGCTGGCCCATACGTTGTGCCAGATTTAAATTATCGGCTACTACTTCCCAACACCCAAAGAAAATTTCAACTCTTTATTGAAGGTGAAAAAGAAGATTCACAAACAGAAACATCCGTCGCCAGAGGTGACCGGGCCACACAAAACGCTGAAGACAACAATACAACCGCCGGTCTTAGATATTTAGTTGAAAAATCCGGTATCAAATATAGAACAGATTCTGGAATTATCGTCAATGTTCCGTTAGTCGCTTTTGCCAGATTCACGGTCTCAAAAGATATACCACTTGATATTTGGCTTTTAAGGGCCAGAGAACAAATTCGTTGGGTAAATAACACTGGTTTTACTTCTGACCTTAACCTTGACTTTGATCGCAAGCTAAGTCGTAAATACTTACTCAGATTTGTTAACAACACATTTTGGAATGATAATGACTACAGTATTAAATTTGAAAATGGTCCTTCAATATTTCACCAAATTGATAATAAAAGGGCCATATCCTACCACGCTCACGTTCTCAGCGTAAATAAACCAGAATTTGTACTGACAGATTATTTACTTCAGTTTTCATACCGACAACTTGTGTATAAAAACTGGTTATATTTACAATTCTCACCATATATACGCTTTCCACGAATTAAAAATTTTTATCGCACCCCTGGGGCACTCTTGCGATTTGAGGCTATTTTTGGATATATCTAGTGAAAAATGCATTTTTAGGAATCGAAAACTTATATACAAAAGATGGGCTGAATAAAATTGCTCAGGCCAATTTCTTAGTTATTGGTATCGGAGGTGTGGGCTCCTGGATTTGCGAGGCCCTTGCCCGAAGTGGTGCTCAATTTGTAACACTGGTGGATCTGGATGATATCTGTGTTAGCAATATTAACCGGCAAGTTCAAACTCATACACAAAATATTGGCAAGTTTAAAATAGATGAAATGAAGCTACGGATGCAACAGATCAACCCACAAATACAAGTGACATGCATTCATGATTTTTTTAGCGAATCTAGTTGTGAAAGTATACTAAATCAAAAATACGATTTTATTTTTGATGCCATCGATTCTATGAAAAGCAAATGTATTCTTATTGACGCCTGTAAAAAGAAGCAACTGCCCTTAATTTGCTCAGGTGGCTCAGGGGGAAAAACGGATCCAACCTGCATTGAGATAAGAGATCTTAACCGCACGATCAACGACCCACTATTATTTCGAGTAAGAAAAAATTTAAGGAAAAATTATAATTTCAGAAGATACCATGACCATCCCTATAAAATTCCAACGGTATTTTCGACTCAATTACCTCAGGAAATAAAATCGACAAACTGTTCACCTCAGCAAAAAATTAACTGTCAATCTGGTCTAGGTAGTGCCAGTTTTGTTACCGGTGGTTTTGCTTTTGCCATGGTAAGCTATGTCTTAGGAAAGATCGTACATGCACAAGATGATTAATATTCATACCCACCATCCCAGCTACGGCCCTGATATTTTAGAAGTTGAAATAGTCGATGCTCGTCAAATAAGAACTGATTACAGCACACCCTTTTGTCTAGGAATCCATCCTTGGTATATAGAAGAAGTAGATTTTCTAAATTTTAAAGAACAGATAACAAAATTAAAATCCCATCCATTATTTTGGGGTATGGGAGAGATAGGACTGGATAAGTTCAGAAACAAGGATCTCACAAAACAGACAGAAATTTTTGAGGCCCAATTATTACTGGCCAAAGAGCTTGGCATTAATAATGTGCAAATCCATTGTGTTAAAGCTTTTAATGAATGTTTTAGCAGTTTAAAAAGTGTCGGTTTTAAGGGAAACATCATCATGCATGCATTCCACTCCACCCCACAACTACTTAAACAATTTCAACGGGAGTTTAACACTTATGTTTCAATGGGCGAAAGTATTCTTAAGATGGAAAAAACTCAAGTTTTACTAGAAAAAATAAATACCGATTACTTATTCTTAGAAACAGATGATAACAAAGACTCAAAAATAGAAAACTGTTATCAGTTATGTGCACAAAAAATGAATATAAATGTGGACCAACTTATCACACTGATCTCGTCAAATTACAACAGACTGACGAATAATTAGAGAACGCAAGTATTCTAGTTCAGGAGTAGAAGTAAATAAAACATTTGCATTGAGGGGCTGCATTAAATATCATATTATTACGATAGCAACCCTATCTGAACGTGACACGAGCCTAATGTGACAGAGACTTTTAATACGATCTGCGCCAATTTGGAAGCTGTCCTGAGGTGTAAAATGAGTAAACCACAATCTATCGAAGATCTAATCAAACATGACCTACAAGAGTACGAAATACTTAGCAGCATGCTATCCAAGACAGTGCATGATATTAACAATCCACTTGCATTATTTGTTGGGCAACTGAGTATTATGGATGTGCTGATACAAAGAGATCAGCTTACCCCTGAGAAACTAGAAAAGATAATTAATCGTTTTAAAAGCTCATCCAAGACCCTCTCGAGCCGCTTGGAGTATTTAAGGAACTACTATAAAATCTTGGTTGATGATCCTAACTTTACTCAACTTCGAAACGTATTAGATGCTGTCGTTTATTATTATGATAATTTGGCATATAAAAATCGAATTAATTTATCCCATAACTTGGAAGATAATTCTGAGGTTGAGCTGGATATTTCTTCACGTGAACTATTTATCATCACAAAGCATTTAATACAAAACTCGCTAGAAAGTCTGGTCGATTCCAATAAGGAAGGTGGTGGTAATATTATCATCGATTGCAAGCTTAATGATAATAGTGTGACAATCTCCGTTCAAGATGATGGAGCTGGGTTAATAGCTCCGCTGGAAAAAGCGGTTGAAATTGGTTACAGCACCAAAGAAGAGCACAGCGGCCATGGCCTATCAATTGTAAAATATCTATTGGACAGCAAAAACCTTAAGTTAATATACGAAAAAAACGAAAAAACTTCTTTTTCAGTAAGTTATCCGAAAAAATAACGCTTTGAATTATTTACAATTTACATTCAGTGCATTACTTTTAATGCTTTAGAAAATTACAGTAGGAGTTAATTCATGGGTATGGGTAGAAAAAAATCAGTTCTTAAAATGAGAAGAAGAAAAAGCCAGGCCAAGAAAAAAGCAAAAATCAAGGCCAAAATTGAAGCTGCTAAAAAATAAAAAGGGATTCTAAAATCCCTTTTTTCTTATCCAGATGCTTGCCTTTATTGATTGCTATTTAGAAAGTCCCGCCAATCATTGTGTCAATAGGTTTATTGAGCAAACCAAGATACCAGCAACTTATCATATACCTAGTAAGTTTGGACAAACAAGTTTAGAAAACTTAAATGAAGCAACGGCCTATATCATTCTGGGTAGCGCCACCCATGTAACAGATAGACCCGATTGGCAGTCACCCCTAGCAGATTTTATCGATCAAAAATTGCAAGAAGGCTTCCCAGTGTTGGGTATATGTTACGGGCACCAACTCATGGCCCATTATTATGGCTGTGAACTTGATTTTATTTTTGAAGATAAAAAAGTGCTCAAAGAGGCACGTAAGATAAATATCAAGACTCCTTTTTGGAACTACTCCACAGGCACAATAGAACTCCCCTATGCCCACGGACAAATTATTAGTAAGTTGTCTGATCAATTTGAAGAGTTAGCATATTCACAATATCCAAATGAGATTATTCGCCACCGAACTTTGCCTTTTTATGGAATTCAGGCCCACCCAGAAGCGTCATTAAATTTTTTAAAGACGCAAACTCATATTGAAGAGCAGAATATAAACACTGTGCTTACTTATGGACTAGAGTTTTTAAAGTCCTTCTACAAATACAGTCAAACTATATTAGAATTAAAACAATCATAAGATTGTTGAAAAGAGACTCCCTGATCAGGATAGTGAGTGAATTGATAGAGCTGATCATGAAAAGAAAATTTCAAAGAATATGCATGTAAGTACATACGATCGGCCATAGTTCCTCCATACCTTTTATCACCTAAGATAGGAGAACCTAAACTTTTAAGTACTACTCGTAATTGATGAGTCTTACCTGTTTTGGGATACAAAATAAATCCCCGCATTTTAAGTTCAGCGCAATAGAAAGATTTAAATTGTGTTAAGGAGGGATTATTTTGACTGCGAGTTAGTTTGTAACTTCCCCCTCGCGTTTTAACTAAATCTCCTTTTACTTCACCCATTTTTTTACCTGGCTTTTTATCCGAAAGAGCGATATAGGTTTTTTCAACCTGTCGCTCTTGAAAAAGCAAACTCAACTCTTTTTGAGTCTGTTTATCCTTAGCAAAAAGCATAAGACCAGAAGTATCTTGATCTAAGCGGTGGACTCCATGAACACTATGTCCGTCATTTCGCAAGTGATTAAGAATACCCTCTACGCCCTGAAAACTTGTACCGACATTTTTGGAGATCACTAAAAATTTAGTATTTTGCGCTATTATCTTATATGACATTTAAGTAAAATTACCTTTAAAATTCAGTATGTTATTATCCGATATCAATGTATACTAAAGACATGCAATACTGGAAAACACATCAAAAAGATATCATTATGAAATATTTACTTCCTATCAAGGAAGCAAAAGCAGAGTTTACTCTGTGGCAACAAATTGGAGGCCGTAGACTCACGCTTGATGGTAAGTTTTTGGAAGTTTCCCGTAAATTTTGTAAAATAAAACTACGAGAATCAAATAATTTACAATATTTTGATTCGACAGAACCTTTTTATGTTCACATAAAAGAGCTCGATGTAATTTTTAAAAAGGATCATTATACCCAGATGGGGCAATTTTTAGAGTTTGGACTTCCTGCAGATATCCAAATTTATGAAAGACGTAAAACTAAACGCTACTATTATTTATACCAGGACCATAAGAATATAACCTATCACTCTGAAAAAAAAGATCCATCAACAGAGGAGCCTTTATTTACACTCTCCAGTGTACTGGTTGATATCTCGACTCAAGGTGCCGGGATGGTGGTAGGTAAAGAGGCCATAAATGATTTATACGTTGGCCAAAAACTATTCTTGGATAACCTTACCGATCAAAAGCTTCCCGCTCCGTTTAGGGTAAAAGTTATGTATATTGAACTTTATAAGACTGAAGAAAAAGGCTTATATAAGATCGGTATTATTTTTGATGATCAACTTAACTCTATCAGCTACAAATCCATATCCAGTATTATAGAGATTAAACAAAAAAAGACACAAGGACTCAGTCAAGACGCATACTGTGGTCTTGATAGCGAAGAACAAATTCAAACACTCAATAATATTGGCAACACCAACCAGGTTCTTGCCAATAATCTCAAGGACAATATCGAATACCTGGATAAATTGCGCTATCTCACAACCCAAATGAAAGTGGAGCTTTTACAGGATATAAACCAAGATGTGCTTGCAGTCGCTTTACGACTTTCTAGTCGTGAACTAATTTACGATTTATTTACAGAAACGACTCAAAACAGGCAAAAAGAGTTTTTAGAAAAGCTACAAACCGAACGGCCCCCCTCTGCCATTTGCAAGGCCCAGGATCAAATTATAAAAGAATTAAGAGAAAAAGAATCCCGCGGAGAAATTGTTTTAGATCCTAAGGGCTTTATTACCTACGTTTAAGATTAATCAACAACTATTTTAGTTACAGCACTAATCAAATCTTTTAGGTAGGGTTTCTTGATCATAGCTGTCACCCCCAGATCATTCAGATATTGCTCTTCTTGATCAGCATGGGCAGAAAAAACAACAACAGGAAAATCAAAATTTAACCCTCTAAGGTTTTTTACAAACTGGAAGCCATCCATAACGGGCATATTTATATCTGTAACGATGAGGTAATGATTATTTGTTTCACGAATGATATTAAGGGCCTCTTCCCCATTAACAGCCTTTTCAAAATGAATTTCTTTATCACCAAATTCATCCTGTAGAGAGCCCACTATCGTCTCTAGAATATCGGGCTCATCCTCGACGATTAAAATATATTTCATTTTTGGCCTTTCGGTAAATAACTTTTGCGGTACTATATCTATAAACAACTTCACCGTTAAATGAAACTAAATAAATTATTAATTTATTTAAATGCGTGAAAACAAGAATAAAGAATTCCTGGCAGAATTTACCTTAGACAAATTTTTGTTTTACCAAAGTTGTCTTGGTAGTCTTGTCGTAACAGCAACTAAGTTTGAAAAATTTATCCTATTGGGGGTCTTAGAGAGGCAAAACAAAGCACCATCCCCGCAAATAATCAATATTTGTTGATATATTATCCTAAATCTACTAGGATGGGCGCCATGTTAAACAGTGATCAATACCTTAAATCAAACTCACAATTTCTTGTCATTTCAGGACCTTGTGCTCTTGAGTCAAAAGAACAAATAACACAGTTTCTAGATAGTGCTAATGCCATTAGTACAGTGCGTGCTGGTGTGTTTAAAATGCGAACCAAAGCCGATTCTTTTCAAGGTTTAGGGCAAGAGGGTCTAGATATCATAATCGAATTAAAAAAAGAGCGTCCCTTTCAGTTTATCACCGAAATCACTGACCCAAGACAAGTTGAGATGCTTGATCCTGTAGTAGATGCCTACCAAGTAGGAAGTCGAAATATGTATAACTATGAACTTCTAAAAGAGCTCAATCAAATGGGGAAACCGGTACTTTTTAAAAGGGCATTTTCTGCTACAATCAAAGAGTGGTTGAGTGCTTGTGAGTATATGCCAGACCTAGGTGAAGAAAAGATATTATTATGTGAACGTGGCATAAGAACTTTTGAAACGAGCACAAGAAATACATTAGATATCAACTCAGTTGTCTACTTAAAACAAAATACAAATTTTAAAGTTATAGTTGATCCTTCTCATGCCAGTGGTATCAAATCAATGGTTGGCCCTCTTTCCAAAGTGGCCATGGCCGCAGGCGCGGATGGAGTGCTGATTGAGTCTCACCCATATCCAGAGAGTGCACTATCAGATAAAGCTCAACAAGTTACTCCGTTAGAACTGAATAAGATTAGAGAAGAATTAATTCAAATGGGTAAAGTCTTCGATAAAAATGTAATTTAATTTTTATAAAGTGATGTAAAGAAGTCCTTGCTAAGTAAAAAAGAGAAGCTGGGTGATCATGCCAAACTTCTCTCTTAGACTTTAGTTCAATTCTCGATCTTATTGCTGATCGGGTGTTATAATTTATTCAACGAGACCAGGATAACCTGTTCCCAATCTTTCTTTATACAATAATTCTTTGCCTTGTTTCTTAATATAGTTTTGATAACGTTTGATAACGGCCTCGTTTGATTCAAGATCCATAATAATTTTTCTATCATTAGATAAGTGAATTTTTCGAAACTCTTCATAGGCTTTATGACCTCTTACAATAGAGCCTACCGAGTTATTTACTCGAGTGTACTCTGCACTACCTAGATGATTATTTTGTGCAAGTCGAATAAAATACCATTCATCGTGCAGTTCTTCTTCTACAAGTTCGCTCTTACATACAATATGTCTTTTATGAGATGTCACTAAAACACGATCATCTTTATTTTTAAACTTATTCCACAGTTGAACAAAACCATCTACTGGAGTGTATATTTGCTTGGGTTTTTCAACCAGCACATATTTAGGAGAAACGATGAGGCATTTCTTTACTTTAGCAGTAAAGCCGGCCCGTACGCCATCGACTAAAAATTGTTGCCCATCTTGATTGATAATTCTACGCTGATTAGTGACAATTTCAGTGTCTTGCGCCACTCGATACCAGTCAGTTCGTGAACCAACCCTTGCCCCCGCACTGGCCTCGGCAGCAAAACCAAAGCCCAGTTTTTGCTCAAATCCAACCCCCACGCTAACGCCCTTATCAACATAATTGGTTTCGCGAGTACCCATCATTTCAGTATGAGTCGCCCCGCGAGAAATAAAGTACGCATTATTTCGCGAAATAATATTAGCAAACTCGCGCACGGTTTGGTTTCCCGTTCGCTCACTTAGTTCTTTAGGTTGCTCCGTAATTTCCTGGATAAAACTCAACTCTTGAAATCCGATATGAGCAAATGGGTCTTTTTGACAGCGTTTAAGATCCTCGCCCCGGATAATACTCACTTGCCCACTTGCTCCATAACTAGAAAAAGCAAAGCTCTGGGGAATAAATACTCTAGTTTCATCCTTGGCGTTATAAAATAACTTACACAATTCTTTTAAATCAGAATCATTCATCTTGCGTAAAGACGCAGTTTTGATCATATGTCCAATGTCAGAAACATTCATATTTAGTTTATTAGCTCGCTTAAAGTGATCCTCACTTTCAAACACATCAAATGTTACTGTCTTATCCACGATCTTTTGCTTTTTCCTATCAATAACTGGAACCTTCTCTTCTATTTCTAACAGATCCCGTTTCCAAACATGAAAAGTATCTCCAATAAGATCATCTGCTTCTAATTTGTATTGATAGTCCTTAATCTTGTTACGATATAAGGCCAATAGCTCAGCATTACTTTGGGCCAATTTTATTTCTGGTGCGGACTTTAAACGTGAGTCAACCAATGGCTCAACCACTCCCTTATTGTTTAAGATTTCCACATCACCCATCAAATAGCCTGGCTCGATAATACTGCGATTATTTAAGGATTCAACAGTTATGACAGCAATATTTTTAAAAGATAATAGCAATCTTTCATGAAAGAGATGCGGTAAACTAAATTCCACATCAATACGTCCAGCTTGTGAAACCACATCTTGTTGATCGGCCGTAATTACCGTAAAGTCCTTCAAATCTAAGTAACGATCATAAGCTTGGCTTAATGGACTCAACGGAGTTAAGATCATTAAACTGACACGGTATTTACCCGAGGTAATGGGATCATAATCCTTGCGAGGACCTTCAAAACGGTGTTTTAAATACAATTGAGGAAACATGGTCACTTTAATATTTCTGTAAGAAAGTAAATCCATATTTTTATTTACTTGATAAGAGATTCGTTCATCATTTCCAGCAAATTTAAAACTAAAGTCTCTTAATAGGATCTTGGCCATATTTTCGTCTGTGACTTGAGGTTTTGCACCATCCACTGGGTCAATTAAAAATGCACTTGAAGCAAGACGAGGATTAATATAAACCTCTCTTGTCTTCACAATACCTTCAAATGGTGCACTCAGACCACGTACTGTAATCTTATATTTTGAATAATCATAAGGAGTATTTTCATCAAAAGCGAATACGGGTAATAGAACTAATTTACCTGAGTTTTTCTTCTGTTTAGTAGATTTGCTTTCAGTATAAATGACTGAACCATTCATATCCGTGATCTCTACTTCAAAATTAGAATTTACTCCATTATAAGTAAGAGAGTCTACAATCGATAGTTCTATATATTTTTTACCATAGCGATCGGAGCGCGCACTATCTTGGTTATGCCCTTCTTCTACCAAATGTGATCCTCTTATTTCATCAATAATAAATCCATGTCCCGTGAATTCACGTCCTTTAAATGATCTGGATTTTCCTTTCTTGGCCAGGGCGGTGATACTATTGAAATCCATTGGTAAATCAACGAGTTTACCTGAAGAAGATTCAACTAAGCTTTTTAAAACTACATAACCATCATCCGAACCTAGATTGAGATTACTGCCAACGGCCTGAGTTTTTATCACTAATTCCAGTACTGCTTGATAATCAATAGTACCAGTTATTTCAAAGTTCAAATGTGAGACAAGCTTACCGTCTTCATTAATATAAGCTTCGCTTTCGTCTCTGGCGATTTCTTTGCGATGGCCAGTACCGTTGTCTTTTTGAATAAGGATAAATTCTGTTTTAAATTTGCCACCGCTTAAGGATGTTGCTGCGTTTTTACCTTCGATGCTTTTTCTAATTATCTGTGGTCTAGTTGCAATATCAAGTTTTAAACGAGCAGCGCCACCATCTTTAGCAAATTCTACCTCTGAGACACTTAAATCATAGGCATCAATTTCTAATTGTTTTCTTAGAGATTTTGTGGCCGCGTTCCCCACTAGTGAGGTAAGCTTAGGGGCGGTACTAAAGTCTAAATCAATCACGTCTTTTGTCCATGGGTTAATGGCAATATTAAAAGACTTAGATCCTTTAAAATCCGATTGTCCCACAATTTCCCCAGCTAACTTTAAATAAGTTTCATCCGCAGTTGAGTCATACTCAAACTCTTCTTTCCAGCTAATACAACCTTCAACATTAGTTGAACCTTCACTATCAGCCAGCTCAGAATTTATCTCAAAATCTTCACCTACCACTTGGGTCAAATAGACTCTGTCTTGTAAACAAACTTGCAAATCAACCACGGCACGGTCTTTTAATTCTGGCCAGCTATCATCACTTGAATAAGTAGCAAAAGAAATGGCCTTAACTTGCCCTAACTCAAAAGTAGCACTACTGCTTTGATCGTTTACGTCTTTGACGGCATTACGACAGGCAGTTAAGTTGAATAGAAAGGCTAAACCAATAGCACTAAATAAAAGTTTTTTCATACCATAAACACCATATTGAATTGAACTTATGATATAAATGCAATTATTATTCCACTTCCTATCTTGCTAATAAAAATTCTTTTATTGTCAGAATATTCACAACTTAGCGACTCATACAATTAGGAGTATTTGAAAGTGTGCTCTATTTATAAAGAGGGAGATATAGTGCAGCTGTCGAAAATCGGAACACTGTATAAGAATTAGACAGTTTACTTTAGTAAGTTTTGGATAAATTAAAGGAGAAAAGTTCTGTTTTCACTTGTAGATTATTTTCTTCAACTGGTGAAAATTGAGCGTATCGCAGCTTTAAGTTAATATCCTTGTCATCGTACTCATAAATAGCTGCAGTACCCTGCATATTATTGTGGCCATAGTATTTATAATTATAAAAGGCAGGTGCAGTATCACTTTCATTGCGAAAGCTTTCAACTTTAAAGACATGATTACAAAGTTCTAAGCCTAACATTGCCAGCGTACCGCTATTTCTTTTTGAGGGTGCTTTGTCGTTATACAGATACTCTCCCCCCAATAATAGGCCAACTGAACCAAGGTAGAAACGTGAACTAATTGCAGTATTAAGTCCTTCAAATTCATATAAGTATCTCGTTGAGCTATTTATTCCGGAAGTTGAGTTACCTATGGTAATCGACTTATTGGCCACATCAGAAGAAAGATCACGGTATTTAAAATGGCTAAACTCAGCATTAAAAAAATTCTTTTCTCCAAAGTTAAGCCCAAACGTTTCCGTGATAAACTGAGGTGTCCCAGTGTCTACACTACCAATTCTCTTAGTCAGCATATTATTATTAGGAATGGCCTGCTGGGTACGCAGATAAAACTGGTTAAATAATAGGGATTGTTCAAAGGCAACAAAAGCATTGGGGCCCACCAAAAGCGGTGAATTTAGCACTTTTTGATTAAGTGCTCCTAAGCGCAACTTTAAAAAAGGCCAGGGTTGATAAGCAAAACCACCCTCGTTAAAATTTACCCCTTCAATTGGTTGGTATTCAGCGATAGAAGCGATGGCCTCATTCGATCCACTTTCTAAAATAAGAACTGCATCTAAAAAAAAGGATGTGTCAGTCGTAATTTTATCTTTAAGAGTAGCATTTAAGCGAAATCCAAAGACTCGTGCCTTAAGGTTCTCAGCTTCTACGATATTGCTATTAAGACTGGCCTTAAGCTGAAACTCATCAAACCATTTATTTAATTCATGATTAGATTGAGCACTCTCGGCAAGGGAGCTAGTTGAGCTTAGCACTAAAAATAATATAAAAATATTCAACATAATCAATTATTATACTCAAAAATATGTGGCTGAGTAGCCTTTTAAAACCGAGTGTTTTATATGGTTAATCTATTATCATTCTCAGAGTTCTGCGTAGTGGTTCGGCCGCCCCCCAAAGTAGTTGGTCGCCAATAGAAAAAGCATTAAGATATTGATCTCCTAGAGTCATCTTTCTCACTCGTCCCACTGGAACTTTTAAAGTGCCAGTCACATTGGCCGGGGTTAGCTTATCTAAGGTAATTTCCTTTTCATTAGGCACTACATCTACCCAGTCATTGGCCTCTTGAATGATGGACTCAATAGTTGTTAGTTCTACAGATTTTTTTAGCTTAATAGTAAAGGCTTGCGAGTGGCATCTTAAGGCCCCAACTCTAACACAGGTTCCATCGATAGGAATTTCGGTGCTGCTATCAAGAATTTTATTGGCCTCAACCTGGGCCTTCCACTCTTCCCGTGATTGGCCACTGGGCATTTTAGTGTCAATCCATGGTAAGAGGGATAGAGCAAGTGGTGCTCCAAAATTTTCTTTAGGAAAATTTTCGGCAGTGAATTTTTCACTCATGAGTTTTTCATATTCCAGCGCAGTGGTACTTGGATTATGTTGGCGAGCACTAAGATAAGAATCGCCAAAATATTTCATCTGCTCCAAGAGCTCGATCATATTTTTTGCACCGGAACCACTGGCCGCTTGATAAGTCATAGAGGTCATCCATTCTACCAAACCTTCTTTAAATAGTCCGCCAAGTCCCATAAGCATAAGGGATACAGTACAATTACCGCCAACAAAATCTTTAGTTCCAGCATTAAGACCTTGCTCAATTTGAGTTCTATTAACTGGATCAAGCACGATGATTGCATTATCTTTCATTCTGAGTTCAGAGGCAGCATCAATCCAGATACCTTGCCAATCAGCTTTACGCAAAGCGGGATGAATTTCTTTAGTGTAAGACCCACCCTGACAGCTAATGATAATGTCCATATCTTTTAACTGCTCGATAGAGTTTGAGTCTAAGATAGTATCATGGCAATTAAGGTATTCAGGTGCTCTTTCACCTTTTTGCGATGTAGAAAACAAAAAGCTATGAACTTTGGCAAAATCATTTTCGGCTTGCATCCGCTCCATCAAAACGGAACCAACCATTCCACGCCAACCAATAATCCCTAGTCTTTGCATATACACTCCTCATCCTTAATTTTCTTTTAATAATGAGCATAAATAAATTAAAAGTAAACTTGTAAATTGCTAGGTTATTGTCTAGCATATAATGGTGCCAAAAGAGGTGCAAAAACTTAATAAGCAAGTAGAGATGAACATGCATCAATGAAACTTGTCGCGGAGGTTTTTGCCGAAACTTACTTAGTCATGACTCGCTAAGTCGGTTGGGAAGCTGGGTTAAATCCCACTTACTGTCATAATGCAATTCTTATCTCAAATTGCTTATGGAGCGCTTTGCGGTTAAATAATCATTTATTCTAACTTTTCAAAGTCAAACTTCTGGCATTTAATACTAAAGAGATTTTTTTAGGAGATTTTGATGTCCCAGCTAGTCGTATCCAAGTTTGGTGGAAGTTCAATGAAAGATCATAAAGCGATGCTTCGATCAGCGGAAATTTCCAAACAACAAAACAGTGCCATTACTTTAGTTTCTGCAACATATGGCACTACAGATCAACTACATCAGTTAATAGATCACGCCATAGCAGGCAAATGGAATGACTGTGAAAAAAATCTTTTCCGTATCCGGGAAAACCATTTCGATATTTTACAAAATCTAACCAACGATAAATTAGTTGGAGAAAAACTAAGAGATCTTATCAATAATTTGGAAACTCTCACCCGGGGAATTTACCTTCTAGGCGAATGTTCAATTAAGGCCAAAGATCGCGTGGTATCATTTGGAGAAAGACTGTCCTCTCTTTTGTATGCGGAAGCCTTAAAAATGACTTGGAAAGAAAAAGAAATTATACTTTTTGATAGCCGGGATCTATTAAAAACTGATTCAAACTACGGTAAGGCAAAGCCCCAATTAGAAAGCATACGCTCACTTTGTTCCCAGTTTTTTAAATTTAATGAAATGCTTGCCTATGTGGGACAAGGCTATATAGGTTCTGATGAAGAAGGTTTTACTACTACTCTAGGAAGAGGCGGCTCAGACTACTCTGCAGCTCTGTTCGCTGAAGCCGTTCAGGCTGACACATTAGAAATTTGGACCGATGTGGCGGGAATTGCCACCACTGATCCGCGTATCGTTAAAGAGGCACAACCTATCCATGAAATAAGCTATGACGAAGCTAGCGAAATGGCACAATATGGAGCTAAGATACTTCACCCCACAACGCTGGTACCAGCAATGCGTGCTAATATTCCTGTGTTTGTAGGCTCCAGTTACGCAAAAGATGAACAAGGTACATGGATTCGTCAACAGATTAAAGAAAAACCCTTAATTCGGGCGATTACCAAAAGGGCCAATCAAGCTCTACTCACCATCAGAACTCCTAAGATGTTTAACACTTATGGTTTTATGGGAAAAATTTTTGAGATTTTTACCAAATACGAAGTCTCTGTCGACTGTGTTACTACCTCTGAAATTTCGGTAGCAGTAAGTGTAGATGAAACAACCTTAGACAATCAGACATTTCTGGGAGAACTTCAAGAAATTGGTGAAGTTCTTTCTGAACCGGGCTATACCCTGGTATCACTTATTGGAAATCAAATGCTAGAACAGGCTGGGCTGGCCAAAAGAGTATTCCTTAGTATTCCAGAAATAAATGTGCGTATGCTATGCCTTGGTGCCTCTGCTTATAATTTTAATCTTTTAGTTAAAGATGCAGATGGTGATCAAGCAATTAAAAACCTTCACCAAGAGTTTATAAAATAATGAAAGTAGGATTATTAGGGGCCGGCAAAACCGGTAGCAAAGTTTTAGATCTTCACCATGATGTGATCACCTTCACGGAGGAAAATCCTCCGGGTGTTACTGACTTTAAACAATGTGATGTGATCATTTGTTTTTTACCAGGAAATGTTTTTCTGGAATACATTCCTAGTTTAATTGAGTCTGCCGTGCCTGTGGTTACAGGTGCAACTGGTTTTGAATGGCCAGCAAGCATAGATGCACAACTTAAAGAGAAGAAACTAAAATGGGTGCGCTCTCATAATTTTTCCTTAGGAATGAATTTAGTGAAGGCCATGATTGGAGTACTAGGCCAGGCCAGTGTACTCTACGATAAATTTGACTACAATATTCACGATATCCACCATATTCACAAATTAGATGCTCCAAGTGGAACAGCGCTGAGCTGGAAAGACTGGCTCGGTCATGACGCTCATATAACAGCAGAGCGAACAGGAGACGTGGTAGGTTATCATCATTTAGAACTTGATACTCCAATGGAAAAGATCAAGATTGTCCACGAAGCGAAAGACCGTGCGATCTTCGCATCCGGAGCACTATGGACTGCAAAAAAGATATTAGATGATAAAGAGATTGAATGCGGGCTAATCGATTTTAGCAATTTAGTAACCAGATATTTAAATATTTGAGGTATATATGAAATTAAATGATTATAAGTTATGGACGGCCTTAGTTACTCCCCTGACACCGGGACTTACTGTCGACTGGGCTTCATTAAAAAAATTAGTGAAAGAGCAGACTGATGCTAAAAATGGTTTACTTATTTTAGGTAGTACCGGTGAAGCATTAAATTTATCATTACAAACGAAAAAAGAGATCGTTGATTATGTAGTTAATTTAAAACCAACTACTCCCGTTATGATAGGAGTGGGTGGACATAATATCGCTGATCAACTTAATTGGGTGCAATGGCTAGAAACTAAAAACATTGATGCCTATCTCATGGTCACACCTATTTATGCCAAGCCTAATGATCATGGACAATACGAATGGTTTAAGACTCTGATGGATGAAGTAACAAGACCAGTTATGTTATATAATGTTCCTGGGAGAGCTGCTAAAGAGCTCAGTTTGTCCGCTGTGACTAAATTAAAGACTCACCCTAATTTTTGGGCGATTAAAGAGGCCAGTGGTTCAGTTGATAAAATGAAAGGATATTTAAAAGCTTGCGCACCTACAGATAAAGTCTATTGTGGAGATGATGGACTAATGTCTGAGTTTGCAGCGGCAGGAAGCTGTGGACTAGTTTCTGTAGCGTCAAATACTTGGCCTGCCGAAACTAACCTTTATGTAAAAAAATGTTTAGAGAATAAACTTGAAGAGAAAATGTTATGGGGAAAAGCGGCCAATTCACTTTTTATTGCCTCTAACCCTATTCCGGCCAAAGCCTTATTGGCCGCGGAAGGAAGAATTAGTTCAGAGACAATGATGCCACCATTGAGTGCCAGAGATATGACAAATCTTTCGCAAGTAAAAGAATACAGTCAGCAAATTAAAACATGGTTTAAAAAACAAAAATAATAAAAGGAAATAATAATGGATTGGAAAACAACCCTAGAAAAGTTTGAAACCGGTGAAATCAGATCGGCCAATAAAATTAATGGAACCTGGATGGCCAATACAGAAGCAAAACAGGCCATTCTGGAAGCTTTCAAAGCTGGTGAACTCAAAGAATTTAGTGATGAACAATATTATGGATTTGTAGATAAACACAATTTACCAGCAAGAAAATTTACTCCTGAACATAAAGTAAGAATGGTTCCAGGTGGGTCATCAGTAAGAACCGGAGCTCATGTCGCTGCGGGTGTTATCATCATGCCACCTGCCTATATCAATGTAGGTGCATTTGTTGATGAAGGCACCATGGTAGATTCACATGCCTTAGTAGGGAGTTGTGCTCAGATTGGAAAAAATGTTCATTTATCAGCGGCCGTGCAAATTGGCGGAGTATTAGAGCCAATTGGTGCCAGCCCAGTGGTGATTGAAGATAATTGTTTTATTGGTGCAGGTGCTGTTATCGTGGAAGGAATTCAAGTACTACAAGGGGCCGTTATCGCACCTGGTGTGATTCTTTCCAAAGGAACTCCTATTTATGATGCGGTTAATGAAACAAAAATCAGTGATGGCATTATTCCGGAGAATGCTGTAGTCGTTCCTGGCACGCGCCCTATTAGCGATAAACTAGGCTGGGCAAAAGAAATGGGGCTGTCACTAAACTGTGCGATAATCGTTAAATATCGAGATAGTAAAACAGATGATGCCCTTCAACTTGAAGAGTTTTTACGTTAATGAGTTTTGAAATTCCAGAACATATTAAATCCGAGCTAAGACCTGTTATGAATAGGTTTGATGCTCCCTTTTTTTACTACGATCTAGATCAGCTTAAAAATAGATTAACGGCCATGGCCGAAATCTTAGATCCGGATATAAAGCTTTGGTACGCCTGCAAGGCCAATCCCATGAGTGCAATCCTAAAAGTTTTACGTAATCTTGGTTTTGGTGTTGATGTCGCAAGCTCAGGCGAATTACATCAAGTGCTAAATGTGGGTGTGAGGGGCGAAAATATTTTGGCCACAGGTCCTGGAAAATCCAAAGAATATTTAGAACATTTCGTCTCCAATGGAGTTAAAACCATTGTCCTAGAAAGTATAAACCAAGCTTATTGGCTAGATGAAATTGCGGCGGAAAAGAAGATGCAGGTTGATTGCTTATTGCGAGTTCAACTGGATTGGCAAGAAGGTAGTTCAGTACTGGGTGGTAATGAGATAACCCCTTTTGGAATCGGACCGCGAGAATGGCAACAACTCGACTTGAATAAATGTAAAAATCTAAACATACGTGGGTTTCATGTGTTTCAATGGGGTAATATCTTAGATATTGATATGCTAGAAACCATTTGGCGCAAGACAATCGAAGAAACAAAAAAATTGAGTTCAGTTCTCAATATCGAATTAGATGTCTTAGATCTAGGAGGAGGTCTCGGAATCCCCTATTCGCAACACGAAAAACCTATCGACTTTACACAAGTGCATACGCTTTTAGTCCAACTTAAAAATGAATATAAACTAGATAAAATTTGGATGGAACTAGGAAGATATATCTCTGGCGAATGTGGCCACTATCTAACAAAGGTTGTAGATAAAAAAACATCAAGAGGGCAAGATATCTTAGTGTGTGACGGTGGCATTAACCATATTGCTAGAGTTGCGCTAGTAAAACAAGTATTTCCGGCCACACTTTTTGAATCAAAAGATGCAGCTAAAACTAAAAAATTTAACGTTCATGGTTCCCTGTGTACTGCTTTAGATTTTTTAGGTGAGTTTGAATTTTCTCAAGATGTAGCAGTTGGTGACTGGCTTGTCTTCCATCAAGCAGGGGCCTATGGTTTTACAGAATCTATGCCATTTTTCTTATGCCACTCCCTGCCTGGAGAGGTCATCTACTATAATGGAGACCTTATGATTCCGCGACCGCCAAAAACGTCCTATGATTGGATGATTTAAACAACCTTATAAATGAATTGGACTGAATATGAAGTGGATAATTGATGAATACCCTATAAAAGAACTAGCGACAGGTGAAGTTCTCAACTTAAAAACCTACACTGCCCATGGCGGGTCTGGGCCACATGTACATATTCAAGCTTCTGTTCATGGTGCTGAATTACAAGGAAATGCAGTTATATTGCAGCTTATGGATTATTTAAATACGGCCAAGCTTAATGGCAGCATCACTTTTGTACCGCTGGCCAATCCTTATGCCACTAATAATAAGCACGGAACTTACACCTATGGCCGCTATAATCCAGTCACAGGACATAATTGGAATAGAAATTATGTGGATATTATTCAAGCGGCCGCATTTGATATTGATCAATACGCCAAGGATAATAAAGATCTATCTTGGAACGAAATCAGAAATGGCTTTAAAAATGTATTAGAAGATATTTTTTCAAAACATATTACCAAGTCAATTAAGCAAAAAACACTTTCTGAAAACAATAAACTCAATCTGATTTTACAGCGCATGGCCGCAAAATCTGATGGTATCTTGGATTTACATACTGGCCCAGTGGCCACCCGCTATCTCTACGCAGCGGAATATGAAAAAGAAACTTCTTATTTTTTAAAATTCAAACATATCTTACTTATTCCGGATGAATTCGGAGGGGCAATGGATGAAGCAGCATTTATGCCCTGGGTGCATTTACGTAATGCTCTAAAAAAGCAAGGAAAAGATATTAAGCTTGATGTGGAATCCTTCACACTAGAATTTGGTTCAGAGGAAACATTTTGCATGCAAAGTGCATCTAAAGATGTCGAAAGTATCATCAATTATTTAAAATACAAGGGTCTATTAGCAGGGACTCCTGATCAAATTGAATCCCATAGTTGCCTGCTAAAAAATTATCGCACCATCTACTCTCCCAAAGGAGGTCTTGTCGATTATCATGTAGAGCCAGGTGATCGTTTCTTGAAAGGTGATACCTTGGCCAGTTTCTACAATCTTAAAAATATTGATCCAATTGAGCCTATAATATCTGCTAAGTCGACAGTCATCGCAGAGGAAGACGGAATTGTTATTAACCGTTGTCCTTCAAGTTCTGTTCATCAGGGGATGGAATTATTTCAAGTGATGACTAAATTAGAAGAGCACAGAGGAACAAATTAGCAGAGGAAGTAAATGAGTGTATCAAATAGATTTATAGAATTAAAACAGAGTCCTAACCCTATTATGGTAGGGCATATGACTTGTGCCAGAGATCCATTTACTCCGGAGAACCCACAAGGCTATCTAAATTATGGCACAGCAGAAAACCATATTATGATGGATCAACTGCTGCCCAAGTTAAATCAACCGATCACGCTAACAGCAGACCATTTACCGTATGGAGCTCTTTCCGGCCGCCCAGACTTAGTACAAAACCTAAAAGTATTTTTTGAAAAATATCTTAATGTGAAAAACATAAATCCCGAGCATATTGTTCTACACACTGGCTTAAGTGCCACTTGTGAGGCCATGAGTTTCTCTCTTTTTGATAAGGGAGATATGATTATGATTCCCACACCTTATTATAGTGGATTTGATTATGATTTTACGATGCGCTTCGGTTGTGATTTTTTAAGAGTCGATATGCCGGAGGAATCAGGCTTTAAGCATGATATTCAATATTTTCAAAATGCTTATAAAGATACCACTAATAAGCATAAAATTAAGGCCGTACTCATTACTCATCCACACAACCCCACAGGAGAAGTTCTTAGTGATAAGTTTTTTAGTGATATCGTCGATTTTTGCCAAGAAAATAACCTTGAATTAATCAGTGATGAAATTTATGCCTTGTCCAATATGCATGGACAAAAACATAAAAGCTTGTACCAATATGCTTGCGAGCGTGGACTTAAGTCCCATTTATTGTATGGGATGGCCAAAGATTTTGGCTTAGCTAGTTTTAAAGTAGGGTTTTACTATTCTGAAGATGAGCAAGCGGTAGAGGCGATGAAAAGTCTATGCTATTTCCACCCAGTATCGAGTCATACCCAAGAACTGCTTAAGGACTTGTTTGCTGACCAAGGTTTTCTAGATAACTATATACCAAGCTTACAGAAAAGATTAAGCAATATTCAAACCCGTTTAATTCAAGAGCTTCCTGA
>JBFEUX010000139.1:0-7699 GCA_041547255.1 Bacteriovoracaceae bacterium
AGGTACTACGGGAATATCTGGGTTTCCATCCGAAACAAGGCCTTTATCAACAACTTTAGCATAGGCAAACTTACAAATATCGCCATTATTGACACAACCATCGACCAGGTTACCTGCAAAAGTACTATCATCTTTAAGTGCTAAACCACGACAAAATAATTTATCGTTCCGATTGAAATCAACTGGCTCTGTAAGAACTCCTGGGTCGCTACTAGCGCCAGTAAAATCATAATTATTATAATCATAAAGATCGTAAAGCAGTTGTACATTTTGAAAAGGTTTGGAACTCAAGTCGAGCACTAAAACTTGCACATTCGTTTGAGGAGTCAGTCCTGGAGCAACACTCACCAAGGCAGGGATCATGATTGGGGCTTTATCTAAGCCAAATTTAAAACGCACGGAGATTGATTGATCCGCAAGTGTGGTGATATTAATACCGGCCACATAAAGTTTTCCATTATAATTTTTTGGAATGGTTAACTTTCTTTTATGTTCTCCCCCATCATCTTGATCATCAACCTTAGGTTCAATCAAGTGACGAATTTCAACTTTCGCTATGGGCTCTTCACTATCTCCATTAACTGTTCCGTCTTGACCGGTAAGAGAACTCCCATCACCATTGCCACCACCAGCAGCGGTTGAATCATCTTTAATAGTTGCTGGAATACGTCCATTTTTGGCCGCTTCCAAACAAGAGTTCAGTGTAAGCATTACCAGAAAACTAAATATAACTTGAAATAATTTTGTCATCATATCCGAATCTATTTCCTCTGTTCATCACTTATCTTATCGGCATGTGATTTCTGTTATTTAACTATTATAAAACAGATAAAAATGGTTGGGATTAAAAGAGTGTAAGTATTTAATTTCTCATTGAATTTAAGGGTTTTTTAAAGCTATGATAGGTCCAAAACTGGGCAGTTTTTAAGGCGCCAGCGCATCTGCAATAGATTGAACTTCTTCAGAGGTTAAGTTAGATAGCTTGCCCATTCCACCTTTATTCGAATCAATGGCCTGTTGAATCTGTAGGGCAGATGAGCCAGTCTTATTTGTTAGATCAAGACTACCATGACAACTCATACAATTATTATTATACAATTCTGCACCCGTCGGTGCAGCAGCTGCTGGCTCTACCACGGCCACTGCCTCTACAACTAAAGCATCTGCAATTTGTTCTACTTCAGAAAGTGTAAGAAAGCTATACTCTCCCATCCCTCCAATATTTTGATCGATAGCATTTTGGATATCTAGAAAGGTCTTATTATGTTTTGTTGAGACACTAATATCACCGTGACATTGCATGCAGTTTGTTTGATATAACTCTACTCCGGGTGAGGCTGCGACCATTTCATCTACTACTGATAATGGGTCTGACCCATTAATCGAATCACTCACAATAGGAGACAAAGCTAAAGCAATAGCATTGATTTCAGCAGTTGATAAAAAACTATACTCGCCCATCCCTCCCATATTTAAATCAATCGCATTAGTAATTTGATCAGCGCTACGACCTAATTTGGTACTGCTGTTTATATCGATCCCATGACAACGACTACAGTTGTTATTATAAAGAATAACCCCATCATTTTTTGATAAGGTGAATGATTGATGTTCTCCGAAATCTAAAGCTGTTTGTTCAGGCTCTTGGGTAGGCATACATCCTGCTAGCAACATGATATTTACGAGTGTAAATAATTTAAGATATAGCATGAAACTCTCCCCAAAGTTGATCAGTTTACTTCTTTTCGGATAAACATAAGTATATTTTATGGAATATAGTCAAAAAAACAGAGAACTTAAGGTTTAAAAGAATATCTTAAAAAGAAATTAAGCACTTATAAAAAACTATCTTAAGTTCTACCTGGCCGAGCTGCCTTAAATTATAGGCAAATAAACAGCTGTATCGAACACAGAGTTTAGTGTGTTTCCCCCCCTTATTTTATGGCCTCAGAAATAAATGAGCATATACTTGTGCTACCCGGCCGACATAATGATTTAAACATGACCTTGCTGCCATCGTGATTAGGAACCCCATAGGAGCTATTAGACTTTTGATGGGTGGAAAAGAGTTCAATCTTTTGCTGCCCATCCAGTTTTAAAGCATAGATTTGCTTATAACCCGTACCATTGGTGGAAACATAAACATAGCCTGGTCTTTTAAAGTTTTGCCCGGAGATATGGCCACCACCATAGGTATCATTAAGTTCTCTACGAGAACCTTCTCGATCAAGAAAATAGGAGAAAATTCCCCGATTCCCTGACTCAAATGAAAATTGCACAAAAACCTCATTGCCTTGCTGATCATAAGCAAAATCACCGTGTTCTCCATTCAAGGCAAGCGTTCTTACCCGATTGAAGTTCAGGTCAAAGAGTTGTAAGGCCCCACCGAAATCCGGAAGTCCGCTAATACTATTCAGATTCATAATAACATGATTTCCAGAGGGAGATATGGCCATATAGTCTAGTTGGTTAAAAGGAATGTTGAAATATTTCGATTTTAAGACCGTTCTCTGTTTGATGCTGAATAAAATAGCATAAAACCCATTGCTGTCTTTTTGCCCTACCAGTACCACTTTATCATCGTTATTATCGATATGCCCTTCAAATGGCCCTAGAAAGACACTTCCGTATGCGGAGTCAAAAGTATAGATTTTTGTATCAGTTCTGGTCGCTACATCGTAACGGCCAAACTCTGCTGGAGCAGATCTTCTTCTAATCCCAAGTAACACTGCATCTTCCTGTTTTGCCCATCTTGCTTCGGCATAAGGAAAGGTCAAAATTTCTGCAAAAGTTTGGGCATCAAGAATTTTATTTCTTTCAAGTCTTAAGTACTTTTCATCAAGACTCCAAGCAGCAGTTTTAGGATAAACGTTAACGTAAGAGGAGTTGACTCTAGTTATTTGAACACCTAGAGACTCAAGAGTGAACACATTCTGGTCTGGAAAAACCAAACTATCCATACTCGTTAGTGTCGTTTCTATCGGATAGAGAATATTGTTAGCAGTGACAGCCGGCGATAAGGTTTTAAAAGTATAGTCACCAGAAATAAACTGACTTCCATCTTGGGCCGTGGCGAGAACACGGTAGTGATAAGTAGTACCACTTTGCAGATTACTTAATAATTGCAAATGATCTTTATAGTTAAAAGACTGCTCTTTTGTGGAAAAACTTCCATAGGCCGTGCTAAGACCGTACTCAACCTGAGCTTGGGAGAAATCACTCATCCTAATATCAATGCTCGCCTGGCTTTCTCCAATATTTACTGCGCTGATAGAAGTCGCCGTAAACGTCGATACTTGTACACAGCTATTATTTTGTAATTCGTATCCACTAGCACAGCTAACGGCGTAACAATTACCAGAAAGAACCCACATCCCAGTTGTAGTATCACAAGTTCTATCTTCCCTAGCTTCCGTGGCATTTGCTAAATTACAAGAGACATAAGCTTCACCCGAACAAGAAAGTACTGGCGCGGCCAGGGTTTTAAAAGTGTAATCGCCGGATACAAACTGACGCCCATCTTGGGCCGTGGCAAGAACACGATAATGATAGGTGGAACCACTTTGAAGATTACTTAGTACTTGCAAATGGTCTTTATAGTTAAAAGACTGCTCTTTTGTAGAAAAGCTTCCATAGGTCGTGCTAAGACCATACTCAACCTGAGCTTGAGCATAATCACTCAGTTTAAAATCAATCGTTACTTGATTCTCACCAATATCTATGGCATTAATTGAAATCGCCGTAAACGCCGATACTTGTACACAGCTATTATTTTGCAATTCGTATCCGCTGGCACAAGAAATCGCGATACAACTACCGCTATCCACCCAAGTGTTATTTTGACAAACTTGACTTTGTTTTGCTTCGGTTGCATTTGCTAAGGAACAACTAATACTTTGCACATCACCTTCTTGGCAAATAATAGGCTCTGAAGGTTTTTTCCCTTTGCCATTATCGCTATTGGGAAGTCCCCCCTTGGCCGCACTATCAAGAGTTGACAGATCTTCTTTAATAACGGAATTGTCATTCAAACAACTCGTAAAAGAAATCATTAGAAAACTTAGAATAAATAGTTGCGAAAGATTTTTCATCTCACCGTCCCTTAGTATTAAGTCTGTAGCTATTTGATTATAGCGACCCACACTATTTTTCGGTAAAACAATGTATAAGCATAAGAAAATACGAGAAAAGATATGCTCTTCCTGCCATATTTTTGTGGAGCTAAAGAACACTAAAAAAACTGTTCATCTTACATAATAAGAATGGGAGGCAATAATACCTCCCATGCTTCAATGGTGATATGCTATCTCCAAGGTTGCCCGGCCCACTAAGCTTTTAGGTAAGCACTCCTTCCTTCTTTAATATGAAGGGTTTTGTGTTGGTCATCCTTGCGTGCCTTGGGAAGCACCACTTCTAATACTCCATCCTTTTGATGTACGTCTATCTCATCCATGTTGACATCTTTAGGTAAACTGAACTTCTGCTCAAACCTTGCGTAAGTATCAGCTTCTGACTTTTCATCAGCAAAGTGATCCTTTCTTTCTCCTGCAATGCTCATCACATTGTCCTTAAGTTCAACCTTAAGATTTTCTTTATCAACCCCTGGGATATCCATCACAAGGTGGTAGTAATTGTCTTCCTCTTTTACCCGAGATAAGGGTTTCCAATTAAACATCTCATCTTCAGGAAATGTTGGTGCAAAAAAACTCTCGAATTCCTTATTAAAAATATCAAAGAAATTACGGGGTCTAGTTACAGCATAATTTTTCATAAATTCCTCCACAAAAAATATATCATTCTGATTGGCGATTAACTGCCTATCTCTTACACTTATAACATGGGGTCTCTTTAATGGATGTCAAGAATCTAAAGTAAAAAAAAGCCCCATTTTAAAATGAGGCTTTTTGCTATAATACTTAATTTTATATTTAAGAATATGCGCTTAAAAAAGAGTACTTGGATCAATTGTTTCAAGCGTGTGAGTTACATGCTTTAAGAATCTAGATCCCATTTCACCATCAATCAATCGATGGTCATAAGTATGAGTAGAAACCATGATATCGCGAATTGCGATAGCAAGATCTTGAGTTACCACTGGACGCTTTTTAATTGTTCCTACACAGAAGATACCAACTTGTGGTTGTAGGATAACAGGCGTAGCTGCAATAACACCAAAAGATCCATTATTGGTAAATGTATATGTCCCACCACTTAAATCATCCATGGTAAGTTTTTTGCTTCTCGCCTTGATAACTAAATTATTAAGAGCTCTGGCAATCCCAGTAATATTTAGGTTATCGGCACCTTTAATTACCGGTACAACAAGCCCATTACCAGGAACAGAAACGGCACATCCAAGGTTGATATCTTTTTTCATTACGATATTGTCCCCATCAATTGAAGCATTGACCATTGGGAACTCTTTTAGTGCTTGCACTAAGGCATAAAGAATAAAATGGGTATAAGTAAGTGAGAAACCTTCTTGTTTTTTAAATTCATTTTTAAAGCCTTCTCTAAATTTCACAAGATTAGTCATATCAACTTCATCCAGTGAGTTTACGTGAGGAGAAGTAAGCTTAGAGGCTTGCATATTTTTAGCAATGGCCTTACGCATATTATCCATTGGTACTATTTCAATGCGCTCTCCAGAAGTAAAAGCAGGAACAGTTGAAAGTTGCAACGAAGTTCCACCAGTACTTGCGCTGGCCGTTGCAGCACCTTTTCTTCCGCCTTTTAGATAAGCTTCAAAGTCAGCACGGTTGACTCTACCACCGGCACCAGTTCCTTTGATATTTTTTAACTCACTTAAAGCAACACCCGCTTCTTTCGCAAGCTTTTTAACTAGTGGAGTATAGAATCTACGCTCACCGCTAGTCTCCTCTACTGGAGCAGGTGCACTTGCCGCTGCTGGAGTTGGGCTAGCAGCTTTTTCTTCTTTTTTTGCCGCTGGTGCAGCACTTGCTGAAACTTCTGCATTCATATCATCATCGATAACAGCGATAAGTTTTCCAACGTCAACAGTCTCCCCTTCAGGATAAAGAAGCTCAACAATTTTACCTTCAACTGGACTAGGTATTTCAGACTCTACTTTATCGGTAGAGATTTCTAATAAAATCTCATCAATCTCAATGGTATCACCAACATTTTTATTCCACTTGGTAATCGTTCCTGTGGTAATTGATTCTCCCATTTGTGGCATTACAACATCAATACGTGCCATATATTTTCTCCTAAGCTAATATTTTAAAAATTTAATGCTCTATTTTTGGAAGCCAACACGGCTTCCGCTAAAAACTCACCTAAGGTTGGGTGTGGATGAACAGTTGCAAACATCTCCTCATCAATTCCTTCCATTTGTCTAAACAAAGTATATTCGTGAATTAATTCTGTCGCTTGAGTTCCAACAATATGGGCCCCTAACATTTCTCCGTGCTCTCCCATAAGAGTTTTAATAAAACCTGCTGTTTCATTTGAGGCAACGGCTTTACCATTGGCCATAAATGGTAATTTCCCAACAGTGTATTTAATTTTCTTTTCCTTAAGTGCTCTTTCCGTATATCCAACAGAAGCAACTTGTGGCTGACAATAAGTACAACCAGGAATATTCATCTTATCGATAGCATGTGGATGTAAACCAGCAAGATGTTCTGCTGCAACCACCCCTTCATGAGAAGCAGCGTGTGCAAGTAATGGTGGTCCTGCAACATCTCCGATAGCATAGATATGAGGGATATTAGTTTGTCCCATTTCATTTACACTAATAAAACCACGATCCGATTTCACACCTATTTTTTCCAGACCAAAGCCTTCTAAGACACCTGTCATTCCAACAGCGATCAGACCCATCTCAAATTTATAATCAACTTTCTTCCCTTTCTCAACTGCGGTAATCGTAATATCTTTTCCATTATTCTTTGCGCTAACTTTCTCTACACCTAGAGACATCTTGATACCATATTTTTTATAGGCTCTTTCTACTTCCTTAGAAGAATCCTCATCCTCGATAGGTAATAAATGTTTTTGTAATTCAAAGATATGTACGTCTACTCCAAAAGCATTCCAGAAATAGGCGAACTCGACACCAATCGCACCGGCCCCAATAATCCCAATCGACTTTGGAAGCTTTTCCATCTTAACTGCTTCCCAAGCACCAATTAATTTTTTTCCATCATGCTCTAAACCAGGAAAGCTTCTATATTTTGCTCCAGTAGCAATAATACAATTGGTAAATTCTAATGTTTCTTTACCGACTTTTAGGGAGTTCTTATTAACAAACTCTCCATGCCCCATAAAGGTTTCAATTTTGTTTTTTTTCATTAGGAATTCAACACCCTTAGAAATCTTTGAAGAAATTTTGGTAGCGCGTTTAACTGCTTGAGCTCCATCAAGCCCTTTTAAATCCACATCAATACCAAGATCTTTGAAGTCATTTATTTCGTGAACTGAATGAGCTGATTTTAAAACTGCTTTAGTTGGGATACATCCTTTATTTAAACAAACCCCTCCCATATGCTCTTTTTCAACAATCGCAACTTTCTTTCCTAACTGAGCAGCACGAATAGCAGCAATATATCCACCTGGTCCTGCACCCAAAACCACCACATCAAATTTCTTGGCCATGTCATTTTCCTTTATGAAATAAATTTGAATTCACAGGAAAATAGAATTTTCCATGGTTTATGTCAACTTTAACGCGCAG
>JBFEUX010000247.1:0-4005 GCA_041547255.1 Bacteriovoracaceae bacterium
TCGTAAACGAAGCTCAACTCACTCTGTGCCAATCTCAGATACCACAACACTTAAAAGACAAAGTTAAATTTATCATTGAACCAGTAGGAAGAAATACCGCACCGGCAATTAGTTTAGCTGCTTTACTTGCCAGTGATACAGACCTACTTATTCTTGCCAGTGATCACCTGATTAAAGATCAAAGTGAATATGAAGCATGTGTTAAGCAAGCACTTGCACTTTCCAGTGATAGCTCACTAGTTACTTTTGGTATTACTCCAACTTATCCAGAAACTGGTTATGGTTATATTGAGGCCAAGGGAAATGATGTGGTTTCTTTTAAGGAAAAGCCCGACCTGGATACGGCCAAAAATTATCTGGCAACTGGAAACTATTTTTGGAATAGTGGGATGTTTCTCTTCAATGGCAAAAGCTATTTAAGTGAGCTGGAAAAATATAACTCAGAAATTCTCAGTAAATCGAAGCTAGCACTTACTAATGCCAGACAAGAAGATGAAATTTATTATATCAAGCAAGATGATATGATGCTGATTCCAGAAGATAGTATTGACTACGCTGTCATGGAAAAAAGTGACAAAGTAAAAGTTGTTCCGTCTAATTTCAATTGGTCGGACCTGGGCTCTTTTGACTCCCTTGCAGAACACTTGCCAGTAGATGAAAATCAAAACACAGTTAATTCACAATATGTTCAGCTAAACTCACAAAATAATCTGGTGCTTGGTAACAAAAGAATTATTGCAACCTTTGATATAAATGATCTGCTTATCGTAGATACTGACGACGCTCTGTTAATTGGTAAGAAAGGTGAAAGTCAAAAGGTAAAAGAACTTTTAAAACAAATTAAAGAAAAGAATCCTGATCTTTTAAATTAATTTGGCCGCGTGCTTATCTAAAACAATCATAATATTTTTATGTTCCTTTAAAGCCGTAGCTGGAATTTTCGAATTCACATCCCCATTGAGAACTTTTTGCACAATCTCGGACTTGGTTTCTCCGGTAGCAATTAATAAGCAATGCTTGCTATCCAAAATAGTTCCTATTCCCATCGTAACCGCTGTTAAAGGGACTTCTTCATTTCGAAATAATACCTTATTAGAATTGCGAGTTGTGCAGCTTAACCCTACCAGACGGGTTCTGGAATCTATTGCAGAACCTGGTTCATTTAAACCAATATGTCCATTAAGTCCCAAACCTAAAAGTTGTAAATCGATCCCCCCACTCTCTTTGATTTGATTTTCATAAGCCAGGCAATTCTCATCAATATTACCTGAGTGAGTATTCGGTAGATAAAGATTACCTGACGTGAAATTTAATTGATCAAACAGATGGTGATGTAGATAATGCTCATAACTATTGGGATGATCTTTATCCAGGCCAATATATTCATCAACAGCAAAAGCCCTAACTTGTGAAAAATCTAGCTTTTCGGCAACACTTCTTTGTACCAAATGGTGGTAGATGGCATCCATGGTACGGCCGGTGGCCACACCTAAATTAGCATCTGCTTTGGCCTTTACCTGTTCAATAATGGTCTCGGCGACAAAACTTGAAACTTCAGCTGCGGTGTTAAATATCTTAATTTCCATGACGTCATTATAGCACCCCTGTAAATAATTCGGAAATAGAATTAATTATTTGATTTCCGAACCCTTTTGGTTCAATATCCCGCCATGAAGAATAAAATAACGATTCTATTATGTGACGATGACAAATACTTTAGAATGGCCGTTAAAGAGGTTCTTGCAGAGCATGGCCTGGTTTACGAAGCCGAATCTGAAGTTGAGGCCGAAGAACTGCTAAATAAACAACATTTTGACCTAGCGCTTATTGATATGGATATTGATGGCCCCAAATCAGGTATTAACCTCCTTAAAGAAACTAAATTTAAAAATATCCACTCTATCATCTTAAGTTCTCAAAAAGACGACGCCATTATTGAGGAAGCCTATAATTCCGGTTGTGATCACTTCCTGGCCAAGTCTCAATATCGTACTTATCTAGAACCATATATTCACAGTTTTAAACGCAGCCATTTTACCCAAGACTTTGCTAAATTTTTTAAAGAAAAATATATTACCCAAGACCCTGAACTGATTGAAAAAATTACGGATCTAAGTAAGGTTAACCTTAAAAATAAAACAGTATTTATCACCGGAGAAACAGGTGTTGGTAAAACGTTAATCGGTGAATTACTTCACCACCAAAACTACGCCAAAGATAAACCTTTTATCCACCTTAACTGTGCTGAAATTTCTGAAAACCTTATTGAATCGGAACTATTTGGACATGAAAAAGGCTCATTTACTGGGGCCAATAGCAAAAAAATTGGTAAGTTAGAATTGGCCAATGGCGGAACCCTTTTTCTCGATGAAATTGGAACCATGCCCATGCCTATGCAGCAAAAGCTGTTAAAGGCCTTAGATCAGAATACCTTCTACCCAGTAGGATCCGACCAACCAGTACATTCACAGTTCACTTTAATTACTGCTACTTGTGAAGATCTTTTCGATAAAATAGCCAAAGAACAATTTAGAAAGGACCTTTTCTTTCGAGTCAGTGGTTTAAACCTGGATATTAAGCCGTTGCGCGAACGACATGATGATATACCTCTACTTATTAAACACTTCTTACAAAGTTCACACCGTAGGGTTATCCTTAAAGAAGAAGCAATTGCGAAGCTAAAAACATATGACTGGCCAGGTAATATTCGAGAGTTAAGAAAGAAAATTGAACTCTTAACCACCAATGGAAACGGAATTATTTTGGCCAAAGATATTAACTTCAACTTTCCTGGAGCTGAAGTACAAAGTAATTTAACTTCCAATCAGAAAGACTTTATTAAAGAAAAAGGATTGCGCGAATTCATCAAGATGATTGAAGAAGAGTCCATCAAAATGACTTTAAAGCAAAATCGGGGAAAAATTTCTAAATCCATCAAAGAATTAAAGATTTCATCCTCAGCTTTCTACCGCATTTACGAAAATATCAATCTCAACCTATAACTTAGCGTAGCTTTTGTAACTTGGCATAGCTTTTGCTTTATGACTTCTCATAACAAACATGAGGAGTTTTATGAAAAGTTTACAAGATCTGATTATTGAAAAATACCGACAAGTTTATCCTCAGGATACCTTGCGCGATATTTCCAACAAAACAAAAATCCAGCACACTCGCGTTTTTCGCATCTTTAATGGTTCTGAAATGAAAATTTCTGAATACGAAACCTTTGAAGAACTGTTATCCATTAACAAACAAAACCAGCATTTTCAGCAACTGGCACGAGAATGCTCCCGTCAGCTTTCAACGCAAACATTAAACGAACTTTATACTCAGATGAAACAGACTTTGAAATTAGCTCAGCTCGCTCAAAGTATCAGCTTTAATAACTACCAACAAATCGAATTAGCCTAGGAGAAAAAATGAGTTATCATATCACCGTCATTGAGCGCATGATTTTGGAATCACTTGCCCAGCAAGACAAAAACATTGATGAACTAAGTGCTTGTACCAAATTGGATAAAGCAATACTTAATCTAGTTATCCAACCACTAACGGCCAAAGGACTTGTCCAGGTTGTGGATAACAAATTCCACCTGAACAAAAGCTTAACGAAAAGCATGAAAAAAGAACTTCACAGTGACACAAATGTTCAAGGGGAAATCAATCAAATCACTTCCACTTGCTTTAAAACCAGAAACACCAAATCCATCTATAAATTAAAAAAAGTATTTATGAACAAAAGCGAAGAACAAATATTCAATGCCATGTTGAAAAACCTGGAACTATTCATTGAAGGTGTTAGCAATAAAACAGACGCAATTGCGGAGAAAAAAATTATATTTTGGGGAGAAACAAATTATGAAACGCTTACTAATCACTCTTTGTCTTGTTAGTCTAATTAGTAGTTGTGGAAAAGATAATACCATTAGTGACACGCCAATTTCACCACCATCAATACCGAGAGAGCTTGAAGAGGTGTCTAAAAAAGAACAAGCTTCCGAAGAA
>JBFEUX010000287.1:0-3216 GCA_041547255.1 Bacteriovoracaceae bacterium
AGAGTTGTCAAAAAAGAGGGAAAACTCGAAAACCTCAAAGGACTACTGCAATCAGAGGCTAAGTTATTTTCATCTTTAGTCATTGGCCATACCAGATGGGCCACTCATGGTGCGGTTAATGATACCAATGCACACCCCCATGAAAATGAAACTTTTGCTATTGTTCATAATGGTATAATTGAAAATGCTTCGAAGCTAAAAGAAGAAATAGTTAAATCAGACTATCAGTTTAAATCTGAAACAGATTCAGAAGTTTTTCTTGCTTATCTTACATTAGAATTTGAAAAATTAAATGATGTGACAAAAGCAATTATCAATACCTTTAAGAAGGTTGAAGGCAATTCGGCATTTGTTATTATCCATAAAACTAATCATCAAATTTTTGCTATAAAAAAATCGGCACCTTTGGTTTGCGGAGTAAATGAAAAAGCTGGGGAAGTTTTTGTCTCTTCTGATCCATATGCCTTGATTGGGTTTGCCACTAAAATTTATTTTCCTGACGATAATATTCTTTGTGTGGGAGACAACCGTAATGCAACTCAGATATTAGGCTTTTATGACATGGAGGAGAATCCATCCCATGCCTATAAAGTACAGGAAAAAGAAATGACTATGGATGTAGTTAGCAAAGGGAAGTTTGATCATTTCATGCTTAAAGAAATTTTTGAACAGCCTGAACTAGTTAATCGCATCATATCGATCTATGCTCAGGGGCAAGCTAAACAAGATTTACAAAAAATAGCGGACACGAAACCAAGCTTGATGCATATTATTGCTTGTGGAACGGCTTTACATGCAGGGCTGTTAATAAAAAGCTTTTTGGAAAATATAAATGCTATTCCCACTCAATCTGACTATGCCAGTGAGTTTAGATATAGAAATCCATTGCTATCCAAAGGGCAGGCTGGGTTGTTCATCAGTCAATCTGGAGAAACTGCTGATACCTTGGCATGTCAGGAGTTATGTAAAGAAAGGGGGCTGAAAACATATTCTATTGTTAATGTAGATGGCTCTACTTTATTTAGAAATTGTGATGAGAATTTATTGATTCATGCAGGCACAGAGATTGGGGTTGCAAGTACAAAAGCCTTTACCCAAATGGTGCTGGTTGGTTATTTACTTTCACAAGCCTATGAGGGCAAGGTTGATACTCCAGAAATTCAACAAGAGTTTAAGAATGTAGCAACGGCCATTTCTAAAATATTAGAAAGAGAAGAGGAAATAAAAAGTATCGCAAAAGAGATTTATAATTATAAAGGCTTTATTTTTACAGGTAGGGGACAGCAGTTCCCAGTTGCCCTTGAAGGAGCACTTAAGTTAAAAGAAATAGCCTATGTACATGCTGAAGGTTATGCCGCTGGTGAACTTAAACACGGTCCAATTGCTCTATTTGATGAAACTATGGTGAATATCGCTATTGTGACTAACGAGCTATATGAAAAAACATTATCAAATGCGCAAGAAGTAAAAGCAAGAAATGGTGTTATGGTTGTTTTAGGAGATGGCGAAAATAAAGAACTCCAAGAAATTTCAAAGTATTATTTTGGTATTGATTATTGTGGGGTCAAAGACCTTAAGCCTGTGGTTTCAAATGTTGTCCTTCAGCTTTTAAGCTATTATGTGGCCAAGCAAAAAGGGACTGATATTGATAAACCTAGAAACCTTGCCAAGTCTGTAACGGTAGAATAATTGATGGATTTATCACACTTAAACGAATCACAGAAACAAGCAGTTATTCAAACGGAAGGTCCCGTTATGATTCTTGCTGGAGCTGGCTCTGGTAAGACGCGAACTCTTGTTTCTAGAATACAGTACTTATTAGACGAGAAAAAAGTAAGTCCTTTTCGCGTTTTAGCAGTAACCTTTTCCAATAAAGCTGCTCGTGAAATGCGTGAGAGGATTGCTAGTGAGAGTGATGTTGACTTTGGTGTTATCCAGGTCACTACATTTCACTCATTTTGCGCAAGAGTGTTAAGAAATGAAGCTCAATATTTAGGTTTATCCCGCAACTTTACGATTTATGATACCTCTGAATCTAAAAGTGTTGTCAAAAATGTCTTAGGTCGTCGCGGAATTAGCCTAAAGGAAGTACATCCTAGTGAGGTTCTATATTATATCGATGGCCTTAAAAATCTTGGCTATTTTCTTGGTTGTCAGGATGAAGAGACGGTGAGTGAAATAGACCGAGATGACGTTTTCTTCTCTTTTTTTCAAGAGTATGAAAGTGAAATACACAAGGCAAATGCAGTTGATTTCGGTGGGCTTATTACGGGCGTTCTTAATTTATTTGAAAACTTTCCAGAAGTTTTAGAGAGATATCAAAAACGTTTCCATTATGTTTTAGTTGATGAGTATCAAGATACAAACAGGGCACAATTTAAACTGATTAAGCTTCTCTCTCAAGATCGTAAAAATGTCTGCGTCGTAGGAGATGAAGATCAGTCTATTTATTCTTGGCGAGGTGCAGATATAAGAAATATCTTGGAATTTGAAAAAATATTTCCTGATGCCAGTTTGATTAAATTAGAACAAAATTATCGTTCAAGTAAAAATATAATTGAAGCAGCTTCTCACGTGATATCAAAGAATATAAATCGTAAGGGAAAGCAAATGTGGACTGACAATGAAGCAGGTGAGTCCATTAAAATTGTCGATTGTTCGGATGATAAAGCGGAAGCGGAATATGTATCGACAGAGGTTGAAAGGCTTATTTGCACTGGCGTAGATCCGCGTGAAATAGCGATCTTTTATCGAGCTAATGCACAGTCAAGGTTGATAGAAGATGCTTTGCGAAGAATAAATATCCCTTATAAAGTGATTGCGGGAATAAAATTTTACGAGCGTAAAGAGATTAAAGATCTTCTTGCTTATGTAAGAGCAGTCGTAAATGATAAAGATTCTCTGGCCATTAGCCGGGTGATAAATGTCCCTACCCGTGGGATTGGGGCGAGAACTTTGCGCAAGATAGAAGATGAAGCAATTAAATATGATTTAAGCCTTTGGGAGATGCTAAATAAAGTTACAGATAACTATGATGAATATAAACATCTTAAGCTGAGTGCAAAGGTTCGTAGTGGGATAGCTCATTTTGTGAGTATCATTCATGAAGCCAAAGTTTTGGAGAGCCAGGGAGAAGAACCTGCTGTTATTTATGAAAAATTACTTCATGAATCAGGTTATCTGGAGTCATTAGAAATTGAAAAAACATATGAAGCC
>JBFEUX010000294.1:0-3090 GCA_041547255.1 Bacteriovoracaceae bacterium
GCTTCGCCAGTTAGCAATCTGACAAACCTGCATACATTGGCCAAAATTGTTAAAGTAAGGATAACCACAAACTCGGGAAACATTTCCTCTCATGCTATAAAAAGCGCCCGCATTGTAATTGAAAACCTGGGCCTCAGCCATTGAAAATGACAAAAATGTTAGCATGCCAAATATTAAAAATAATCTTCTCATAAATCCCCCACGCATAGTGCAGATAGCATTTTAATTAATCTATATGTATGATGTGAAATATAAAAAAACACAGGATAGATCAACGTTACCAGTAGTTAATCTTTTCTAAAGTGCAATATAAATGAAAAAACAATGACATTCCAAAGAGTTACCTTTGGGAATAACCGTGAAAAAAATATAGATTAATTGCCAGCGGCTGCCTGACAATCCGAATGCTCAACTTGTACGGGGTCTACGCTGCTACTGGGATCATTTGATACAGGCTCTTCACCGTTCATCGTTTCAGGTATTGGCTCAGGTAAAACGGGAGCTGGAACCGGTTCAGGCATTTGCTGTGTTGGTGGTTTCACTCCTGCCACAATTTTGATATCCGCACATGAATAATAGTTCCTCGGCTGCGCTGGATTTTCGGTCATGACTTGAATCATTTGTAGGGTACAGGCATCACAAGTTATATCAGGTATCTTTAATTTTGCAGAGTATTGATGAGGTAAATCATCTGTTCCATCTTGTTCATCCATAACAACCAATAAACGCACGAAATTTTCATCATTGGCCTTAGCAACGGAAAACTCATAATGCCCCGGATGTTGTACCACCTCTTCCCAAGTGAGAGTAATTTCTTCTCCAGCCGTTAATGTAACAGCATTACTCGTTCTGGGGACACCACCACAAGGTCCCACTTTCAATCCTGAGTTATTATTACGAGGAGGGGTCACACCGTCGGCACGCAAGCGCGCATGTGGATAAACACTATAAGAAACACTTATCAGCAGAATGCCCAACAACAACTTTGTCATTTCAAGTCCTCCATCTTTTCACATAGGAGAATACTTTTTTCCAATGCATCCAAGATCTCACTTCCTTCTGCATTAGTTACTCTATGTTTGTCTTTACGGTGATAACAGAACACCTCTGCTCGATTAAACTCTCCTCCCTGGATAAACTCACTCTCATTATTTATATCTCGCATATGAGAGGTATCAAAATTATATTGATCAAAAACAAGACAGGAATCATTCTGACAAAAGTCTTCACCAAGGAATTTTTCATTTTTTATATTAGGAGAAAAATTGCGGATTTCGCACTTGTACTGAGAAATCTCCTGACAATCAAATGCTGTCTGTGATTCTATAAAATTGCCATCACCAGCAAGACTACGTGCGGATTTCAATTGAGAATTTTCACAGGTCTGATCAATCTCCATCTCTTGTGGATCACACCCATAAATTAATAATGAAAGTATTAATAACCAAACTCTCATATGACCCCTTTTTATTATTTTATCAAAGAGTTAGCTGTATCTAGCTATATTTCAGCAATAATAGCTTAACGCCCTGAAATATCGAAAAAGCCTAAATGGCCACTGCCTCAAATAGTTTGTATTTTGAAGTGTGGCCAATCTGCTAAAATTCTTAAAGAAAATCCTATCAAAAAGTAAGTTTTAGATAGATATCTTTTTTAATCAATTCTTGACGAGCCAAGAGCTATCTTTCTATAGTTGTATTTACACCAAATAAAAATAAAACGAGGAATGTTATGAAAAAATTAATATTATTATCTTTAGTCTTACTATCCAGCAGTGCTTTTTCATCAAAATGCTCCGATCATTTTGATGTTGGTGAAAAGCATTATTTAGATGCTGTTGATATGAATCATACTGGTAATACCTTAGCAAAAGAAGCTAAACAATTTTTCAGAGAGGGAGAAATTGGAGCTGGATGTGGACGATGTACAGAAGCAGCTGGATACTACCAAGTAACTTTAGAATTAATGCTTCTGGCCCGTAAAGAAATGTACCCCGCCTCTCGCAATTGTTTTCGTCGCAGGGATAGAGAACGCGCTAAAGATAATTTAGCACTGCTAAAAAGTTCAAGTGCAAAAGTGAAAGGCAACCTAGATAGACTAATTAATATCTATCGCTCTTATTGCGAGTAATTCTTTTCAATAATTTTTACACAGACTGAATTATATTTTACAAGCCCGAGCACCTCACTCGGGCTTTTTTTTTATATCTTATGATCTTAATCAATTTTGATTCTTGCCTTAGCGAATATAATTAAATAGAAGGAGGGCATATGGGACAACACCTTGAAGAATTATGGATTGAATCACAACACAAAAAAGATTTAAAAGTACGCTATGTAAACTGGGATCATCGTACTAAGTACTTTGAAATCCACAACTACTCCCCTGACAAAAAACTTATCGTAGGAAAACTGGACAACGGAGAAGAAATTTCATTTCCTTTAATTTCCCAACATTGGGTTCTTTACGAAGAAGAAATGGAGCACTTTCCTAAAGCTGTATAAAAAGAAGCCCACTGTGATATGTGGGCTTTATTTTCTTAAAGCATGAAAATTCCTAAGCTATCCTAAATATTAAAAAAGCTCACGGCCAAGATAACAGATATTGGCACCTACTTAATCCTACAATAATTTGTGGCAGCAAATTTCTTAAGCACATTCTTTGACTAAGGCATAACATAATGTAATTACTAATAAAAAAAAGCTTTCTATTTAAAAAGGAATAACCGACAAGTAAAGTACCGTATTCTAATTAGGAAAACACTAATAAAGGGTAGAAGAATGAGAAATTTCACTTTTATCAGCTATCTCCTGGTCGCCTTTACTTTTATTTCTTGTCTACCCGAACCTAATCACAATATTGAGAATTTAGAAACAAGCTCGGATGCTTTAGCTAAAAAACTACGAGACCCGGCGATCTTATCCATATCTGGTCCCAGTAGTTTCCAATTTGAAGCTTCATTACAAAAAGATATCATCAAAGAAACCTTCACTCTTTCCAACACAGGGGTTTCATCAGCAACAGCTGTAAGCTTTGATGCTCTTTCCGCACCATTTTCTATTGAAAGCAATACGTGCCCAAGCCGAATTA
>JBFEUX010000339.1:0-2399 GCA_041547255.1 Bacteriovoracaceae bacterium
GCAGCAGGAAGAGGATGTCATGGAAGCAGCGCTTTTTGATCTGACACTCAATGAAGAAAACCGCCAGGTATTTGAAGAAATTATGATGGATTTGGGTACAGGGATCCTACTCTTCTTTTTACTCGTGGTATTTAACCATATTAATACTTATAGAAACCGATATTCCACTTCCTGTGATATGCTAACTTATATCAAAGTTAAAAAGGCCATTGCCTTTGTTCTGGGAATAAGTGTCATCTTTTTATCTCTGTATAGTTTATATGATTGGGCAGTTACTGGTTATTCCGTTGTATCCACAGGTAATGATTATCACCAACCTATTAAGCTTGTTTTCTTTAAAGACTTTTTTACCGTACTGGTTTTTGTCGATATCTTTTTGTTAATTTTTTCTCTTATTTATGTAAAAAGCTTCGATGCTATTTTTAAAAATGCAGCTTTCATTACATCCACTATTCTTATTCGGATTAGTCTAACATCACCCCGCCCTCTAAATATTTATGTTGCTCTACTCTCTGTAATCGTCGGGATTGTGACTATTTCGTGTTTCATTTATTTTAATAAAGTCAAAAAAATGCAACCTGAAGTAGAAGATTACACCGAAGCTTGTGAAATATAGTTAAATATTTTTATAAGGAGAATATATGAAATTAGCATTAATAGGCCTTTTTTTGTTCAATTTCACGGCCCAGGCTGGACTTTATATGGAATGGGAAGGAAGTAATGGCGGAAAATATTTTTATACCAAGGGTAAGGCCAAGACACTCACCACTCAAGGCGAGAGTATTATTGATTACAATAAAGGCTTACTTTATCAAATTGACCGCAAAAAAAAGACTATCCAAAAAACAGATATCAAATCCTTTAACGATATGATGCAAAGTCTCTCGGGTGCCATAGAGACTACCAACACTAAGAAAACTAAAAAGATAAATGGCAAAAAATGTCATTTAGTTACTGTAAGTTTTATGGGTAACAAAACACATACATGCGAAATACACTATTCTAAATTAGGTATCTCCAAAAATGTATTTAGCAATTTTGCAAAAGATACTAAAAAGATGATTAATAATGCCTCAGGTTTCTTTAATTTAGATAAAGGGATGGTTCCAATTGAAACTGTCACGACAGTTATGGGAAAAACCAACCGAACAACACTAAAAAAGGTTCAAGAGAAAAATATCCCACTCTCAACATTTAATCTACCAAAGGGCTTTAAGCACACTAAGGCCAAGCATAATATGCCCACCCCTGAGCAGATGAATAAGATGAAGGATATTTTAAAAAAATTCAAGCTAAAACAATAACACCAAGGGGAGCAAAGCTCCCCTTTTTTAGTGCATTCTTTCGCGTATTTTTTTATAACCCTCTTTAATTTCATTTAGCAGTAGTCTGTTGGCCTCACCAACATTACCAGAAGCTTCCTTTGCGGCCTTTAAAGCTGGTGCCATATCACGGCGAGCCTCATTCCACTTTTCTTCTAGTTCTTCCCATTGATCTTTAGCTTCTGCTTTGAATAAATGGGCCTGTACGCGCAACTCATCTCTAGTTTTTTTTAGTTCATCATAGATTTCTCTTGAGTTTCTCATTACAAACCTCCTTTTGTTTGTAGTAATATTTCTTTTCTAATAATAATTTAATCCTATAATTTGATTGGAAATACCTCATATAGCATGCTTGTTGCTGATATTTCTCACTAATTTTTACAATAGTTCTACTCAAAATTAGATATTTAGGGCATAACTTTGCCATGAATAATCACGCAGAACTGCTTTTACCTGTAGGCAATATATCCATGGCCCTAGCGGCCATCCACAATGGTGCCAATGCTATTTATGTGGGTATGCCTGGATTTAATGCCAGAGGGAGAAGCTACGATCACGATTTTGAGGAACTCAAAGAAATTATTGATACCTGCCATTTATACAATGTGCAGGTACATGTGGCATTTAATATCCTGATCTTCCAAGATGAACTAGCACAAGCGGCCCAAAGCCTGGTAAAACTGCTAAAACTGCATCCTGATGCACTCATTGTCCAAGATATAGGCTTAGTTGGCCTCATCAAAAAAATTGCTCCAGAGCAAGTTATCCATGGCTCTACCCAAATGACCGTCACCAATTATGAGGCGATTGAATTATTAGAAGACCTGGACATCAAACGCTTTGTCTTAGGACGAGAAAATAGTCTGGATGAAATAACAAAAATCCGTGAAATGACTGAAAAAGAATTGGAAGTCTTTGTACATGGAGCACTTTGCGTTGCCTATTCGGGCCAATGTTTTACCTCTGAAGCCTTAGGGGGAAGATCGGCAAATAGAGGCCAATGTGCACAATCTTGTCGTTTTGATTATGAATTAATTGTTGATTGTAAAATAAAATAATTATTAGATAAAAAATATA
>JBFEUX010000370.1:0-1834 GCA_041547255.1 Bacteriovoracaceae bacterium
CCCCACTTGTTTAAGCTTGCCAGCTTTAGCCTTTTCTAAGATACGTGGAATCAGATGGGGATCACCTGGTCCCCAGATTAGATGTGGCCTTAAAGCAATTGCTTGAAAATTATCATCACTGGCCGCTAAGATTTCTTTTTCGGCCATGGCTTTGGTCCTGGCATAGTCAGTAAGGTATTTACCTGGATAAGACGTGGATTCATCGGCGTGAGCTAAATCATCTTTACCAAAAACCACAGAAGGCGATGAAGTATAAATAAAATACTTTACGCCACTCTCTTTTGCTTTTTTTACTAAATTAATGGTTCCTAAATAGTTAATTTTTTCATAGGTTTTGCTATCTCCCCATACTCCGGCCAAGGCAGCAGTATGAATAACAGCATCATATGTTGAAAGATCAATTTTTTGTAAATCATCTGCATTGGACAGATCACATTGTATCTGGTGAACATCCAACTCAGTTAGATGGGGATAATGATGTCTAGATAGACTGGATACGAAATGATTATTTCTTAATAAGGCCTTAACAATATAGGTCCCTAAAAAACCACCTCCACCAGTAACTAAAACATGCATATCTTATTCCAATATCTCTTTTTGTAACTTTTTTCTATCAATTTTAATATTGTGACGAACATCCACAGGAAAAGCTTGAGCAGCATAAAAATCGGCAATCTCTTTCGTGTGCTCGTGATTTTGGGAAAGATTTTTTAGATCCATCAGAAACATAGAATCAATTTCAATTTTTTGATCGTATCGTTCAATGATAACAGCTGGCCTATTATTTTTTATATCCTTAACGAGGGCACTGCGCTTCACTTTAGGGTGTTGATTATAAACGGCCTCTACTTGTGTCGGATAAAAATACTGATCTCCAACCTGTACAACGTGTTTTTTACGGCCACAAAACCACAATAGCTCATTCTCATCTAAATAGCCTACATCGCCCATACGATGCCATAAAGAGTCACCATTTTGAATTTTTGCCAATTGTGTGGCCTCATCTTTCTGGTAGTACCCCTTAGTTACGTTTTTTCCCTTAACGATGATTTCTCCAACTTCTCCCTGCGCTAAAACTTGGACATTCTTAAAGTCAGGAATAGCTTCATCTGTCATTTTTATAATTTTAACTGCATTGCCGTTAATGGCCTGACCAACGCAGGTGCCACGCCCCTCTAACATATCATTGAAAAAATGCCCCAGAATATATTCTCCGGAAATATTGGAGACGGGCAAGCATTCCGTTGCTCCATAAGGTGTGTAAGTCGTTCCTTGAGTTAATACTTTGGCAAATTTTTGATGAATGCTTAAGCTAACGGGAGCACCAAACATGACAACATACTTAACTGTGTCTAATTTGAGTTTTTTCTCTAGACAATAATCCACTAACTTTTCCCAGATGGCGGGACTACCAGCTAAGAAGGTTGCCTTGTTGTCTGTAATATTCTTATAAAGAATGGATGGCACACATTCTGCCGGTTTAGCAAAGTCCATATAAGGAATCACACTGGTCATCCCCATGGCGAGAGTAAAAAAACTAAATAGTGGGAAACCTGCTACATCAATATCATCTTCTGTCAGATTAAATTCATTTTTTAGAGCATATGTCTGATTGATAAATATATCATGAGTATACTCTACTCCTTTAGGCTCTCCAGTGCCGCCACTGGTATAAAGAATGGCCGCCACCTCTCCTTCTTTAGGAAGGTGGATTTCAAAATCAATTGGTAGTTTTGTAAGTCCGGAATAAATTGATTTACTCACAAAGCCCGACAAACGGCCGGTGGTAATAAAAACCTCAACGGTAGCAAAAATACTAGGGTGAAAACGACGC
>JBFEUX010000133.1:0-8051 GCA_041547255.1 Bacteriovoracaceae bacterium
AAGACAGAGTGTTTTTTTAGTGGTTATAAAAATGGGTATAAGAAATGATACTTCCGCTGCCACTTTTTCTTTTCGTCTTGCTAGAATTAATAGCTGTAGCTTATTTAGATGTTAAATACAGAGTCATAAAGAATCTTTGGTCTATATTGAATCTTGTTTGTGCAACCGTTCTTTTTATGCTTTTTCCAGATTATTATCCCTTGAAATTTGAAATGTTTCAGTTTTCTCTGGCTTTTTTCTTTGTTGGTTTTTTGTTGTTTCTGTTAAAGATAATGGGAGGAGGTGATTCCAAATTTTTGGCTACCTTTTTTTTAATCATCCCATTCAAATTACAAGAAAGCGTTTTTTTGTATTTATTAATAATAACCGTAATTATCGGTCTATTAACTTTATTAAAAAATATTATTACCCAATGGAATAAGCTGAGTGAAAGTATAAAGAATAGGGATGTACAGGGGGTAAAATCTTGCTTTGGAACAAAGTTTCCTTATGCTCCTGTTATACTAATTACATGGGTATTTTTAGGGCTAGATTTATATCTAACTTAACACAGCAGGGACAGTCTACAGTTGAGTATATTTTACTTTTTGCTGTGGTTATTGCTTTAGTTTCTTTGGTATTTCAGTCTAGCGAGTTTAAGAATCTCTTTGGGAAAAATGGTAAGTTTTCAGATAAATTCAGAAGGGAAATGGAATATTCTTATAGACATGGTTTAAGCGGTGATAAGCCTTTTAAAGAGCCTCAATACAAAGAAAGAGTTCATGATTCATATAATGGTAGATTTTTTGGTGCAAGAGATGCGTATCCGGGACAATGAGAAAGGACAATCTGCGGTTGAGTTTATTTTAACAGTTGCTTTTGCACTGGGCATGACCTTCTTATTTGTCAATCAAGCTCTTAATCTTACGGCGGGGTATTTGGCCCATTATCAAAATTTTAAAGCCGCAAGGGCTTATTTTACCTTTGAGACCGGTGTTAATAACCAACAAACTAACTTGACTCAAGCGATTCATAAAGTTGAAAAGGTTTTTAATAATAAGCTTTTGGAAGCCTTTGGTGCTGAAGAAGGCAAGTTTAAAGTTATAACGAATAGAACAGGAAGTGCTATTTTCTCAGGAACAGTCTTTCAATTTAAAATGCCAATATCCACTTTACCTTTTGTAGGAGGAGAGGATAAGGCATTACTTTACTCAGAATCTTTTTTGGGTAAAGAACCTACTCGAGTGATATGTCAGGAAATGGTTTGTGCCGCTATAAGTGGTGATACAAAGAAATGCTCCAGTGGCGATATGGATATAGTACTTTATGATAATGGCTGCTAAAAAAACAAAAAAATTTTTAACTGAGAAGGGGCAATCGTTAGTTGAGTTCCTCCTTTTTTTACCTTTTATGATAATGATGTATTCAGTAGTTCACTCAGTGTCTAATGCAATAAATGCCTCGATAAACCAGCAAAAAGCAACCAGAGGATATTGGACATATCGAAATCAAAATAACTCAACAATCCCTAGGCCCAGAAGAGGTAATATTGAACCGGCCAATAACTGGAAAGTGTTTGGTATGGAAATTATGGGATGGGCGACAGAGTTACAGGGTGGACAATATCCAATTGCAGCTTGTTTTAAGTTTAATCTACCTTTTGGTACGGACGTAGAAGATGAGTGCGATGAGGGCTATAACGAGGAAAAAACTCAGTTTATTAGAGTTAAGACTGTCTATGGTGTGTGTGGAGCCACTTACGTGAAAACAGACGGCTTTAACATAGCCTTCCCTGTGGGAGGCGCTAACAATGGAGAGGGTGAATTTCATCATTGCGCTATAATTGAGTAAAAAAATCCGGTCAAATCTTCCGCCTTAGCTAAAACAAGCGCCCAGGCTTAAAATAGTAAATAGTAATGGATAAAAAGGATCTCTATGAATAGTCGGGCATTTACATTGAGTTTAGTGATTGCATTTATTGCAGTTTTTATGGTGCAGTCATATATCGATGGTAGAGAAGATGAATTCAAGTCAAAGTATGGGGAACAACGTCAGGTCGTTGTCGCAAAAGTAGATATTAAAGAAATGGAACCAGTTGATGATAGAAAACTACAAATTGTAGTTGTACCTGCTAGTTATGTTATGCCTGGTGCTTTTACTAAAATTGAAGACCTAGATGCAACAATTGCTGCTACTCCAATTAAGCGAGGTGAGCAAATTACAAGTCCTAGAGTTGTTTATCCTGGAGGAAAAACTGGTTTGTCTAGGCAAATAAGTGAAGGTAAACGAGCTATTGCAATTCAGGTCCAGGAAGACTCAGCTGTTGGTAAGTTAATTAAGCCTGGGGATAGGGTGGATGTTATGGCGCTTTTGGATTATGCCGGTGGACGTACTGAAATGATGAAAGTTAAAACAGTACTTCAAGATATATATGTCCTTGCAACGGGAAAACGAGTTACAAATGAAATCCCTTTGATTGGACAAAAAGGTGAAGAGGCTGAGGTTAAAAAATTAAACTTAAATATCTATAATAATTTTAACACTATAACTTTAGAGTTAACCCCGAATGAAGCCCAAAAGCTGATCTTTATAAATAAAGTTGCTGGTGGGATTTATTTTAGTCTGAGAAATAATACTGATAAAACGATTGAAAGGATTGGAGGGACAAGACTTTACGATGTTCTAGGTGAAGATGCAGCAGAAGCAAAAGCATACTTTGCCGAACGAAAAGCTCGCCAAGAGAGAAAGAGATGATAGGAGTTGCTTTATTAACACTATTTATTTCATTTAATAGCTTTGGACAGACAACAGAACCCAAAGTAACGGAAAAGCAACTTAATGTTGCTATTGGTATTGATGAGATTGTAAAGCTTGATTATAAATTTCACACAAAAGTCTCTGTAGGAAAAGAAGACCTTTTACAATTGATATTAGCCCCTTCTAAACAAGAGATAACTTTTCGTGGTATAAAGGCAGGAAAGACTTCTGTTACCATAAGAGATGCTGTCGGAGATATCCGAGATAAATATATCGTAAGTATTACCTCTGACGGAAACTCTAACACGGTAAGGGAGTTAAGAGAGCTGATCGGGGATATAGAAGGAATAAATATTGGTATAAAGGGTGGCAAGGTTATTGTCGATGGGGAAATTGTTGTCCCGAGCGAAATCGGCCGAGTCATGACAGTACTTTCGAAATATCCTGATGTCGTTCTTCTTATCGAATATTCCAATCAAACTCAATTAATTGTTGCTAGAGAAATGCAGGACGCAATTACTAGAAACAATATGGCCGACGTTGTGGTAAATGTTGTAAATGGAGATTACTGGCTTGAAGGTGTCGTAAACAGTGGCTCAAAAAGGAAATTAGCGAGAGATATTGCTGAGGCATACTTGCCAGATAGCCTGTCAGGTCTTGGTCTCGTCGCTGGAGGAAGTCGTTATAAAGGTCGTGACAGAGGTAAAATTGTTAATTTTATTAATGTGAATGAAAAAAAAGATCCGGATCCACCACCAAAGCTAATCAAGGTTTCAGCGCAATTTGTTGAGTTATCAAAAGATTATTTAAAAGTATTTGCCTTTAAATGGGCCCCATTTATGTCTAATGACAGTCAAATTGGATTTGGTAGACAGCTAGATAGTAATAATAAAGAGACTGGCGGAATCTCTACCGATAATTCGGGAACTTTATCAGGAACCATTTCGCGATTGTTTCCTAAATTACAATCTGCCAAGTCTGCAGGCTATGCTCGTGTCATTCAATCGGGGATGGCCGTTACCAATGATAAGAAAAAAATCTCAATAGAAAAAACATCTAAGTTGAACTTTGCGGTAGGAACTGGGGATGCGCAGGAAGCAAAGACAGAAAGTATATCCTTTAAAATGCAAACTCAACCAAGTATTAAGAGTCAGGAAAATGTTGAATTAGCAAATTTAACTGTTTCTGTTTCGCTTCCTAATGGAAAGTCTTCGACAGGTAATCCACAAACAACCACAAACCAAGTCAGTACGAATTTAACTGTAAAATCAAAAGAGTCAGCAGTAATTGGTGGGATTGTCCAAAGCAGTTCTACCACTAGTTATGATAAAAATGATCCCGAGGGAGGTCTCTCTCCACAAGAAAGCGAAGGGACAGCTCAAGAATCAGTATTGTTCAATTTATTGCGCTCAAAAAGTCATGAAAATGCAAAGTCTCAGTTCGTAGTATTTGTTACACCTGAAATCCTTGAAAGTGCTTCCAAGGGAACAGAAGAAATAAGAAGGAAGTTTAGAAAAAGAGAAAGATAGTATGGCCGGTCATATCATTACGATTATTGGTGGTAAAGGGGGAGTTGGGAAGTCTCAAGTCGCAGCGAACCTGGCATTTGCATTTGCTGCCGAAAATAGACAAAGAGCATTGTTGCTAGACTTTGACCAGAATGCTTGTGGTGATCAAAATCTCATTACAGGGTTGCGTTCAAAGAAAAATATTAAAGATCTCGCAGATTTTAATGGTTCAATTGATCCAAAATCAATAGCGCTGTTTGTTGCTCAACATAAAGCAGGAGTACATTATATTGGTATGCCAACTGAAGCTGCGATAGCTCAGGATATTAATGTCGATGGACTAGGTAAGGCATTAAAAGCCGTAACCAATCTTTATCCTATTACGATAATTGACGGAGGTTCGGAGCTTACGGAATTAACCTTGAAGGCAATGGAGTTTTCTACAATGATCAGCATTGTTGTAACTCCAGATTTACTAGCAGTTAACCAGTCAAAACGAATGTTTTCTGAATTAGTAACGATGCTTTTTCCAAAAGAAATGATTTTGCTCTTTTTGAATCAATTTCAAAAAGGACACCCTGTGACTCCGGATACAATAGGTCGTCAGATAGGGAAGCCGGTATTTTCTGCGATTCCAAAGGATGATCAAGGTTGTATCCGAGCTTTGAGTGCATCGGCCCCATTAATGACTATTTCAAAAAATGCCCCTTTCTGCCAGGGAGTAGTTGAAGTTGTAAGACAAATTAAGCAAAAAAATGTTCTATCCTCTTTGGCCCGTCTTAAAAAACCGGATGGGGTAGCTAGTAAAAAAACTATATCATCTCAAAAAACCTCATCGAGTCGTTCAGGGAGAGATCCTTGGACTGATTTAAAAGCACGAATTCATCGAGCTTTGGTCGAAGAAATGGATATGAAAAAACAAGACTCCGGTGACGAACAAGCGCAATTTATTTTACGCGAAAGAACTAAGAAACTGGTTGTTGAATTACTAGGTAAAGAAGATACCAAGGGAATACTTAACAATCGTGAGGATATGAATCGGATTGTAAAAGAAATTCTAGATGAAGCTCTTGGCTTAGGTCCTCTGGAAGACTTATTATCAGATAAAACTGTTTCTGAAATTATGGTTGTTGGACCAGATAAAATCTATTATGAACAGTCTGGGAAAAATATCAGATCTGATATTACATTTACAAACGACAGACAAGTTTTGAATGTTATAGAAAGAATCGTCTCTCAAGTTGGAAGAAGAATTGATGAAAAGACACCCTATGTAGATGCTAGGTTAAAAGACGGATCTAGAGTACATGCTATCATTAAACCTTGTGCATTGGATGGTGGAACCATTACAATACGAAAATTTCCTGAGGAAAGGTTGACCTATAAAAGCTTAGTTGAGTTTGGTTCAATGACTACCAATATGGCCGATTTTTTACGGATTTCGGTTCAGGCACATCGAAATATTGTTGTCTCTGGGGGAACTGGCTCCGGTAAGACAACACTGATTAATGTCTTGGGAGCTTTTATTCCTTCTAATGAACGTATTATCACTTGTGAAGATTCGGCTGAATTGAATTTTCCGCAAGATCATGTCGTCCGACTAGAGACTAAGCCGCCTTCGCTAGAAGGTGAAGGAGCTGTCGATATTCGTTGTCTTGTTAAACAGACGTTGCGGATGAAGCCAGATAGAATTGTCGTCGGAGAGTGTCGAGGCGGAGAGACGCTTGATATGTTACAGGCAATGAATACAGGGCATGATGGTTCAATGACAACTGTTCACTCGAATACACCTCGGGATTGTATTTCCCGGCTTGAAACTTTAGTTCAGTATGCTGGAGCAGGTATTTCTCCAAAAGCAATTAAAGAGATGATTGCATCTGCTGTGCATATGATTGTGCAACAATCCAGGCTTGAAGATGGCTCAAGAAAAGTTATGAATATAACCGAAATTGGTGGTATGCAAGGCGATGTCATAACTTTGCAAGATATTTTTGTCTTTAAGCAAGAGGCTGTCGGTGCCAAAGGGAAAATTATAGGGAAATTTATGGCCTCTGGCTTTATTCCTAAATTTGTCGAAGTTATAGAGAAAAAAGGAACCAAAATACCAAGAGGGCTCTTTAAAAATGAGTAAATATATATTGATCGTATTTTTCAATATTGGATTAGTGTACGCTCAAGAAGCTGATGCAGCTAAGGAGATTAACTTTTTTACAAATGTTCTTGGTAAAAAAGGTATCCTGATTCTTGTTGGTATTATCTTCTTTTTATATTCATATAAAAATTCAGTAAAATTATTCTCATGGATAGAGGACCAAACATTTGGTACCAGGGACTATATTCTTCAAAAATGTGAATTACTATTTCTTGAAGTGAAGTCTGATCATATTACCTATGCGCTATTGTTTCTTGCTTTTGGTTTGTCTGCCATCGTTACATCCATATTTTTTATTTTAGGGAAATTTGTACTCGGTATATTACTAGGTATTTTGGTCGGATTTATTGGATGGAAAATACCGAAGCCCCTGATGAACTATTTAGTTTCAAAGCGAATTAAGCAGTATGAAGTGCAGATGGTGGATGCTTTGAACTTACTTTCAAATGGATTGCGAGCAGGTCTATCGGTTCCACAATCACTCGGGATGGTTGTAGAAGAGCTTCCTAAGCCAATCAGCCAGGAATTCAACCTTATTTTACAACAAACGAAGATAGGGGTTCCGCTAGATGAAGCCTTTGAGAACTTAGCTAAACGTGTGCCAACTGAAGATAATGACATGTTTGTATCCTCAGTGAATATTTTAAGGGAGACAGGTGGTAACTTGGCAGAAGTATTTGATACTATTGCTGAAGTTATACGTGAGCGGGTCAGACTTAAACAAAAAATAGACACTTATGTGGCTCAGGGGAAAATGCAAGGTGCAATGATTGCTTCAATGCCTACGCTCATGGGTTCGTATTTTGCCTCCAGTGATCCTAATTTTACGGACTTATTGTTTGGTACATTGATGGGAAATATTTTTCTTTTTATAGCTGTTACTCTTAATATTGTAGGGGGTTACGCCATGTGGAAAGTGATCCAAATAAAAGTATAAAAATATTTAAGTATTGATAAAAAAAACCCGATAAAATGAAAGAGTAATAGGATTTTTGAACCCAAAGGGAAAGAAAATGAGATTTTTGAAACGTAATGCAATTTTACTATTAGCTTTAGCAATGGGAACTGCGCAAGCTGGAGTTAACTTAAAAAATGGTAACTTCTATATTTCATATACGGATATAGTTGTACCAGGATCTGGGAAAACTCTTGAGATGACTAGGACTTATAATTCAAAATCCACAGAAAAAGGCTGGTTCGGTTTTGGCTGGGGGAACGTATTTGAAACGAAGTTGATCAAATCTCCTGATGGTTGTGTATTTATTCACGAGCATGGGGCTGGGGGAAAAACACGGTTTTGTCCAAAAAATCCGGTTAATCCTGAAAAAGCTGCCAAAAAAATTGTGAATGCAATGAAAAAACGTTCACGTTCAGAGATGACAGCTGTTGCAGAAAAAAATCTTATGAAAAGACTTGTGAATAATGCTGAGTTAAGACATGTATACGCCAGAAAATTTGGGGTTAAAACAAATATTGCAAAAGGTTCAGTTCTGTATTCCAACGAAAGAGGGATTCAAGAAGTTCATGTAACAAAGACTGGTTTTTTTCGACAGTCTAATGATGGGACCAAAGAATATTTTAATAAAAGAGGTCTTTTAGAAAAAATTGTTGATAAAAATAATTATAAAGTAGAGTTTACTTATAAAAAGAAAAAG
>JBFEUX010000082.1:0-11562 GCA_041547255.1 Bacteriovoracaceae bacterium
ATTCTTTGTTTTAAATTCTTTAATCGCTCCGTTGCTTTATTCAACTCACACTTAGGCGTCTTTTTCGTTTTTTTAGTAAAACAATGTAATATATAAATAATCTCCTGGCTCAGTGTATCATATATACAAACTTTTGTATACACAATCTTGTATACAATACATTTATAACCTCATTATCATGCATGTCGTGTAATTTAAAAGACTTAGACCAAGTCTGTTTCCAGATATTTCATATTTGAAATCGTTTGCTAATATTCAGCTGATAATCTATGAAAAAGTTAGGAGTAACTCCCTATCACTTCGTAAATGCAGATCTTTACTCGCGCCATACCAGACATCACATGCGTAATATTTTGATTTCTGTTGATAAAATCGTAGGTGCTCAGTGAAATTTGTCAAAGCAAAGTATCTTTAATATGCGATTGCTAACAAAAAAGTATCAGGTACCGTAAATCTCCTCAAAATCCTCCCGCGTCTTAATCGGCAAGAAAAATTTCTCACGGCTTTCTGGAGCGAGATTTAAAAAGCCAATCAAATCTTTGCCAAAGTTTTGGCGAAAGTATTTATCCAGATTTAGCATAACAGAACCGATGGCGCCTTCTAGCTGAATAAATTTTTTACCATCTTGCTCTTTAGTATTTTTAATTAGATCAGGAGTGATAATAGCGCGAAACTCTGCTTCTGAAATATTTAAGTATTGATCAAAAGCCGCTTTGAGTGCCTGCTTATTAATGAGTACGATATTGGTATTAAATAGCGAGCGTTTATCGCCTGCTCTGAGTCCCAGCTCTTCAAAGTATTCTAGCTGATCTGCTTTTTGCGCCTGCGCCTTCTCCACGATCGTCACATAAGGTTTGTCCCCATCTACTAAAGCCAGCTGGCCACCCTTTTTATCTTTATCGAGCTTGGTAGTAGTAATCATCATAATAGGCAGCTTTTCTTTTACCATCCAGGAAACCAGCTTATCATCGGGATCAGAGCGCAGATCCTCGCCATTACCAATGGCCAGAATCTCATTATTTACTGTATCGGCGCGAAAGATTTTTAAGAGCTCAAAAAAGCCAAGAAAGCCATGTCCTCCTGGGGCCATGCGCTCCAAAGTTAGCTCTCCACTTTCCGCAACCGTAGGCATCAGGAGCTGCTCCACCATGGGATATTCTTTAAGCTCATTTGATTTAAAAATTTCGTGATAAGTTTTATCAAGGCTTGGATGTTTTTTATTCCAAATATTTTGAACTGCTTCTACTGTCTCGTGATTAACTAAATTATAAAATGCTAGATACTTATATATTTTTTTACTGGCCTTAGCCTCAGTTTGCAACAGCTGCACTTCCGCAATGGATAGCATCTTACCCGCGTATTCAATAAAGAGATCCGTTCCCTTGGCCCCTAGTTTAGTGCGATTCTCATACTTTAAAATAAGATCATCCCGCTTCACACTGGTGCCCAGTCCCGCCTGCATTTTACACAGACAAAGTCCTACCTCAGAGAGGGCAGTTAAATCGGGAGCTGCCAATTTTTCATAGTCTTGAATGATAATTTTATTTAGCTGCTCATCACTTACAATGGGCAAAGGAAAGACCCTAGAATTGTTCTTGCCATCATTCATCACTAGATCCACCGCCTCGCTGTTAATCTCTTTGGCAGCATATTTTTGATAAAGGGCCTCAAAATAAAGAACGTTTATTTCTTTAATGAGTTGGTTTTCATAGTCTTTATAAAAATCATCAATTAGCTTCATAGGGCAAAAACTATACCCTAGCTCTCTTATAATGTTAAACGCATAACACACAGCAATGCACAATAAAGTTTACTTCCCAAGTAATTCTTTATAAGAATGCCCCATGAAAAATTTAATTATCCTTCTAGCATTCCTTAATAGCAGCGCAATGGCCGTTACCATTGAGATTAAAAACATTTGCGACGTGTCAGCTTTTCACAAAGAAGAAATTCAAGTGATGGCGGCCACTAACGCAGGACAATTAACCGTCAATTCGCTTAGTTCTCACAATATTCCTTTTGTGGGCGATGAAACCAATATTACTTCCATCTTAAACACTCCCAGTGGCACCGATGCCATTGAAGTTTTACCTGGCAATAAAATGCGCATTTATGGCTGGTGCTACCAAGTAGACGGGGTGCAACCTGATTTTATGGCCAATGAATATGCGATTGCTCCCCAGGGAACGGAACATATTTATTGGTTTTTTGCTTATTCAGAATATGATCAAGGCAAGTGGTATGACTACTGCACGCCTGTTTCTGCGGATAATGAATTTATCTGTAAGTAAGATTTATCTTTGAGGAAAAAGTCCAGTTTATTAAGTTATTCGGTACCTTAAATTTTTCAGGGATCTGTTCATTTTTTAAATAATTTTTTTCCTTATCAAGTGGAGTAATACCAACAAGTCGGATTTTGAGCATGCCTTTTGTGAGTTTTGCATATTCTTTTTTTTACTTTTTTTTCACACCACTCTGACTCTGAAATTCGTCGATAAATAAATTCATGTACTGTACCACCATTTATCGCGTAAAAAGTCATAAGTGATTTATTTTGATACTTTATTTCTACAACAAAACTACTTACATTAGAAAATTATTTTTCAACCAGACTTTCTTATCTAATAGGTTTAAATTTAAGTATGCCTTTGAAAGATTCCTCGCATCGTTTGACCACTTCACCTCTATCGCCCATTCACCAGGTAAAATAAAATCAATTTCACCTGTTCTTCCATTAAGATAACCAAAACGAGTTTTTTCTCGTTTTAACTGCTCATTGGCCACCATTTCCGCCAACACATCATCGCAATCATTCTTCAGTTTCTTCCCAGAGAGCACCATTCCCAGCCAAAATAATAAGGGATCACTAAAATAAAACTTTTTATCTTTTTTATAGCGATAAGAACCGCTATTCATGTCAATTGCGTATAAAGTCCTTACCGCAAAACAGGACTCCAAAAGAGCTATATAATCCTTAACAGTATGATGAGATCCAATAGACGTTTTTTTTGCCAAAGTCTGTAAGCTTACTGGAGAGCCCATACACCCAGATAATTGCATCATGACCTCTTCTAAATAGTCTTGTTGTTTTCCTAATTTTAAAGCATCTCCAACTAACCATTTCCAGTATGTCTGAATTGAGTTCTTCGGTAATTTCCCATCAATTCCTCCTTCTGCAACGGCCATCGGAAAGCCACCTACTCTAAAATAAGCTTCTAGCTCCTTAACTCGATCATCTCCGGCCCATCCTGCTTGCAACCTAGCTTCATAAAACTCATCAAATAACATTGGAAGAAGTGTAAACTCTCCTCCATGATCAAAACGCCCCGGCATTAAATCAGAGCCTCGCTTGAGATCATAGGCATGCGAGCCCGTTATCATTAGAATATGATGGTACCCCTGGTCCACCTCATGTTTAATCGCTCGGTCCCAATTTTTTACAAAGCTAACTTCATCTAATAAAACAATTTTTCTATCTCTGACAGACTTTAAAATCTCTGCAAGTTCCTTATTATTTTCAACATTCTCACAACTTAAATAAAAGCACTTTTCCTTTCCAGCGTAATGAGAAAGTACTTTCTTTAACCATGAACTCTTTCCTATTTGCCTCGGTCCTCTAATAATATAGAGTCCTTTCTTCTCTGGAATGAACGGTATCTGCCTTTCAAAAGGCATGGTTTTAATGCTTTCTAAATGTCTATCGGAACTTTCCCAACCAGGATTTTCCCAAAAATATTCCATACTTAGAGTATATATGTAAATTTGGGCAGTATCAAGCTCAAAATTGGGCAATCAATTATTAGAATTTGGGCAGTAATTTAGGTGAGTTTGGGTACCAAACAATATATTAAATCGAATAACGGTGTAGAATTCCTTTAAACTCTCCATTATCGCTTACCACTAGGGCAGTGATTTTCTTTTCTTGCATCAGTTCTTCCGCTACCACAATTTTTTCCTGAGATGAAATCGTTACCGGTGAGCTGGAACCAAAATCCTTGGCGCACATATTGAGCGCATTGGCCTTTTGTTCTTTAAGTAGTCTTCGAATATCCCCATCAGTGATTACGGCCTTGGCTTGATTTCCCTCCAGTACAACTCCCAGGCCTAAACGCCCCCCCGAGATAACCGAAATAATTTCATCAAAGGGCATGTCTTCTTTTAGGATAGGAAGCTGCTCGGTTTGCATTAAATCAGAAACCTTAGTTAAAAGTTTTCTGCCTAGACTTCCCCCGGGATGAAATTTCGCAAAGTTTTCTGCTTGAAAATTACGGGCCTTCATTAGTGCCACTGCCAGGGCATCTCCCATGGCCATAGTGACGGTAGTAGAAGTGGTAGGAGCCAGCTCCAAAGGACAAGCTTCTTTGGCAATTCCTATATTTAAAAAATAATCCGAGTACTTGGCCAGCGTTGAATTTTCCTTACCGGCCATGCCGATAATCTTATTTCCATTTTCTTTAAAAAAAGAAAGGATCTTAATAATCTCTTCCGTTTCACCTGAATTAGAAATCGCCACGATCACATCCTGGGAGCTGATCATTCCCAGATCCCCATGATAGGCTTCCCCTGGGTGCATAAAAAAGGAACGGGTTCCGGTTGAGGCCAGGGTGGCCGAGATTTTTTTTCCAACCAGTCCCGACTTTCCCATGCCCGTGATCACACAACGACCTTGGGCCTTAACAATAACATCAATTATCTCGTCAAAATTTTGGGGAAGATTATTCTTAACTTCTTTAAGACCATTAATTTCAATATCAAAAACTTCTTTGGCAATTTCTAAATAACTCATCCTCTGAATATAGCAACACTATTACAGTAAAACAATCACCAGCAGTATAGATGCCAGCACCAACTTACTGAAAAAGCTTGCCTGCCTTAGCCTACGCTCCTTAATTCGGGGAAGATGCTTAGCGATACGATAGAGAAAATCCTTACGATTTTTGGAAAAAGTTGGCGTGGTTAGATAATTGGGAGATTTAATCAGCCCCAACCTAAACTTCATGCCGTTATCGGTGACAAAATCAATTTGGATATTTCCCAATTTATTTTTGCTTGCAACAGAGTGAGAAATAATGGCCCTTACCTGATTATTCTTAAAGGTCCATACTTCCCCTGCTTTGATAAATGAAATTGCATTGCGATGAAAGCGAATCTCATCCACAATATTCTGATTAACTAGTGGCACCAGGATATCACCAAAAAAAAGGCTTCTTTCCAAAAACTTGGCCATAAAATCATAATAAGGTGTAGCGTCTCTTCGAAAGACAAACTCTCGATACCGTCTCGTCATTAACATTCTTTTAGCACTCGCTTCTCTTCTCTCTTTGTACAGCTTCCATTATATTTCAGTTTTCTTAAGAGAAAGAATGTTTTTGTAAATTTAAGAACTTAGCTATGAGCTTTTAGATATATGGTGGCAACCAGACTAGGCAGTTTCCTTAATTTGCTGAGACTGCTGTAAGGTATCCTCTACCAGATCCTTGGCCATTTTAAAGGCATATAGCTTAGACTGCCCGGAAAAAGCACCCAGATAATATAGTGAAGGGTTTTTCTTACTTCTGCCGGTAATCGGAAAACCATTTTCCGTATAAGCAATGCTAAACCTGGCAGATTCGGCCACCGTGCCTCCAGAAAATCCTTCTTTGACAAATTTTTCAAATGAATCTGTGGCCTCATATTCATTGACCTCATTTTCACCTTTGAGAATATTGGCCCGTTTGGCAAAATAAAATCCACTATCGTTTTTTACAAATAGATCATCATCCCGTTGATTCACATATTGATTAAATTCGTAATCCTCTTGTGCTGGATCAAACTTAAAAACATAACTTTGTTGGCTTTTAATTTCATCCTTAATTTCAGGCAGTAGCGAGGGTAATGAATTGCTATTAGCAAGGATAACTTTCTTGCCCAAGATTTCCTCTCCATTAAACAATCTCACTGCCAGGCTATCTAAAGAGCGATTGATCATCTGGCATTTTGATTTTTCAATCAGACGAGTTCTACCCTTGATCCTGCCTAAAATACTCTTGGTAAATTTATGAGCATCATAAGTTCCTTCATGCTCAAACTGCACTCCAATCTCCCACTGTTTATTTTCAATTTTACGAATGGGAAAATCATATTTTTCCAATTGGTAGGCAAAAGATTTAAAAAATCCCAACTCTTTCATATCGGCATCGCGAACGGCATTAATGGTCCCGCCCTTAAATAACTTCACGTAATAATTATCAGTCACATCCTCAAGCTCTTCATCAATAAGATTTAAATTCTCATCATAAAGCTTAGAAGTCGCAATTACCTCTTCAATGCCATGCTTTTGATAGATACGATAAAGATGTCCTATGCAGCCCACCATTAAATTACTTAATTGTTTTTCCAGCTGAGTGGTGTTTTCAATTTCACCACTATCAATAATCACAACCCGCGCCTTAGGCTTAAGCTTGTTAATCCAGTAAGCACAAGATAGCCCAGCTATCCCTCCACCAATAATCACATAGTCATAAGTTTTCGTTTTCATAGTTAGATAATTTTAAGGTTTCTTAAACCTAGATACAAATTCAAGTACTTAGAGGCAATTATTTCTTGAAAATTGCCCCTATTTAGGCATTTTTGCCAAGTTTCTAAGTCGGGTTACCTATTTCGAGTTGAAAAACCATATTGACATACGGAAAACTTACGGATACATTATCGTCAGTATAATCAAGAGGTCCCTATGCACATATCTCAAATCTCAGACTCCCACCTACTCAAATCAACCAAAAAGCTAGTGATAGAAGAAAAGAAACTTACGGCAAAAGTTATTGATCACCTGCAAGAAGTTGAATCTCGCAAACTCTATAGTGATCTTTGCTATGGATCGCTCTTCCAATATTGCGTAGGGGAACTTGGTTATTCGGACGACGCTGCCTATCGCCGTATCAATGCCATGCGGGTGGCCAGTAAAGTGCCTATCGTTAAAAAGAAAATTCAAAGCGGTGAATTGAGTTTAACTAACACCAATTTATTCTCTGCTGTTAATAATGAAACTGCGCTCTCTAAAAAAGAACAAGAAGAAGTGGTTAACAAAATCAGTAAACTCTCAAAACGTGATTGTGAAAAAGAACTCCATCGCCTGCGGGAAAAAAAGGGATTAGATAAACCAGCTCGTCCCGGCCATGCCCATAAAATAAACTCGTCCCACACCCGGCTAAGCATTAACTTAAAAGACGAGACCTTTGATAAGCTCAAATTAATTCAATACGATAACGGCTTTACCCTTGAGGCAACCATCACTTATCTGGTAGACAAAGAACTCGCGCCAGTGGTTGCTGGTGTAGCTATAACAACTCGTCCCAGGGCCCGAAAAGATATCGGCAAAGGACGTTATATTCCTGTACAAGTCAAAGAAAACATATTTAACCGGGATAAAAATAAGTGCAGCAAATGTGGATCAAAGCATAAATTACAAATTGATCACATTAAACCCTATGCTCTAGGAGGATTAAGCGAAGAAAGAAATCTAAGACTATTATGCCGCAATTGTAATCAGCGTGAGGCAGTTAAAGTTTTTGGAGTAAAAAAAGTACGGGGGTCAAACTCAAGGAGCTAATTATTCAGAAACTATTAAGAAAGAAGTATGAGTCGCAACTTGTAAACTCACAGCACCACCTTCTAGCACAATGGCACTTTCTAGTGCGGCCAGAGTGATATCTCCCGCCAGCTCTCCCTCTAAAACGATAAGCGCATCCTTATCTTGTAAGCTTAGCTGGATTTCCTTGCCGGTAAAATCAGCAAACAGCTGCACCTTAAAGTCTTCGTGTTCGGCCAGGGTTAAAATTTGCGTCTTGTCTAACAGCGCTGTTTTTTTTCTATTGAGTAAATCTTGATTAAACTCATGATTAAAATTTAAAACGTCTTTCGCTTTTTCAATATGTAACTCACGAGGCTTGCCATCCAAACCAACCCGGTTCCAATCCCATACCCGATAAGTAATTCCTGAACTTTGCTGAACTTCACACAGAGTCACGTCTTTTCCAATGGCGTGTACCGATCCTGGAGCTAAGTAAAAGAAATCCCCTTTTTTTACGGGAATAAAGTTTAAATATTTATCTACTGGCAGACCAGAATCAACGGCGTTAAAAAATTCTTTCTTGGTGACACCTTCTTTAAAACCTAAATAAATTCCTGCCCCTTCCCCCGCAGCTAAAATAATCCAGCATTCCGTTTTGCCTTTGCTATTTTCATACTGTTTGGCATAAGCATCATCGGGATGTACTTGCACGGAAAGATTATCAGAAGTATCAATAAACTTTACGATATAACTCAGAGAACAAAATTCACTTAAAGGAATATCTCCGAGCATAGAGCTTCCGTCTTTATGAGTAGAGATCTCCCAAGTCTCACCAATAGTATTAGCATGACTTAGATTTTTTAAAGCGCTAAGTTTGTTACCGCCCCAAACTTTCTCACTAATAAATGAATTTGATTTAACAATTTTTGCCATGATAAAAAGACTAACAAATCCTTAATTCAAAGAAAAGATTCATTGCTAAAAAACTAAATAAATAATACACTAACACGACCTTGTTAAGGAGCAAATATTGAGTAAAATTCTAGTTTTAGATGGTGCCATGGGTACCATGATACAAAAATATAAATTAACTGAAGAAGATTATCGCGGGGAAAGATTTAAAGATTATCATATGCCTATTAAAGGCAATAATGATCTGTTATCGATTACCAAGCCGGAACTCATTCGTGAGATTCATCAAAAGTTTTTAGATGCTGGTGCTGATATTATCGAAACCAATACTTTCTCGGCCACCACCATTGCCATGGCCGATTATAAAATGGAAGACTTGGTTGATGAAATGAATCTGGCCAGTGCTAAAATCGCACGGGATATCGCCGATGAATACACTAAAAAAGATCCCAGCAAGCCCCGCTATGTGGCGGGCTCCATAGGGCCAACTAATAAAACCGCTTCCATTTCTCCCGATGTAAATGATCCGGGTTATCGCGCGATTAGTTTTGATGAACTAGTTAGCGCTTATAAACAGCAAGTAAAAGCACTGGCCGAAGGCGGGGTGGATTTTCTGCTGGTAGAAACGGTATTTGATACGCTTAATGCGAAGGCCGCACTCTTTGCTATTGAAACTTACTTTGAAGAAGTGGGGAAAAAACCATTACCGATTATGGTATCGGGAACCATCACTGATGCTTCCGGTAGAACCTTAAGTGGCCAGACGGTAGAGGCTTTCTTGTACTCTATTTCTCACTTACCACTGATGAGTGTGGGTATTAACTGCGCGCTGGGTGCGGATCTCATGCGTCCTTATATAAAAACTCTCGCCGCGAAAGCTCCTTTTCAAATTTGTGTTTATCCCAATGCGGGTTTACCCAATGAGTTTGGCGAGTACGATCAAACGCCTAAAGAGATGGCCGATATCGTAGAAGAATATTTAAAAGAAGGACTTATCAACATTATTGGTGGCTGTTGTGGAACCAGTTATGAGCATATTGAAGAGATTGCCAAACGCGTGCCTAAGTATGAGGCCCGTACAGTTCCCGCTCCCGATCATCTGCAACATACCTCAGGGCTCGAGCCACTTACCATTACCAAAGAAACAAATTTTGTAAATATTGGAGAGCGTACCAATATCGCCGGTTCTATTCGTTTTAAAAAGATGATTGCCGAAGGCCGTTTTGAAGATGCGCTTGCAGTAGCACGGGATCAAGTAGAAAATGGCGCGCAAATTCTCGACGTCAATATGGATGATGGGATGATCGACGGTAAAGCGGCGATGGTAAAATTTTTGAACCTGATTGCCAGCGAACCGGACATTGCACGTATTCCTATTATGGTTGACTCCTCTAAATGGGAAATTATCGAAGCTGGTCTCAAATGTGTACAAGGAAAAGCTATCGTTAACTCCATCTCACTTAAAGAAGGGGAAGATACCTTTTTACAGCAAGCGCACCTGATTAAAAAATATGGAGCGGCTGTGGTGGTGATGGCCTTTGATGAAAAAGGACAGGCTGATAACTTTGCACGCAAAACGGAAATCTGTGAACGCGCCTATAAACTGCTTACAGAAAAAATTAATTTCCCACCGGAAGATATTATTTTTGATCCCAATATTTTGGCGATTGCCACCGGTATTGAAGAACACAATAATTACGGGGTAGATTTTATCAACGCCACTAAATGGATTAAAGACAACCTGCCTTACGCTAAAATTAGTGGTGGGGTAAGTAACCTCTCCTTTTCTTTTCGTGGTAACAACACAGTAAGAGAGGCCATGCACTCGGTTTTTCTTTACCACGCCATTAAGGCCGGTATGGATATGGGAATTGTAAACCCAGGTATGCTGGAAGTTTATGATGAAATCCCTACTGAGCTAAGAGAGCATTGCGAAGATGTTATTTTAAATAAGCACCCAGACGCTACGGAAAAACTGTTAGACTTTGCAGCAACGGTACAAGGCACCACCAAGACCAAAACTAAAGATCTTTCCTGGCGGGAAAAACCAGTCAACGAAAGACTGGCCCATGCACTGGTTAAAGGGATTACCGAATACATCGATGAAGACGTAGAAGAAGCTCGCCATCAATTTGAAAAACCGCTGCATCTAATAGAGGGACCTCTGATGGATGGGATGAATATCGTAGGTGAACTTTTTGGTTCGGGTAAAATGTTTTTACCTCAGGTCGTAAAATCTGCCCGGGTGATGAAAAAGGCCGTTGCCTACTTGAATCCATTTTTAGAAAAAGAAAAAGAAAGCTGTGGTAGCAGTACTCAGGGAAAAATTCTCATGGCCACCGTCAAAGGAGATGTACACGATATTGGTAAGAATATCGTATCAGTAGTGCTCGCCTGTAATAATTTTGAAATCATCGATATGGGTGTCATGGTTCCCGCCGAAGAAATTCTTAAAAAAGCTCAGGAAGAAAAGGTGGATATTATCGGACTTTCTGGTTTGATTACCCCCAGCCTGGATGAAATGGTTTATGTCGCCAAAGAAATGCAACGCTTGGATATGCAAACACCTCTTCTTATTGGAGGGGCCACTACCAGCCGCGTGCATACCGCGGTTAAAATTGATCCCAGCTATGAGGGCCCAATTATCCATGTGGCCGATGCTTCCAAAAGTGTCCCGGTTGCGCAAATGCTTTTAGGTAACCAAGATAAAATAAAAAAAGAAGTTAAAGACCAATACGAAGAAATGCGCTTAAACTATGGTACGGCCCAAAAGGCCAAAACCATTTCGCTTGCCAAGGCTCGCGAGAATAAATTAGCTATCGATTGGGACAGTAGCATTATTACCCAACCTTCCTTTTTAGGGGTAAAAGAAATAAGTGATGTCAGTCTGGAAAAGCTCAGTAATTATATTGACTGGACTCCCTTTTTTCAGACTTGGCGCTTAAAAGGAAGCTATCCCCAAATTTTAAAAGACAGTAAATACGGCGAAGAAGCAGTTAAATTATTTAACGATGCCAAAGCTTATTTAAAAGAAATGATCAATGCCAATATTGTACTCAATAAGGCGAAAGTAGGCTTTTTCCCGGCCAATAGTGTGGGGG
>JBFEUX010000009.1:0-27688 GCA_041547255.1 Bacteriovoracaceae bacterium
TCTCTCTTTTTACAGTAACAGTGTCGCCACTTTGCTCAAATCCAACAATGACGGATACAGATGGAAGATCTAGCATAGTAGCTAAAATCTGTGGTACTTGTAGACAGTCGTCATCGATGGCTTGCTTGCCACATAAAACTAAATCTGGATTTTTTCCTGATTTTTCAATGGCACCCTTAAGGGCTTTGGCAATTGAGTAAGAATCTAGATTATCTTCCGCTTCAACGAGTATAGCTTCGTCAGCACCCATGGCCATCGCAGTTCTAAGAGCTTCAGTGTCCTTAACACCACCAACTCTAACAACAGTAACAGTTGAACCAGCATTAGCTGCTTTTACTAAAAGTGCTTGTTCAACAGCAAATTCATCATATGGATTCATAATCCATTTAATAGCATTTGTTTCGATAAAAGTTCCATCGCCATTAGGCTGAACTTTTGTTTCCGTATCTGGAACTTGTTTAACACAAACAAAAATGTTCATTCTATTCTCCTTAAGCTTTTCGACATATAAGATAATTTAATGTTTAGGTTTAAATAATATACCACGAAAGCCATTTATTTCTACTATTAAGCTCAATTTTGCTGACCTAATGATAGGAAGGTGCATTAATTTTAAAATTAAAATTATATTGGCTGAGCTGTATTATTAATTTGGCTTGGAATATTAAAATGTTTAATAATTGTTTGAAAGTAAGGCAATTCTTTTAAGGGTTCAATTACAAAGCTACGTTGATTCCAAGCAGGATGTGGAATGGTAAGTTCTCTAGACTTAATTTGCTCTAAATCCCAAAAAACAATGTCGATATCAATCGTTCTAGGTCCTTTAGGTATATCTCTTCTGCGGCCAAGCTTTTTTTCTATTTTTAATATTTCTTTCATCGCAGTGTGTGGGTTTATAGAGGGAGTTTCAAACTCTAGCACCTGATTAAAAAATTCTGGTTGATCCTCGTACTCAATTGCTGCAGATTTATAAATTTGGCTTTTTGCTGTGAGTTGAAATATATTTTTTAGTTCCTTCATGGCCAAATTCAAATTAGCTTCTCTATCACCTATATTTGAACCTGTGGCCAGTATTAAACTCATGACTATTTCTTTTTTTCTGATTTTTTTTCAATCTTTTTTATGTACTTGTCTGTAAGTGAGGGGAGCTTAGTATTTTTCGGCTCAACTGGTTTTGTTTTGAGACCACAACTAAGTAAAAGAAAATACAATATAAACAATATTTTAAAATTCAATGCCAAATCCAATGCTTAAAATGTCTGAACCCAGGTCAAGTTTTAAAAACCATCCTGGAACTAATCGTCGCAAAACTGTTACACCCAGGACAAGCTGAGTCTTTTCAAGCTCATCAATCGTTTTCTCTTCAAGAGCTGCTCTTTGAAGATCATCTGCGGTAGTGCCCGTTATAACACCTGCATCCGGGCTTGAAACGCCAATAGACTGTACTCCAATATAAGGCATTAGATAAGAGTAAAGTGGTGCTTTAAAAGTAAATTTTAATCGGGCCGTGAAGTTATTAACTATTGTTTGATTGCCTTGCGCTGGGAAACCGTCTAATTGAGTTCTTCCGTATAAACCTTCTACCCAATAGTTGTCTGCGAATTGATAAGCCCAACTAAAGTTCCACTGATTCCCAGCAATCGTGTCACTTGAGACCTCATCCTTAAAGGTAAGTTGGTTATAGCCAGCTGTAACAATATTGTCTGGCTTGATATAACGATTGTCTTTGTAAAATCCAGATATGTCTTCTTCTACAATAGCTTCATCTACAATTGCTTTTTCATTAAAAAGATCTTCTTCACTTTCAATCTTGGTCTTTTCATCATTTTTAATGGCGACGGCTTTTTTCTCCACGAATAAAAAAGAGTCGTCTCCTCTTATAAGATCAATGGCAAGACCTTTTCTAAGCTGAGACCATCTTGCAAGTGAGTAGACTTTTAAGACTTTGATTCCTGACTGGCCATTATGGGTTTTGGCCACCACAGCTCGAGCAACTGGGCCACCCGCTTTTAAGATCAAGGTTATAAAGTCGCCCTTATTCAAAAGTTGATTATCATTACTAAGAATGAAAACTTTTCCAGTACGAGAAATTATATTAATAGTTTCAGAAAATGTTGCGTCCGAAGTTGTTTGTGTTTCCTCAGCCTTGATATCATCTAGCAAGTCCTGAGCAAAAACGGCTTGTGCGCCGAGACAAAAAACTAGCACATTTGTGAATAAAATTAATTTAGAAATACAAATTCTTGGGCACATAAGAATATAGTAATGAAATCAACGCAATTGGTAAACTATCTTAAATCTGGGAGATGCAAGATAATTTATAATTTTGGTATTTGACTCATGTAGTAGGTCTTTGATACCACTAAAACACACAAGATATTGGGGGGTACTAATGAGTTCAGAAGCATATGATGTGCTATCTAGTGGAGGCGATAAAAAATTCGTTGTCGTAGCTGGAAATATAGGAAGTGGAAAAACAACATTAACTAAAAAGCTTTCTGAAAAACTTGGATGGAAGCCTCATTTTGAATCAGTTCAAGACAATCCTTACTTGGCAGATTTCTATGACAATATGTCTCGCTGGAGTTTTCCTTTGCAGGTATATTTTTTAAACCACCGTTTTAATACTCATAAAATGATAGAAGGTGGAGCTGGATCTGGTATCCAAGATCGCTCTATTTATGAAGATGCAAATATTTTTGCACGAGCACTTTTTGAACAAGGTGATTTAGATACAAGAGATTATGAAAATTATCGAACTCTATATGAATCAATGATTAATTATCTAAATCCACCAACTTTGATAATTTTCTTAAAGCGTTCTGTACCAAAATTAGTAGAAAGAATTAAGATGAGAGGAAGAGATTATGAGCAATCTATTCCGGTTGATTATTTGACTAAGTTAAATGGTTATTACGATGAGTGGTATGAAAACTACAACTTAGGTAAATCACTAATTGTTGATACGGACGATCTGGACTTTCTTGAGAACGATGAGCATTTCGATACCTTGGTAAAGAAAATACATGACTCAATCGCTCAACAGGAAATGTTTTTCTATTACTAAGAACTTTTCAAAATAAACTTTATGTAAATTTTTTCCGCGCCGATAAATGTATTGGATTTAGTTATACTATTTATGTAGCGAGGAGTTTTATATGAAAGTTTTATTATCTATTTTTCTACTAATGAGCTTAATAGCTTGTGGTGGTTCCAAGTCAGAGAACGCTGTAGAAGGTGAAGAGGCTGGAACTGAAATGGCAGATGGTGAAGAGTTTTCTGATGAATTTGCTGACGAAGAACTTGGCGGCGAAACTGTTGCTGAGGGAGACGCTGAGGTTTTAGAAGAAGATATCGCCGGCGATGCTGTTGCAGAAGAAACAACCTTAGACCCAAGTCAAGATGTAGTTGCTCTAGAGGGTGAAGGTGCTGATCAAGCAATGGAAGCGAATACTGCTCCTGTTGATGATTCAATGATGGCAGCCAACACTGGTACTTCTGGACAAGAAGGGTTTCATACTGTTCAAAGAGGTGAAACATTAATGATCATCGCTTTTAAAATTTATGGTGACTATGAAAAATGGAGAAACCTAGCAAGATGGAATGCTAATCAGCTAGGTCCTAATTACTCTCTTGCTGTTGGGCAGCAGCTAAAATATGAAGCTCCAGCAGAGAAGTTTTCTTGGAACCCTGAAGGAAATCCATACATGATTAGAGTTGGAGATACTTTAGGAACCATTTCTAGAGATACTTATGGAACAACGGCACACTGGAAAAATATTTGGGATAACAATAAGCCACTTATTAAAAACCCAAATAAAATTTTTGCAGGATTTACAATCTACACTCCGCTACTTGAGAGTAGAGGTGTTGCCAATCAAGATATATAAAACTTAAAATACATATATTAAAAGAAAGCAGGCTGAAATGGCCTGCTTTTTATATTTTTGAGACCTGGTATGCTGAGAATTTTTATTTGTTTCTTTTTGATGGGCTGTTCTGTTTTTAAAATGGATAAGTGGTCCACGTCGAGAGCAAAAGATATAAAAGCAAAGGACTATAGAGAGCTAACAGCACTTGATTATATTGATCACTTAAAAAGCTTTGAAAAGATATACACACAGCAATATCGCAAGAAAATTGTAAAACTTGGGCCAAGACATAAGAGATATTTAAACCAAGCGATAAATAAAATATCGAATAATAATGAGCTCTTTTTTAGAAATGATGAGAAAGCCGTTTTTTATTTTATCAATTCAAAGGTTCCCTTTCATTTTTCTCTACCAGGGAAGAAATTCTTCTTTTCTACTGCACTTATTGAGAAGTATATCAAAAATGAAGCAATGCTCTACTGTTTACTTGCTTATGAATATATTAGATCGGAAAAAAATATATACAAAAAAACAATTATTATCCCAACCGGAACACTTGAATCCAAAAAGATATTATCATTATTGCGCTTAGATACAGCTGACAAAGTAGAGATTCATAAATGGGCCTACTATTTACTTAAAAGGGTTGGGGTAGACTCCGATATGTATTTGACGTGGTTACAAGTAAAAAATAGAAACTCCTTGGATTTCTCTGCCCAGTTGGGAGATATTCAATCTATATCCAGAGAGGAATCTTTATATAAAGCATTTGTGATCGAATATGAAAAAAGTGATGAACGAAAAAATATAAACAGGCATAGAGGGTCTTCGAAACGTTTTTATGCATTCTTGTCAGAGTTAAAAAGGTAAAGTTATGAAACCGGAAGTTTCAGAAAGGTTATTTATTGAAGCCTTGTTTGAAAAAAGTAAGGCTAAGCTGGAAAATAAGGAACTGGAGCTAAGTCATGTTGAAAGGTTGACTGGAGATGCTTCAACAAGAAGATATTATAGATTAGAAGCAGGGAGCGATTCTTTTGTTGCTTGTTTAGATAACCCTAGTGATAGCAATACAAATTCGTTTGTCAGGATGCAAGAGTTCTTAAATGCCCATGATATTCGTGTTCCCAGGCTTTACGATATTAAACTTAGGAAAGGATATCTTTTAGAAGAAGATCTAGGTGATATTACATTACTGCAACACTTATCCCATCTTGAAAATAGAGAAGAGGAATATAATATATATGAAAAGGTGATAAACACTCTGTTAAGCATGCATAAAATTCCAGTTGAAGAAATCAACAAGAAAAAAATCTTTTCAAATAGTTTTGATGCAAAAAAGCTAAATTCAGAAATACATTTTACCACGGACTTCTTTATAAAACGCTTTTTAAATGTCACCGATGCGGGAGTTGCTAAAGATATTGAAAAAATGTTTGAGCCCATCTGTGACAGGTCATCTTCGGAAAAGATGGTGTTTACGCATCGAGATTTTCATTCGCGAAACCTTATGCTCAAAAATGGTGAGCATATTGTTATTGATTTTCAAGATGCCAGGTGGGGAATTCCTCAATATGACCTGGTTTCAATTTTGGAAGATTGTTACTATGAATTATCCAGAGAAAATAAATATAAGTTGAAAAAATATTATTTTGAAAATCTTGCCGCTGATATTCACGGGCAAGGTGATTTTGATAATTTTTGTGAAATTTATGATGATATGGCCTTGCAAAGAGTATTTAAAGCAATTGGTAGCTTTTCTTATATTTATGAAACAAGAAAAGATATAAGATATGTTAAATACATTGGCTTTGCCATGGAAAAAATGAAATTAATGCTTTTTAAGCATGATCGATATTCTGATTTAAGAAAACTACTATTTAAATATTATTATGAAAGTTAACTCGGTATTAATATTAGCAGCGGGTAAAGGTACCAGGATGGGCGAGTTGGGAAGAAAACTGCCCAAAGTCTTGTGGCCAGTATATGAAAAAAGCCTATTAGAACTCCAGGTATGTTATGCAAAAAGCTTAGCCCCCGAAGCTAAGATTTTTATCAATGTTTTTAACTATAAAGAAAAAATTAGATCCTTTGTTAAAGAACACAGCAGTTCGTTTGAAAATGTTGAAATACTTGAAGAAGACGATGTCTTGGATATTGGTGGGGCAATTCATAATTTGGCTTCTAAATTAGACTATCAGGGTAATTTGCTAATATTAAATGGTGACCAGTTTTTAATGTGCGATAAATCCATTATAGTAGAAGGTCTTAAAGATCTGGATCAACTAGAAACACTTTTGTATAGTTATGATGTTAATAGCAGTGATGGCTATAATGCTCTGGATGTTGAAGGTCATTTTTTAAAGGGAATAATATTAAATAAAAATTTGTCTTCTGATAAAGTTATTCAGACATATACCGGTATGTCACTAATAAAGCTCGACACATTAAAACCTGTAGCAGGGTTATCAAAGTTTTTTGATTCAGTAGCAAATCCTAAGCTGTACAAAGTGGGGGTTAAGCAGATTTCTGAACTAGAATATTGGGATTTTGGTACGCTGGATCGTTACCTGTTTACCATTAAAAATGTACTCAAAAATCCTGATAGCGATTTTTATAATTTTCTAGTTCAAGAAGAAGCCCTTCTGACAGCAAAAGTTTCTGGAAGCAATTACGACACAAAAGAGGGATTTAAGTTTCATAATTTTTTATTAAAAGAAGATCGAATTGAATTTGAGGGAAAGGTTTACAACCTTTAGTTGTCTTTTTTCTTGTTAATCTTGATTGAATCTGTGGGACACACTTCAACACATACTCCACAGTGAGTGCAACTCCAGTCGTCTATAACGTAAGTTGTGCCATCAGTAAAAATTGAATTTTCCGGGCATAATACGCGGCAGTTATCGCAAGAAATGCATGTATTGTTTATTTCGAAAATTTCTAACATAATAGTATTATAACAGAAAAATTGGCGAGTTATGAAACTAAAAATTTTTTATCGAAGCTCTATTGTCTGGAATATCGCACTGTTTGTGTTGATGTCGTTAGCCTTTATATATCTTCAATATATATCAGATATAAGTAAGTCTGTTTTTACAAAAGAAAGCTTACTCTTATTTGTGCAACAATTCGGATTTTTTGTATCAGTCGCTGCGCTTACAATGATCTCCTTTTTTGCATATAGAAGAAGGTTGAGTGAAGTTTTGTATGTTCTTATGGTTTTGTTAACCGTTGCCTATACTGTTATGAATTTAGTAGAAAGTTTTTCTAAATTTTCACTCATTCTTTTATTTATCTATATGATCGTAGCATACTATTTTTATCAATTTTATGAGATTGATATTTCTGAGTCTTATTACAATCCTGGCTACCATAATGATGAATTATTTGAGCCTATGCTTATTAAGATACCAGTTGATGTCTATAAGGGTGATGAACAGGTCGCTACCGGCTGGTTAACTAATTGGAGTGAAGAAGGGTGCTTCGCACTTGTTGATTCGAAAAAACTGCACCGGGGAAAATACAATATAAGAGTTAAATTCTCGGATAATGAATTTACCGAAGAGGGTGTGATTGTTTCTTCTACTCGCAGTAATCAAGGTTATGGTGTAAGATTTTTATATTCAAAATCAAAAGCTGAAAATGAGTTGGGCTGGAAAGCTTTTTATAATATCCTAAAAGAGCTTGGATATACTCCGGAGTTATTAAAATGAAGTATTTAATTTTTTTAAGTTTAATTTTAACATTAATCGCTTGTGACAAAGGACCAAAAACCCCTGAAGGTCTTATAAAAATGTTTGTTACTGACTTATCCTCTAAAAAAGTAGAAAAATCTTATTTTGAACAATACACCACTGGTGAGCTCTGGGATGCCGTGAAAGATTTAGATGAAGAAGAGTTTAATAACTACGCTAATGGAAAAAAAGTTAAGAAGGTAAAACTTAAAATTTTAAATAAAAATTGTGTAGGCGACACCTGTAATCTGACTTATGAAGTCGGATATGCGGAAGGTAAAGGTGCTGAAGAGGGCAAGGGTGACTTTCACTCAGAGGTAAAAAAGGTTGCAGTCGTGGTAAAACAAGAGGATAGCTGGAAAATTTACAAAGTTTCAAATATTAAGACCTATATTGAGGCTCAAAACACCATTGAAGTTGGCCCGGAAAATTAAATAATTCCATTTATAATCCGATAAATTAAATGTGAAGACGGATAAAGATCTGATTGAACAGATGGTTCAAGAAACATTTAATTTAAAGCACTCAGATGAAAAGGAAGTTATTTTTCAATCTGATGGCCATGTTGAAATTCCTCTTGTTTTAGATCAAGAGAGATCATGTCTATATTTTTATGCTAATGGCGATCTACTGGAGATTCCAACTAATTGGGGCCCATTTAAAGGCTTTGAAGGTGAGTGTCTTGAATTAACCAGTGATGCAGACTCTGAGCATCTATTAGAATCATTATCTCTTTTCATGAATAGGCCTATAGAACGAATTGTTTTTACCATTCATAGAAATTTAAAGAGTTCTCAGTTTCGCTTTGCGGCATAGTCTTTTGTTTGTCTTGCCCAGTCATGGGCCATGTGATAATGACTTCCTGTGGAAAAAACAGTTTTTACCAAATATGGCAAAAAAAATTTAAATGGGAAACCCAGGTATTTAAAAGCAAGAATACCTAAGGGTGATAACTATCTTGATATAAAAAAATCCCTACGGGAGCGGAAGCTTTATACTGTTTGTGAAGAAGCAAAATGCCCTAACCTTGGTGAATGTTGGGATGCTAAAACCGCGACCATGATGATTCTAGGTGATACTTGTACCCGTGCCTGCAAATTCTGCAATGTAAAAACAGGTAATCCAAAAGGTTGGCTGGACCTTGAAGAACCTTTGAAAGCTTCTGAGATGGTTAGCATGATGGGATTAAAGTATTTAGTCGTTACGAGTGTTGATCGCGATGACTTACCCGATTTGGGGGCTGGTCATTTTGCAAATGTTGTAAATAAAATCCATGAGGATCATCCAGATGTTAAGGTTGAAGTTTTAATTCCAGACTTCAATGCCATTCCAGAGTTTATGGATACTCTTGCTAAGTCAGATCCATTTGTCATTGCACAAAATATTGAGACAGTTCAGCGACTTACTCATCCTGTAAGAGATCGCCGTGCCAGCTATGAACAAACTTTGAAGGCACTTAATTATTACCATGAAAACTTCCCTCATATTGCAACAAAATCTTCTTTAATGGTGGGTTTAGGCGAGACAAAAGAAGAATTAGTTGATGCAATGATTGATCTAAAAAAAGTCGGTGTGAAAATCATCACTTTTGGACAATACCTAAGACCGACTTTAGCTCATCTTGAAGTTCAGAAATATTATGAGTTGGAAGACTTTGATCACCTTAAAAAAATTGCTTATGATCTGGGCTTTGAATTTGTAGCCTCAGGGCCAATGGTAAGAAGTTCATATAAGGCGGCAGATTATCTTAAGTTTCTAGATAAGAAGCTAGGACAGGACCAAAATTGGCAGCAATAGAAAACACACCCTTTGCTGATTTAAATTTCCCAGAAAACTCTGAAATAAATGTTGAAAGCAAAACATTATATTTAACGAAATGGAATTGGGATTACCCCGAGTTCTTAACTTTTCAATCTAAAGCCCAAAAAATTATTCAAAAAAACCGTGATTATAAGGTCTATATATTTTGTAATCATCCTCATGTCTTTAGTCTTGGCCGCGGAAATGAGCGAGGAAGAGATGATCTGAAGGACTTTGATATTAATCTTAGTAATCACTTAAAGTTTCCTGTACATAAGATTCATCGCGGTGGAGGGATAACTTTTCATTATCCAGGACAGTGGATTTTTTATCCTATTGTTGCGGTAAATGAAAGCTACAGCTTGGAAGATCATATGTGTTGGCTCTTAAAATCCATTAAGGGAACACTACAAGCAGAATTTGGTCTAAGCCACGCTATGGCCACCAAAAAACTTATGGGCGTGTGGCATGAGCGTCGCAAGCTTGCTTCTATAGGAGTGGGACTTAATCGCTTTGTAACAGAGCATGGTATTGCTCTTAATTTAATTTATGATCAAGACATGTTTAATGAACTACACAAGATTAATCCTTGTGGCATGAGTTCAGAAACCTATATTTCACTGGATAAAGTTATAGAAGCGCCAGAGAACTTAATAATGAAATTTCACCAAGCCTTTATAGAGAAATATCTTTCTTAATAGGTTGATCCAAACTAATAAAAGACTCAGTGGCCTGAACTGCCTCAATGCTTTGTAGCTTATCTGTCAAAAATTTATGAAAATCACTGATTGATTGGGTGCAAACTTTTAAGAGTAGAGCGTAACTTCCGGTGGTATAGTATGCTTCTAGGACTTCAGGAAAAGTATTAAGTTTTTTAATGACTGCACCTAACTCTTTTGAGCTTTTGAGGTGGACACCTAAAAAAACAGTAACATCATAGCCTAATTCTTTTAAGTTGAGTCGGACCTGACTGCCTTCAATGATGCCAGCTTCTTTTAACTTTTCAATTCTTTGATGGATTGTCCCACCAGAAACGACTAATTTTCGGGCAATTTCTAAGTATGGCATTCGCGCATCATTAAGCAGATAGGTAAGAATTTGCTTATCAATGCTATCTATTTCGTATTTTTCTTGCATTTTTCACACCTCAAACTATGGATTTGATATTGTTTTAACACATAAATTATCAATTCGGTAAAAATTAATCGTTTTAAGTAATAATTATTGAATAAAATGCTATTTTGGTCGATAATCTATAAAATTAGGGGGCACTGGGTATGTGTGGATTTGTATTTGCTAACGATAAAAAAATAGAACAGCAGGCATTTAAAAAGGCTTTGGACAGTATATATCACCGAGGTCCGGATGATGTGGAATTAAGAGAGACGGACTCGGCGTGGTTGGGCTTTTCTCGTCTTGCTATTATGGATTTAACGCATAATGGAGATCAGCCCTTTTATCATAATCACAGATATTTTATGTGCAATGGTGAAATTTATAATTTTCAAGCTTTAGAAGAAGAGTTTGAGTTTGACTATCAGTCCAAAAGTGATTGCGAAGTTTTAATCCCTCTTTTTGAAAAACTTGGCCTGCCTGAGATGCTAAGTCGGTTGGATGGTGAGTTTGCTTTTGTTATTTACGATGAAAAGTCGGATGCTGTTTATGCGGGAAGAGACCCTATTGGTATTCGTCCATTGTTTTATGGGAAAACGAAGCAGGGTAAATTTGCTTTTGCCAGTGAGGTAAAGGCATTACAAGAGTTTTGTACCGACATTCAAGCATTTCCTCCAGGGTCATATTTTAAAGATGGAAAGATAGCTTCCTATATTGATTTGGGAGCTGTTAGTGAATACGTTGATCATGAGCTAGCTGAAATCGGAAAAAATATTAAGCAGTTATTAACAGCAGGCGTGATAAAAAGATTAAACTCAGATGCTCCTATTGGTTTTTTACTCAGTGGAGGGTTGGACTCTTCACTTGTTTGTTCAATAGCTCAGAAGTACTCAGACAAACCAATAAAAACGTTTGCAATTGGAATGAGTGAAGATGCAATCGACTTAAAGTACGCTAAGGAAGTTGCGGACTATATTGGTGCTGATCATACTGAGGTTATTATTACCAAAGATGATGTGCTGGCGAGTTTAAAGGATGTCGTTAAGCATCTTGAGACTTATGATATCACCACCATTAGGGCCTCGGTTGGAATGTATCAGGTATGTAAGCACATTCGTGAAAATACAGATATTAAAGTTCTATTAACAGGTGAAGTGAGTGATGAAATTTTTGGTTATAAATATACTGACTTTGCTCCAAGTGGAGAAGAGTTTCAGGCTGAGGCGGCCAAAAGAGTTCGTGAGCTCTATATGTATGATGTCTTAAGGGCCGATCGTTGTATATCTGCTCATTCATTGGAAGCAAGAGTTCCGTTTAGTGACACAGAGTTTGTTAAATATGTAATGAGTATTGATCCTGAGAAAAAATTAAATAGTTACGGGCATGGTAAGTATTTACTAAGAATGGCCTTTGAAGAAGGCGATTATTTGCCTCATTCAATTTTGTATCGTGAAAAAGCTGCTTTTAGTGATGCTGTAGGACATTCAATGGTAGATTATATCAAGGCTTATGCTGAAGAACTGTACTCCGAAAAAGAATTTGAACAGAATTTAGCGAAATATGAACATGCTCAACCCTTTACTAAAGAGTCACTGCTTTTTAGGGAGTTGTTTGAGGCATTTTATCCTAAAAAATCGTATTTGGTACTTGATTACTGGATGCCAAATAAGAGCTGGGAAAACTGTGATGTGAAGGATCCTTCAGCTAGGGTGTTACCAAACTATGGGGCGAGTGGGCATTAATTTTACTTGTCATAAAAAAGGGGCTCGAAATGAAGCCCCTTTTTTTATATATGAATATAAATTGAGTAATTATAATGCCATATAATAATCTTTAAGCATTTTAGCATCATCTTCTAGGTTAGGTGAGTTAGAAATTACATAACCTTTACAGTTCTTATCTTTTAAAGCTTTAAGCATGTCTTTCCAGTTAAAGTCAGATTTTTCTAAGTTAAGGTGCTTTAAATCCCCCTTAGAGTTTGAGCTAATTCCAGAAACGTGGATGTGCATATTATCAAGAGCGTCTTTTCCAAGTTCTTCTTGTAATTGGTCAAGAACCTCAGTTATTTCTTCGTAAGTATTATATTTACCTGTTCTGGCATAAAGATGAGAAAAATCCATACATGGTTTAACACTACCAACATTTTTGGTTAAGGTAATAAGCTCATCTAAAGAACCAAATTGAGAAGTCTTTCCTGTCAACTCGGGTCTAAGCTCAATTTCGATATCCAGTCTTGATAGTCTTTCTTCAATAACGTTCATTGATTTTTCAACAAGGTCGAAGACATCATATGGAGAATCTTTCATATAGAAAGCTGCGTGAAAGGTCATCGATTCAGCACCACATAGATCTGAGATTTTTGCAGTTTGAATAATTCTTTCAACAGATGAGTCAATTTTATCTTGTTCTCTTGCGTTTAAGTTTATGTAATATGGGCCATGTGAAGTTAGCGGAATATTTAGTTCATAAGAAACTTTTCTAAGGGCAGAAGATATTTCATCTTTCATTCTAACCCCATGAGCAAACTCTAGTTGCATACAATCCAAACCAAGGTCATGGATTTTTTGAACACCTTCTACAGGATTGTTTTTCTTAACAGTACAGTTTGGCACTCCAGCCGTTCCAAATAGTAGTCTTTCAAATGACATTTACATCTCCTAAAAAATAACTTTTCCCAAGTACCTAGATACTGTCTTTCCATTCATCAAAAGATTTCAGGCAAGTCGAACATCCAGTCCCTAAGCCTAGTTCACGTTTTAAAAACTCTGGATTAATTTCAGTGCCTTTTAAGCGTTCCCTAATGCTTCCCAATGTCAAACACATACACTCGCATATTAAAGTATCATCAGTGAGTTCTTGAGTATTAGTTGAGGCATTTAGTCGTAACCGTGCCTCGGCTAGCATTTCAAACTCATCTTGGTTCAACTTTTGCTCCATACCTGTTTACTTTAAGCTCATGCTTTATAGCCCCATTGCGGGTAAATGTCGAGAGCATTAGCTTATTCATGTAATAATAACTATATTTTCACTTAAGGTTGAAAGCGTCGCGTTATAGAAGTTTGGCAAAATTTTGATAAACTATTGAAAAATGAAATCAATTAAATTTATTCTACTTTATATATTAACCGCTTTACCCCCCAGCATTGCATTGTATTTGCTACTCGAGGGTCTTGTTCTTAAAGTTCTGCTTATAGGCTTTTTGCTGTTATGGGGAGTGGTTTTTACTCACTTGGATAAAATAATTCTCCTTTTTTTAAACTCGAGAGAAGTTATTGATACTGATGAACAGTCCTTTTTTCAGGCACTTAAGAATGAATCTTACAAGTCTTTTGAAAATATCCCCAAGGTTTACCTGTACAGTGGCGGTAGAGAAAGTTGCTTTGTGCTTGAGTCGCGAAATGAGTGGATAGTTGTTTTAGAAAGAGAACTCATTAAAAAATTAACCAGTGAGCAAGAGAAAGCTCTGGTTGAATTTCTGTTTGATTATAAAAAGACAGGAAGAGCGTGGACGCAGACTAAAGTGATGGGTCTTATTAGTCTTTTTTATGCTGTCTTATATTGGACATTTAAAAATATTTTCTTCCTTAGACCAAATAACGTGATCTTTCGAAGCTTATCAATATTCTTTATAAATTTAATGAGGCCATTTACGGTTGTATTGGAGTGCTTGATAAGAAAGCCACGTCCTGTTTATGTTAACGATGATTTAAAGCCGCTTGTTTTACAAATAGAAAAAAATAACTTTGTATACACGGATTATTTACTGGGTCATCTAAGTGATAACCTAGATACAAAAAGCATAATTGTTCGCTATTTAGAAAGCTTTCCTGTTTTAGAAAATTGTAGGTTTTATGAAGCAGAAAGTTAGCCAGATATCAGAGCGTTTAAAAAATTTAGAATACAATAATCTATATCCGTTATTTTTTACACTTATCTTTATTCTTATTTTAATTCAGTATTCGTTTCATTCTCTAGATGCCATTTTCTATGATTTATGGTCCCGTTCAGACTTTTTAAACAGAGGACAGAATAATACTGTTACCATTACCATGGATGAAGAGAGTGATCAGTTCTTGGGTGAGGTCTATCCATATACCTATGCCACGCATATTAGGTTTTTAGAAAAAATATTAGATGATAATCCCAAGGGTATAGGTTATTTAGTGCCTTTCCTGGAACCAGAAACAGAAGTGGACAAGAAGAATATTCAGGAATTTAAATCTTTGCTAATGAGGTTTAAGTCTGAGAATACTTTTTTTAGAATTGGTACGGACCGTGATGGCTGGGGCGAGCAAGTCCCACCAGCAGAACTGAAAGATTTGGGGTATTCTCTTGCCATATTAAATAGAGATGGAACCGTATTTGCGCGTGATAATGTCACGAGAAGGGCCATCCTCAATATCTCTGGCGAGGATTCCTTTCACTTGTGGATGACAAATCGCTTTCAGAAACTAAATCATCAAAAAGAGTTGGATGCTACCAGTTATAAGGGAGCTTATTACGATCTTGAATCCGATGCAACCTTTGCACTGTTTAAGTATAGTCAAAATCCAAATAAAATAGATGCATTTCACTCTATACCATTCCATAGAGTTGTTGTTGGTAACTACCCTAAAGGCTATTTCAAAGATAAAATTGTGATAATAGGGTCAAGCTATTTATCAAATTCAGCTGACTTTGTGCTTACGTCTTTTGGAAAGGAAAACAATAAGACTCCTAAAATAAATGTGCATGCCAGTATTATGGATAGTTTAATAAATTATAACACGATTTATTCTGTTATGCCGTGGATCACTGATGTAATAGCAATACTTTTGGCTATATTTCTATCCCATATTATTTCTAGAGTTCAACCAACAAAAGGCTTGTTAATAACCATGTTGATTATATTGAGCATCTTTCTGATCACATATTTATCATTTATGGTATTTGGGGTTTGGTTCAAAATCTCACATATTATTTTAAGTATCTTTGTGGTTTATTATATCTGGGTACCATTTAGGGCCATTGGGGAGTATCAAACTCGATATGCGATACAAGAAGAGACAAAAGTACTAAAAAAAGTTGATAAGCTAAAACAAAACTTTATTTCATTGATGAGTCATGATCTAAAGACACCTGTTGCTAAAATTGCGGGAATTGCTGATATCTTAAAGGTACAATACAATAATAATCCTAAGCAAAATGAGTTGCTAACTAATATTATTGAATCTACTAAAGAATTGAATAACTTTATAACTTCAATTTTAGATTTAACAAAAATTGAATCTAGAGAGCTATCACTAAAGATAGAAAATAAAGATATAAATTCACTAATTGAAGAGCAGGTTAAAAAGTTACGATTTGAGGCAAATGCTCAGCAAATGAAAATTGAAACTGACTTGTCTCCTCTATATCCCATAAAAATGGATGTGACCTTAATTGACCGGGTATTGGGGAATATTATAGGAAATGCCATAAAGTATGCTGGAAAAGGCACAACTATCAATGTTAAGACTTGGGACGATGAAGAATGGGTCTACGTGGAGATTGCAGACAATGGAAAAGGAATCTCAGCAGAAGACATAGAAAATATTTTTGAGAAATTCTATCGGGTAAAAGACGATGAGAGTCATAAAATAAAAGGTTCAGGGCTAGGACTTTATTTGGTAAAATATTTTATCGAACTTCACCAGGGAAAGATTGAGGTGACATCAGAGCTTTCAAAAGGAACGAAGTTTTTAATTCAATTACGAAACGAATAAATAGGAGTTTCCATGCATAGGGTATTAGTTGTAGATGATGATAAAGTATTACAGCAATCTGTAAAACAAGCGCTTGAATATCATTATTTCAAAGTTGATGTGGCAGATAATGGAAAAGAAGCAGTTGGCGCTGTTTATAGAGAGAAGTATGACCTGGTGGTTATGGATGTAAACATGCCAGAAATGGATGGTTTACAGGCGCTTACAGAAATTAAAAAACATGACTCATCAATAATTGTCTTAATCTTAACTGCATACTCTAATGTGAGTGATGCTGTAAGAGCTGTGAAAGAAGGGGCTTATAACTATTTGGAAAAGCCAATAACTTCAGAGAACTTGGTTGCTCTAATTAAAAGAGCGTTGAAAGCAAGGTCAATGGTAGAAACCACCGCATTTAGTGCTCCAACGCTTTCTCTTGGTGATGGTGCTGATGATAAATTTGTGGGCGAATCAAATTCGATGCAAAAGGTATTCGATGTTATTGGTAAATTGGCCAAGGTAAACACGCCAGTCCTTATTAGAGGGGAGTCTGGTACCGGCAAAGAGTTGGTTGCAAAAGCAATTCATTATAATGGACCACGTAAAGATAATAAGTTTGTTGCCATTAACTGTGGTGCCATTAGTGAAAACCTAATTGAGTCTGAATTGTTCGGGCATGAAAAAGGGGCATTTACTGGTGCAGATACAAGAAAGATAGGTAAGTTTCAATTTGCTGAAGGAGGAACACTTTTCTTAGATGAAATAGGTGATATTTCGGCTACCATGCAAGTTAAGCTTTTACGAGTTTTACAGGAGAAGAAGTTTACTCCGGTAGGTTCTAACCGCGAGATAACATCTGATGTGAGAATTATCGCTGCCTCACACCAACCATTTGAAGAAATGATAAAGGATGGTCGCTTTAGAGAGGATTTATTTTATAGGTTAAATGTATTGCCAGTATATTTGCCACCTCTAAGAGATAGAAATACGGATATACCTCACTTGGTGAATTATTATATCGATTACTTCAATAATATACATGGTCTAGAGATTAAAGGAGCTTCACCGGAAGCAATGACAGCAATGCAAGCTTACTCGTGGCCAGGAAATATTCGTGAACTACGAAATTCCATTGAACATGCTTTTATTATGGAATCAAATGATCAGCTGACTTATGACTCATTACCTCCAAAGATTAAAACGGGAGAAAGTGAAACTGATAATGAAGCGGAATCGAATGATGCAAGAATAGACTTCAAGGGCATCCAAGACTCCATATTAAATGAAGAAAGAGCTGAAGGATTAAGTGACGACTATCAATTTATTTTTGCAACGAAAGAAGCTGGTGAAGTCAAACTTGATTTTCAGACTGCTAAAGATAAATTTGAAGAAGAATTTATTGTTCAAGCGCTTAAACTAAATAAAGGAAAAATTAATCAAACAGCATTAAATGCTAATATTCCCAAGAAAACCCTTTTAAGAAAAATTGAAAAATATGAAATCAATCCTAAAGATTTTTACTAAAGAGAAAACATTAGAGGCATTGCCATTTTGGGCCATCGCCATATTTGTTATTTTATTTGACCAGTGGACAAAATATTATGTTAGCCATAATTTTCATATGGGTGAGAGTTATCAAGTCATTGAAGGCTTCCTAAAATTTACCTATGTCCACAATAAAGGTGCAGCCTTCAGCTTTGGAAGCTTGTTTTCTGATGAAATAAGACTTGTACTGTTTAAAGTACTGCCTGTGGTTATAGGTTTTGTACTTATCTACTTACTTTACAGTGATAAAGAGCACAAGATAATGAAGTACGCCTATGCCTTGATTATAGGTGGTGGAGCAGGAAATGTTATCGATCGAATACGTTTAGATTATGTTGTCGACTTTATATCGGTTTATCATAATGGATTTACTATGCTTGGGCTTAAGCTAGATCCATGGTATTTTGCAATTTTTAATATTGCAGACTCTGCAGTTACTATCGCGGCAGGATTAATTATAATAGATTATTTTTATAATCATTTTAAGAAAAAACAGGTAGCTGATTCCAGTGGGAGTATTTCATAAATGTTACCAACCTTTTGGATTGGTAGTATTCAATTTCAAAGCTATCCTTTGTTATTAGGTATTATCTGGGCCTTAAGTTATTTTATATCAAAAAAACTATTAAGAACTCTGAATATAACTCTACCCAAATTTAATATATTATTCGTTCTGATTTTTTTAGGAGCTTGGATAGGAGCTAAGCTCACTTTTCTACTTACTCTTGAAGATAATCTAATAAATAAGGTTATGCGTTCTAGCGGTTTTTGGTTTGGTGGTGGTTTTGTGTTTTATGGTGGCGCCATTGGTGGTGGTATCGTCATACTTAGCTACGTTAAACTTTATAACAAAACCATTAAGGACTTTGCCTTTGTGGCACCTGTGTTGGCAATTTCTCATGCTTTGGGGAGATTAGCATGTTTCTTGGCGGGATGCTGTTATGGATCTCATTGTGACTTACCATGGGCCATACAAATGCACGGCGGATTTAGACATCCAGTTCAACTATATGAATCGCTTGCTTTGGCCATTTTAGCTGTGATTTTATGGAGAAGATTAATTACCGGACGTTCGGTGATATGCTTTTATATCGTGTACTATTCAATTGTAAGGTTTGTTCTCGAGTTTTATAGAGGTGATGATATTAGGGGACTCTACTTTTGGAACCTTTCCACCTCACAGTTTATTTCCTTGTTCTTGCTATTGAGTTGCATTGCAGCAATATCCTTCAAGCCAATCTTATCGGGGCGATAAGCGCCAGAACCCTTAGTTTTTTGCCGTGATTCCTTAACTATGGTATGAATTTCTTTACAAAAATGTTTCATTTTGAGAGAGGAATTTAATGGAGTCAAAATTACGCTTTGTGACGGCGGCATCTCTATTCGATGGCCATGATGTATCTATCAATATCATGAGAAGATTATTGCAATCTAAAGGGGTAGAGGTCATTCACCTTGGACACAATAGAAGTGCTAAAGAAGTTGTTGATGCAGCTATTAGTGAAGATGCGCAAGCTGTGGCCATAAGCTCTTATCAAGGCGGGCACAATGAATACTTTAAATATGTAAGGGAGTTGTTAGATAAGGCTGGCGCTAAAAATATAAGAATTTTTGGTGGCGGAGGTGGAGTTATCACTCCAAAAGAAATTGCAGCTCTACACGAGGCAGGGATAACTCGTTTATACAGTCCACAAGATGGGATGAAACTTGGCTTAGAAGGGATCATAGATGATATGATTGAAAAGGCTAAGCACTCAACAATTGGTGATGTTAATTTTGAAACATTGGCAACTAATTCGAGTTTGGATAATTTAAGTATTTCAAAAGTCATTACCTATATTGAAGATAAGGGAGAGCTTCCCTTTTCCGTAAAGGAAAAGAATACTCCAGTACTTGGTATTACAGGAACTGGTGGTGCTGGTAAATCATCTCTGATTGATGAGTTACTATTGCGTTTTAATCGCTACTATCCTGAAATGAATATAGCGCTGGTAAGTGTTGATCCAACCAAGAAAAAAACACAAGGGGCACTATTAGGTGATCGTATTCGCTTGGGTAGTGCGTTCTGTGATAACTTTTTTATAAGATCGCTGGCCACCAGAAACTCAAAGACGGAACTTTCTCCACAGATAACCAATGTCGTGAAATTTTTAAAGTCTCAAAAATTTGATCTTATCATCGTGGAAACGTCTGGTATTGGTCAGGCTTCAGATGAAATTACAACTGTCGCTGACAAGTGTGGTTATATAATGACTCCTGAATTTGGGGCTCAATCACAATTAGAAAAAATAGAAATGCTGGAGTCTGCAGACTTTGTCGTTGTTAATAAATTTGAAAAACCTCGCTCAGAAGATGCCCTTAGGGATATTAGAAAACAATATCGTCGCAACCATCAATTGTTTGTAGGACATCCGGGAAGCCCTGAAGATAAGGACCTGCCAATATTTGGAACGATGGCATCTAAATATAACGATAAAGGCGTTAATTCATTATTTAAATTTATTGCGAATGAATTGTCCTTAACAGTTAAAGAAGAGCTGATTGCTTTGGCAGAAGAGAGAGAACCTAAAACAAAAGAATCTATTATTCCTCCTAGTCAGATAAATTATTTAAGGGATATTGCTGAAACAGTAAGGTCATACAATAAAAAGACAGAAGAACTAGTGGATATCTATACTGACTACGAGTCATGTAAACGTGCAGCTGAATTGATCGCAGATGGCAGTGCTAAAGAAGAATTGTTGGCCAAAGTTAAAGAGCTAGACAGTAAGATTGATAGGGAAACTCATACCGCGATTAAACAATTTGAGGAAACAGCCACGCAATATAAATTAGGTGAATTTCAATATCAGGTAAGAAATAAAACAATTAAGGTTCCAACAAAGTATCAATCACTTTCAATGCAGACGATATCTAAGGTTGGCACTCCAAGATACAAAAGTCTGGCAGATAAAATAAACTTTGTTCGTAATGAAAATTTACCAGGATTTTTTCCTTATGCTGCGGGAATTTTTCCGTTTAAGCGTAACGATGAAGATCCAAAGAGAATGTTTGCAGGCGAAGGTGGACCAAAGCGAACGAATAAAAGATTTCACTATTTATCGGCCAATGATAACGCAAAAAGGTTATCTACGGCATTCGATTCTGTAACATTATATGGCCAGGATCCGGACCAGCGTCCAGATATCTTTGGGAAAATTGGTGAAGCAGGTGTATCCATCGCGACTTTAGATGATATGCGCGACTTGTTTGACGGCTTTGATCTTACAGCGCCTAATACATCGGTATCAATGACTATAAATGGTCCAGCACCTATTATGTTGGCCATGTATATGAATACGGCCATAAATCAAACTCTAAGTGCTGAAGAGAGAAAAGATCCAGCTAAGAGAATCGAAGTTATGCAAAAGGTAAGAGGTACAGTGCAAGCTGATATTCTTAAAGAGGATCAAGCACAAAACACCTGTATTTTTTCTCTGGAATTCTCTTTGAAGCTTATGGGAGACGTGCAAGAGTTCTTCTGTAAAAACCTGATTAAAAATTACTATGCAGTATCAATATCTGGCTATCATATTGCAGAGGCTGGGGCCAACCCCATTACCCAACTTGCTTTAACACTATCTAATGGATTTACTTATGTTGAATATTATTTGAGCCGTGGGCTTAAGATAGACGAGTTTGCCAGCAGTCTTTCGTACTTTTTCTCAAATGGATTAGACCCTGAATATACTGTGATAGGAAGAGTTGCAAGAAAAGTGTGGGCCGTAGTGATGAGAGATCGGTATGGCGCTAATGATAAGTCACAAAAGCTAAAGTATCATATTCAGACTTCGGGTAGATCGTTACATGCACAAGAAATTGATTTCAATGACATTAGAACAACCCTACAGGCTTTTCTTGCTTTAAGTGATAATTGTAATTCATTACATACTAATGCCTATGATGAGGCCATAACTACACCAACGGAAGAATCTGTAAGAAGAGCAATGGCGATTCAAATGATTATTAATCGCGAATTTGGTTTAAATAAAACAGATAACCCATTACAAGGATCGTTTATTGTTAGTGAGCTATGCGAAATCGTGGAAGAGGCTTTGTTGCAAGAATTTGAACGAATTTCCGATAAGGGTGGTGTTTTAGGCGCGATGGAAAGTATGTACCAAAGATCAAAAATCCAAGAAGAGTCTCTTCATTATGAGTCCTTAAAAGACTCTGGAAAGCTACCAATTATAGGTGTAAATACTTATATCGCAGATAATATCGAAGAACAGATGAATCAAGAAATTGAATTATCTAGGTCGAGTGATCAAGAAAAACAAGATCAGATTGATAGGCTAGTTAGTTTTCAGCAAACAAATAAAGAACAAGCACAGATTCAATTAAAAGCAATTCAAGAAGCCGCTTTGAGGGATGAGAATATTTTTGAAAAGCTTTTGGAAGCTGTTCAATACTGCAGCTTGGGACAAATTACCGAAGCTCTATATGAAGTCGTCGGAAAGTATAGTAGGAATATGTAATATGGCCAAATCAAGCTTATACACAAAGACAGGTGACTCAGGAGAGACATCTCTGGTGAGTGGTAAAAGAGTACTGAAGTCAAACCAGAGAATAGATCTTTATGGCGAAGTTGATGAATTAAATTCGAACTTGGGAGTTGTGATTCACTATTTAAAAGTGCAACCAACTGCCTTTGAAAATATCATCAATATTTTAAGTAAAGTTCAGCATGAACTTTTTAACCTTGGCTCGAGGTTAGCATGTGAGTCAGAACTTTGGGAAAAATATCAATTACCAGCAGTAGGTTCTACTATTCTCAGTGAGATGGAAGAAAGTCTTGATTTCCTAGATAATGAAATGCCTAAATTGAAATCATTTATACTTCCTGGCGGCACGAATATCGCGTGTTTTTCTCATGTGGCCAGAACTGTTTGCCGCCGAGTTGAGCGCTCAATGGTGGATTTTAGAGAGCTAGGAAATGAAGCCCCAGAAAATGCTTTAAAGCTACTGAATAGATTATCTGATTATCTCTTTGTGGTGGCCCGCTATAGTAATTTTAAATTTAAAATTTCTGATGAAATTTGGCAGGCGACATCGAATTAACCTTTATAGGCAGTGATATTAGTAATTCTCTGACCTGGTGATCCATCAGTTAGTCTTCGTAGTGTTCGATAAATTAAAATACATACAATAACGATTCCGGCTGTATAAGCAATCATATCAGAGTGAAAAAGAAATTTTATGAGCCCAGTCCTTGATGCTATTTCATCTAAGTGGGAAGAGAAAAGGCGGAAAGTTTCAATTATTAGTTTAAAACAAAAAAGAGTAATAGTGATATCGATTAAATTAGCTATGTTTTTTAAAAAGTTTAGTTTCGCTCTGGAAATTGGTTTGGCGTTGCTAATAGATCGCTGTCTATTCGCAGATTGCTGGTCTTTTTGTGATGTTCTTTTCTCTCCTTGCAGTGAAAGATTTGAAGAGTATCGGTTTCCACGGCCAACATTTTTTTGAGCCTTATTACTGTAAAAATCATATTCGGATGCACCTGGTTTAATTGATGCAGCCAATTCAAATGTAAAATCGTTAAGGTTTCTTTGTTTAGTACCATCGCCATAAGTACACACTTTAATTGATTCTTGATCCATGCGCTTAGGGTTTAAGTAGATAGTTGTTTTACCAAACTTTATTTTATCATTTATATAGAACCTTTGCTTGAGAACTCTTACTCCATTTAAAAAGACACCATTTTTAGAATCTAAATCTTCTACAAATACTTCATGGTCTATAATTGAAATTTTACAATGTTTGGATGAACTAGTGTCATCACTAAGTGGAACCTGGCACTTATTAGTATCTCTTCCTAAAATCACAAACTCATTATTGCGAAGTTTGAACTTTTTAGGTTTCTTGTTTTCAACTAATACTATAAAGTGCGCTTCCATTTATCTCCAAAAATCTTCGTGGTAGTTAAAATGACAAATTCGTGCGACATCCTGTAAATAATGATGCATTTTTACAGAAAACTGAAACTCTGGCACAACGTACATTCCCCAAAGATGGGCGGCAATCAGAATATCCTTGATAGAAAAAACTTCATTTTCAAAATAGGGTGTAAGCTTAGTTTCTATAATAGCGAGTGTTTCATTTAAATTAGTTATAAATTTATTCTTATTATGAACAAGGTCTTTGAATGGACCTCGCTTTTTCTCTTTTTTGTTTTGAAAATATTTTCTTGATTGTTCATTAAACTCGGGTGTCCAGATCCAGTATGGCATCGCAAGGGAGTGAACATCTCTTCCAATTCGATCGAGTAATTCTTCTAATGATGCATACTCTTTTTTTAATTCGGCCATATGAAATGTATTATCCGTGTCGATCTTTTCTATAATATCCAAACTTTCATTCATGGGAGTTCCATCAATTTCAGTAATGGGTAACATTTTAACCCCAGTAAGACTGAGTGGAGTTTCCTCATCATTGTAGGGAAGCACATTAGACTGAAATGGTATATTTAAATGGCCGCAGGCCATCCGGACTCTTACACAAAAGGGACAATGAACATAATGATATAGTTTCATAATATAAGCCTATGAATTTATTATAAACCGGAATGGCAAAAAATTGAAATAAATTGAAATTATAAATAAAATAAGTTAATAACAAGCTTATTTAACGTAAATATCTGATATAATAAAGCGCGAGGGTAAAAAAATGGCCATAAATAATATAATAAAAATAACCGATCAAGCTCTAAATAAAATTAAGGGCATATTTGAGAGTGAAAATCCGGGCGAAAATAAAGGCTTAAGGCTCGCTGTTGTAGGTGGTGGTTGTTCTGGTTTACAATATAAAATCGAGTTCTCGGAAGAAAAAGAAAAGGATAATATTATTACTCATGAAAAGATTAAAATTTTAATCGATCCAAAGTCTTCAATTTATTTAAAAGACGTAATTCTTGATTTCCAAGACGGCCTAAACGGTAAAGGTTTTGTTTTTGAGAATCCAAACGCGACGAACACATGTGGTTGTGGCGAATCTTTTTCAGTATAATTTATGAGTGTTTTTTTAGAAGACCTCCGTCTAAACCCATATCAATTTGAATTAACTCAAAAAGTTATTAAAATTCACGGACCAGATGCCGCAGTATTTTTAAATACACAAACTACTAATAATGTAACTTCCATGGGAAGTAATACTTTTCATTGGAGTTCACTTTTAAATCTGGCCGGTAAAATTGTCTCATCGTTTATTCTAGTAAAAGAAGACGATAAAACCTTTTATCTAATACTACCCGCGCCATTTTTAGATCAAACGATTGAGCGGATTGAAAAATTTCATATATCAGAAGAATTTGAAATAGAAACTGTCTCTAAGTATGCTTATCTGACAATTAACTCAGATAAAGGCCAGTTTATAGGACGCTACTTCTTTCATCATGAATCCATAGATCTATTTGATTCTGCTCAAGATGCCGAGTCAGTTGAACATGAAAAATTTAGATATCTAAAAATGTTTATGGGAGTTCCCACTTTAGGTGAAGAAGTGAAAACAGGTGAGTTGATTAATAATACGCTATATGATGAACTGTCGGTTGATTATCATAAAGGCTGTTATTTAGGGCAAGAAACAGTTTCCAAAATAAACTCTCGAAGAGGTGCTGCCTATAAACCGGTTCTAGTTGAGCTTACACAACTTATAAATCTCGAAAATAAAGTTATAACAAAAAATAATAAGAAAATAGGGACAATTAACTCTCAATTGCAGTACCAAAACAAGACCTATCTACAAGTAGCGACTTTAAGAGAGTATAGAATTGAAAACTATAAATTAGCTTTTGAGTGTGATGGGAAACAACTGGAAGGCACCGTTCATTTATATCCATACCTTGATTTAGATAAATCAGATCTCGCTGTAGAGCTATATGATATGGCCATGGAAAGCTTCCACACTGAAGATTATCAACAAGCGGTTAAATATTTTGAAAAGGCCATTGAGATAAAACCGGATTTTGAAGATGCCTATGAAAGCTTAGGTGTGCTGCATGGACGCCTAGGTGATTATAAAACGGCAATTGCTTTGATGGAAAAGCTTGGCTCGATTAATCCTGATTGTATGATGGCCCTCACCAATTTATCTCTTTATCATATGAAGCTAGGAAATATTGAAACTGCTGAAAAATACAAAGCAGATGCCACTGTTTTAAATTTTAAGTTATTAGGTGATGAAGCGGAAAGAAAAAAAAGAGAAGAAGAACAACAGCAGATAAGAGAAGCAGACCTGGCCAAAAGAATTTCTATGTTCAAAGAAGTTCTCGAAATGGATTATGAAGATGCCATGGCAAATAATGGCATGGGAGAAATCGAACTTGCTCGCGATAATTATCTTCGAGCAGAAAAATATTTCAAGCGCGCTTTGCAAACAGACCCAAAGTATTCAGCAGCACTTTTGGGCCTAAGTAAGGTGCTGGTTAAGGCAGAAAAAAAAGAAGAAGCCAAACATATCCTTGCCCGCGGAATTGAGGTCGCAAGTAAAAAGGGCGATCTAATGCCCGCTAATGAAATGCAGTCCATGCTACTCAATCTTAATTAAAAATTTATTGGATATTTAAAGAAATAAAAAAGCCCTGTGGGTTAAACAGGGCTTTTTAGTACTTAAAAAAAATGGCTGGAATGGTCGGACTCGAACCGACGACCAATAGATTAACAGTCTACTGCGCTAACCAACTGCGCCACATTCCAGTAATCTTAAGTAAATAAGTTTATAAAGCCAAATTTGCTAACTGTCTAGAATTTTATTTTAGAAATAGAATTTTACGCTACAAGTTGTTGAAATCACATTCTGGCAAATGATAATACTAAAGTATTTTGCTCGGAAAACCGATATAATAGAGAGTAAGAAGATCTTAATACGAGGTAATATGCTAGGTCCAATTGGTTCGCAAATCATGTCTATATTTAGACTCTTGAGCCCAGATGAAATCGATAAATATATTGTCCGTGAAGAGGAAGCTAAGGTAAATGAGTCTTTGCCTATGGCCTCTGGTGGTGAGGAATTTGCCTCTGAAGGGCATCAAGAGGACCAAGTAAGCCAACGCTCTGCCAAGCAGGAGACAGAGTTTCCTAAGGAGCATCAGGCTGAGATTATTCCTTTGCATAAGCTTAAGGTCGAGGAAGTAAAGCAGGAACCAGAAACTGCTTTAAGGCAGCAAGAGAAAAAGCATTCACAACATTCAAGCTTGTCAGGTGAATCAGGTGAACTGGAATCTTTAGGAATCCTCTCTGCAAAAAGTATTCGAGCAATTGAAGAGGAGAGGCTTAAAAAAGAGAATGCCAAGAAAGATTCAGCAACGGTTTTTTTATTAAAAGAAAGAGAAAAGCTAAAGTCTTCCAAGAAAAGATTGATTGAGCAAGTTGCTTTTAAATCTTATCAATCAAATGCTGCACAAGAATTCCATGACATGAATGATGATGATCTTTTGGAAGAAGAAAATAGCTCAAAAGATCTGAAAGGAATTCTACTTAATAAACGCCATTATTAAGTCGTAACTTAAAATGGTATTCCTTGAATGATATCACCATTGTTTAGATTAAATTCTTCGGTAATTCTGGCTGGAAGAATAATACCATGTTCCCCATGGAATTTAGCAGGAGTTTTAACCGCGATAAATGGGTGCTCTTCACTTTTAAAGCTTACAATAAATTCTTCATCAGTTTCTACGTTTTCGGAAAGTATTAATTCCTTCTCAAAGGAATTTTTTATAGGCAGGATATCATTTAATTTACAGCGATAGTGCGGCCCTCCATCAAAAGGGTCGACTTCATTAGTGTATTGGAAGCCAATTTTTTCAAGCATGTTTTTCACAGGTAATGTATCTGGGCCGACTTTTCCAATAGCGTTTCGTGCTTCA